>NZ_JBVHLW010000003.1:6480-358677 GCF_055558795.1 Streptomyces sp. NPDC025618 | reverse complement strand
CCTTCGGTATTTCGTGTTTCCAACCTTACCAGATCCGTTTTCCGTTCCGTTCCCGGTTCGGAATTCATTTCCGGCCCCCTGTTGGAGCGGGGTTTCTCGCGCCTTCCGGCGTGATCACTACTTTAGCGTATTTCCCCGGTGGCTCCTAATCGGCGCCCGGTCCGGAATTCGGCACGCCGAAATCCATCCCGTTCAGGGAACATGCTGTAGAGATTGCCGCCGGTGCGGCGTGAGTGGCCGCCCCAGAACCGTAAGGCCCGTGTGGCAACCCGGAGAACACTACTCATGGCCCCCACCCGTGTCAACCGCCCAGGTGTGGGCGCCCGTACGGCCTCAGTCCAGGTCGCTGAGACGGCCGCCGGCGTCCGGCTGGGCCGTCTCCACGCGGCGCAGCAGGCGGGTCAGCATCTCGCCCAGCCTGCCCCGCTCGTCGCCGGAGAGGTCCTGGAGGAGCTCCTCCTCGAAGACCGAGGCCATCCGCATCGCCTCCAGCCACTTCGCGCGGCCCGCCTCGGTGATGCCGACGATGACGCGCACCCGGTTGCTCTCGTCGCGCTCGCGGGTGACGAGGCCCTCCGCGACCATGCGGTCGATGCGGTGGGTCATCGCGGCCGGGGTGAGGCCGAGCCGCTTGGCCAGGTCCCCAGGGCCCATGCGGTAGGGGTCGCCGGCCAGGACCAGCGCCTTGAGCACCTCGAATTCCGCGTTGCTCAGTCCGAGCTCCCCGGTCTGCCGCCCGTACGCGACGTTCATGCGCCGGTTGAGGCGGCTGAGGGCGGAGACGACCTTCTCCACCTGGGGATCGAGGTCCTGAAACTCGCGCTGGTAGGCCGCGATCTGCTCGTCGAGGCTCGGCTCGCGGGTGCCGGGGGTGTCAGCCATGAGCCGCAGTATGGCACGACTGATTGGCACTAAAGCCCTTTGGTGTGTACTCTTTAGCTTCGAAGTTTACAGTTGAAGTCTTCAGGCTTGGACTGTCCGCCTTGCTCCTTTCCCCTTCTCTCGACCTAGGTAGGTGAGTGTGACCACCGCGATGGGCGCAGCACTGCGCCGGATCCAGCTGGGCAACGCGTTGAGCGCGTTCGGCAACGGCTTCACGGTTCCGTTCCTGTTCATTTATGTGTCTCAGGTGCGGAACCTCGGCGCGAGTACGGCAGGCGTCGTGCTCGCGACCTTCGCCGTGGCCGCGCTGATCGTGCTGCCCCTCACCGGTCGGGTCATCGACCGGCGGGGCCCGCTGCCTGTCGCCATCGCCGGTACGGTCTCCGCCGCCATGGGCTCCATGGGCCTCGGTCTGGCCGACAGCCAGTCGCTCGTCGTCGCCGCGGCCGCCGCGCTCGGTGCGGGTATCGCGGTGATCCAGCCCTCGCTGGCCACGATGATCGTGTGGTGCTCGACGCCGGCCACGCGCTCGCGCGCCTTCGCCATGCAGTTCTTCCTGAACAACCTCGGTCTGGGTGTCGGCGGGCTGCTGGGCGGGCAGCTCGTGGACACGTCGAACCCGTCGAGCTTCGTGCGGCTGTTCGCGATCGAGTCCGTGATGTTCCTGGTGCTGGGCGCGGCCATCGCGACCGTGCGCCTGCCGAAGGTGCCCAAGGTCGAGGACGCCGTGCCGACCGACGCGTCGGCCAAGGGCGGCTGGCGGGCCCTGCTCGCGGACCGGGCCATGGTGCAGCTGTGTGTCCTGGGCTTCGTGATGTTCTTCGCCTGCTACGGGCAGTTCGAGTCGGGTCTCGCGGCCTTCGCCGTCGAGGTGACCCGGATCTCGCCCGCGACGCTCGGTATCGCTCTCGCGGCGAACACGGCCGCCATCGTCCTGGCGCAGTTCGTGGTGCTCAAGCTGGTCGAGCGGCGGCGCCGGAGCCGGGTGATCGCGCTGGTCGGGCTGATATGGACCGTGGCGTGGATCGCGGCGGGCGTCTCGGGGCTCGTGCCGGGCGCGCACGGTGTGGCGACCGCGCTGTTGATCTCGACGTACGCGCTCTTCGGCATCGGTGAGTCGATGCTGTCGCCGACGATGGCCCCGCTGGTGGCGGACCTGGCTCCGGCGCGGCTGGTGGGTCAGTACAACTCGGCCTTCGCCCTGGTGAAGCAACTGGCGCTGGCGGTCGGCCCCGCGGTGGGCGGTCTGATGGCCGGTGGCGGGATGTACGTCGCGTACATCGTGATGCTGGTCGTGTGCTCGCTCGGCATCAGTGCGCTGGCGCTGCGGATGGGTCGTCGGCTGACCCCCGCGCAGGAGATCCCTCCGCGGATGTCCGTTCCGCGTACCGAGGTGGTGGATGCGGCAGTGGTCGTCGGGGAGACCGAGCGGACGCCCGTCTCGGTGTAAGGACGCCACCGAGCAATCAGCCGAGGTGCATAAATTCGCTGCGCATATATAGGGAAGAGCGCCTGTGGCCCGGAAGCGTTTCCGGGCCACAGGCGCTCTTGTCATGTGTGCCCCGCGGGGAGGGCGAATTCGCACCAGACGGCCTTGCCGCCGCCCGGCGTGCGCCGCGAGCCCCAGGACGAGGCGATGGTCGCGATGATCGAGATGCCGCGGCCCGCCTCGTCGGCCGGCTCCGCGCGACGGCGCCGCGGCAGGTGGTCGTCCCCGTCGGTGACCTCGATGATCAGCCGCCGGTCGGTGCGGCGCAGGCGGAGCCGCATGGGTGGTGTGCCGTGCTGCAGTGAATTGGCGACGAGCTCGCTGGCGGCCAGGACGCCCAGGTCGCGCAGCTCGGTCGGGAAGCGCCAGCTGACCAGGACGCCGGAGGCGAAGGCACGCGCGCGTGGTGCCGCTTCGATGCCGCCGAGCAGTTCGAGGGCGGCGTTGTGGAACAGCTCGGCGTCATGGCCGGTGCGTGCGGGGTGCTGGAGGACGAGCATGGCGACGTCGTCGTCGTGCTCGTCGGTCACGCCGAGGGCACGCATCAGCCGGTCGCACATGACCTGGGGTGAGCCGGTGGCTCCGGCGAAGGCGCGCTCCAGGGCCTCGACGCCTTCGTAGATGTCCTCGTTGCGCCGCTCGACGAGGCCGTCCGTATAGAGGACGGCGCTGGCGCCGGGGCCGAGGGGCACCGTGCCGGAGGTGTGCACCCAGCCGCCGGTGCCGAGCGGAGGGCCGGTGGGCTCGGCCGCGCGGCGGACCGTGCCGTCGGGGTCGCGCACGAGGATGGGGAGGTGGCCCGCCGAGGCATAGACGAGACGGCCCTCGTTGGGGTCGTGGACGGCGTAGACGCAGGTGGCGATCTGGGTCGCGTCGATCTCCGTGGCGAGGCCGTCGAGCAGCTGGAGTACCTCGTGCGGGGGCAGGTCGAGGCGGGCGTAGGCCCGGACGGCGGTGCGGAGCTGGCCCATGACGGCCGCCGCGCGCACGCCGCGACCCATGACGTCGCCGATGACGAGCGCCGTGCGGCCGGCGCCGAGGGTGATGACGTCGTACCAGTCGCCGCCGACGGCGGTGTCCTTGCCGCCGGGCTGATAGGTCGCGGCGACGCGCAGGTCGTCGGGCTGCTCGAGCTCCTGCGGGAGGAGGCTGCGCTGGAGGGTCACCGCGGCCTCGCGCTGGCGGCGCTCGCTCGCGCGCAGCCGCTCGGCCGCCTCGACCTGGTCGGTGACATCGGCGGCGAAGACGAGCACCCCGGGCTGGGTGGCGTCGTGGGGGCCGACCTCGATCGGGGAGCAGGTGAAGGTGTAGTACCCGTGGCGGGTGTCGGACTCCGTGGCCGTCGGCGTGTCGGCGGCGGCGGGCGTACGCGCTTCGGCTTTGACGCGGCGGGACTTGACCGTACGGGGCCGGCCGCTGCGCAGGACCTGGTCCATCAGGGGGAGCAGGCCGAGCTCGGTCAGCTCGGGGAGGGCCTCGCGGGCGGGCGTGCCGGGGGTGCGGGGGCCGAAGAGGGTGGCATAGGCGTCGTTGACATAGGCGAGGCGGTGGTCGGGGCCGTAGACGACGACGGCGAGGGCCGGGACCTGGCCGAGGATGTCGTGGACGGAGAGACCGGCGAGGCTGGGGACGGGGTCGTCGGGGCCGGGCGGGGCCGCCGGCGCGGTCTCGGCGCGGGCGGCGGGCACCGAGCCGGCGGCCGCGGGCACGGGCTGGGGTGCGGCGGTCCGGTCGGCGCGCTCCATGCGTTCGGCGCGGGCGGCGGCTCGGCGCTGCGTTCCTGGGAGTCGGGCGCTCCAGCGGGTGAAGTTCACGGACGGTTACCTCGCGGAGTCGTTCCGGTCCAGCTCGGCGACGTGTCGTGGCTGAGCCGCGCGCCCGGCGCGGGGCCGCGGTTGGCGGTACGGGGGCCTGTCCCCGGGGGAATGGTGCAAACGTCCGAATCCTCGCCGTCGTTACTCTTCGCAGATACGAGCCCACCCATGGTCACACGACCAGTGTGGCCGACGGGACTGACATTCGTCAGACGTCGGCCACCTGTCGGGGAGTTCCCGGCTCCGCCGAGGCGTAGGGAAACGCCTCAACTCGCTTCCGGATGGCGGCCGGTGTCCGCGGCGAGTTCGAACTCGGCACGCGGGTTCTCCAGCGAGCCGAGCGAGACGATCTCACGTTTGAACAGACCCGTAAGGGTCCATTCGGCGAGGACGCGCGCCTTCCTGTTGAAGGTCGGGATCCTGCTGAGGTGATAGGCGCGGTGCATGAACCACGCGGGGTAGCCCTTGAGCTTCTGGCCGTACACCTGTGCGACGCCCTTGTGCAGGCCGAGCGAGGCGACGGAGCCGACGTACTTGTGGGCGTAGTCCTTCAGCGGCTGGTCGCGCAGTGAGGCGATGACGTTCCCGGCGAGCACCTTGGCCTGGCGGACGGCGTGCTGGGCGTTGGGAGCGCACTCCTTGCCCGGCTCCTCCGCCGTGACATCGGGGACGGCCGCCGCGTCACCGGCGGCCCACGCGTGTTCGACGCCCGCCACGGTGAGGGCGGCGGTGCACTTGAGGCGGCCGCGTTCGTCGAGCGGGAGGTCGGTGGCGGCGAGGACGGGGTGCGGTTTGACGCCCGCGGTCCAGACGAGCGTCCGGGTGGGGAAGCGGGAGCCGTCGCTGAGGACGGCGATCCGGTCCACGCAGGAGTCCAGCCGGGTGTCGAGCCGTACGTCGATGTTGCGGCCGCGCAGCTCGCGGAGCGCGTAGCGGCCCATCTCCTCGCCGACCTCGGGGAGGATGCGGCCGGACGCCTCGACGAGGATGAACTTCAGGTCGTCGGGCCGCAGATTGTGGTAGTAGCGGGCGGCGTAACGGGCCATGTCCTCCAGCTCGGCGAGCGCTTCGACGCCCGCGTAGCCGCCGCCGACGAAGACGAAGGTGAGGGCGGCGTCGCGGACATCGGGGTCGCGGGTGGAGGAGGCGATGTCCATCTGTTCGAGCACGTGGTTGCGCAGGCCGATGGCCTCCTCGACCGTCTTGAAGCCGATGCCGTGCTCCGCGAGGCCCGGGACCGGGAGGGTGCGGGAGATGGAGCCGGGCGCGAGGATCAGCTCGTCGTAGTGCATCTCGACGGCGCCGGTGGCGTCCTGGCGGGTGGCGAGGGTGTCGATGGTCGCGGTCCGCTTGCCGTGGTCGATGGACGCGACCTCGCCGATGACGACCTGGCACTCGGGCAGGACGCGGCGCAGCGGGACGACGACGTGGCGGGGCGAGATGGAGCCGGCCGCGGCCTCGGGGAGGAACGGCTGGTAGGTCATGTACGGCTCGGGGTCGACCACGGTCACGTGTGCCTCGTCCCGCTTGAGCTTTCGCTGGAGCCGGAGAGCTGTGTACATCCCGACGTAGCCACCGCCGACGACCAGAATGCGCGCCGGTTCCTTCACCAGGGCCCCTCCTCGCGATGTCGCCCGGCCCGAAGGGGTCCGCGGCCGGGGTGCCGGGTCGTCCCGGCCGGGCACAGCTTCTTCCCATGACGCATCGCCGAAGAGCGTTTGTCCACAGGGCCCCATGAAATGTACGACCGGCCGCGGAGCTGATCCCTCCATGGCCGGAGCCTGCGTTCGAGGAACAAAGGAGCAGGTCAGGCCGAGTGTCGTGGGGTTGTGGGGTGGTGCGGAAACGGGGCGGGTGAGGCTCGTACTCCAATCGGGGGCGGCCTGTGCGGAACTACCCCTTCTTTCTTGACCTGGGCTCAACTATGTTCGTACTTCGTCGGGGTGTCAGAGACGTGCTCCGACAGTCAGGGCGGGGAGTCTCCGGGGGGAGACGTCATAACCGGGGGATCACATATGCACATTCAGGGCTCTCATTGGTCGACCGCTGTCGCGTCCGCTGACGCCAACGGCGGCCGGAGCACTCCGCTGCGCGTGGACGCGCAGCGCAACCTCGAACATGTCCTGCGGGCGGCTCGCGAGGTCTTCGGCGAGCTGGGGTACGGGGCGCCGATGGAGGACGTGGCGCGCCGGGCCCGGGTCGGTGTCGGGACGGTGTACCGCCGCTTCCCGAGCAAGGACGTACTGGTACGGCGCATAGCCGAGGAGGAGACGGCCCGGCTGACCGAGCAGGCGCGGACCGCGCTGGGCCAGGAGGACGAGCCGTGGTCGGCCCTCTCCCGGTTCCTGCGCACGTCGGTGGCCTCGGGCGCGGGGCGGCTGCTGCCGCCTCAGGTGCTGCGCGTCGGCGTCGACGTGGACGGCGAGGAGCAGATCGAGGCCCGCGTGCCGCAGCAGCGGCAGCCGGGGGCCACCGGGGGCCAGCTGCATGAACTGCGGCTGGTCGAGCAGCGGCCTGCGCCGGTCACCGAGCGCGAGGACTCGGGCGCGGCGGCGCTGCTGGAGGTCGTCGGGCGGCTGGTGGACCGGGCGCGGGCCGCGGGTCAGCTGCGCGCCGATGTGACGGTGGCCGATGTGCTGCTGGTGATAGCGACGGCAGCGCCCTCGCTGCCGGACGCGGTGCAGCAGGCGGCCGCCTCCTCGCGGCTCCTGGACATCCTCCTGGAGGGGCTCCGGTCCCGGCCGTCGGAGGGATGACCGCGTAGTCAGCGCGCAGAGCAGTCAGCGCGAGCCCGCGGGCGAGTGTTTTCGTGACGGGCGCGCCCAATACGCATTGGGCGCGTTCGGAAAATCCTTCCCCGTTCGGGTGGCTGTCACTGCTCCAGGTGTTCCAGGGCGCCCCGGATGAGTGGTTGATGCCTCTGTCGCGGTGGTGACGGCCGACACTGTGCCACGCTTCTACGGTGTTCGGGTGCGCTGGCGTGTACAGGAGCCGCCGCTATGGGCGTTGACGGCTGGGATGAACCACGCGGGAGTGAGGAGGCGGGCTCGCCGCTCTCTCGCCGGATGTCCGGTCGTGGCTCCCCTGACAGCCCGAGCGTGCCGCAGCAGCGGGAGGGCGGTCAGGGCATCCTCGCCGACTCGGCGCAGGCGTCGGGGCCCGAAGCACGGGCAGGGCGGGCGCGGCCCTCGCACGCGCGGCGGTCCGGGTCGCGGTCCTCGCGTGCGCGATCGTCCGGCACGCCGCCGGCCGACGCAGAGCCCTCCGGCCTACGGGGTTCCGACGCATCCGGCGCGGGCGTCCCGGACGCCCTTGCCGATGAGCGGACCGTCGTCGAGGAACCGGCCGTCGACGTGCCGCCGTCCGACATCGAGCTGGTCGCCCGGATGCGGTCCGGTGAGAGCGCGGCGTACGAGGAGCTGTACCGCCGGCACGCGGCCGCGGTGCGGCGGTACGCCCGTAGCTGTTGCCGGGACGACCACACCGCCGAGGACCTCACCAATGAGGTCTTCGCGAGCACCCTCCAGGCGGTGCGAGGCGGCGCGGGGCCCAATTCGGCGGTGCGCGCCTATCTGCTGACGACGGTTCGGCGGGTCGCGGCGGCGTGGGCGAAGACCACGCGCCGGGAGCAGCTGATCGAGGATTTCGCGGTCTTCGCCGCGTCGGCGGCGCGCGGGTCCCTGGCGGCGGACGACGACACGCTCGATCTGGGCGCGGACGTGCTGGCGATGCGGGAAGCGGAGCAGTCACTGGCCGTGCAGGCGTTCCGCAGCCTGCCGGAGCGCTGGCAGACGGTGCTGTGGCACACCACGGTCGAGGAGGAGTCGCCCAGCGAGGTCGCGCCGCTGCTCGGGCTGACGGCCAACGCCACGGCGGTGCTCGCGCACCGGGCACGCGAAGGGCTGAAGCAGGCGTATCTGCAGGCGCACGTGAGTACGTCGCTGACGTCCGGCGGGGCGTGCGCGCGCTATGCGGACCGGCTCGGCGCGTACGCCCGGGGCGGGTTGCGGATGCGGGCCGAGCGGGGGCTGCGCAAGCATCTGGAGGACTGTGCCCGTTGCCGTACGGCGGCGCTGGAGGTCGCCGATGTCAACGCCCGGCTGCGGGCGCTGCTGCCGGTGGCGGTGATCGGGTGGTCCGCCGCCGGGTTCTCCGTCAAGGTGGCCGTGGGCCTGGCCGCCGGGACTGCCGGTGCCGGTACGGCGGCGGGCGCGGGGGCGGCTGCCACGGCGGGCTCCGGCGGGGGCGGAGGCGCGGGCGGAGGCGCCGGAAGCGCCGCGGCCGGTGAGGGGCTGGGGGCTCCGGCGAAGGCCGGGGTCGCGGCGGGCGCGGTGATCGTGGCCGGTGCCGTCACCGCGTACGCACTGATGGGCAGTTCTCCCGCGCATCACCACGCACCACGGGCCAAGGCTCCGGCGGGGCCGGTGGCCACCGTTCCGCCGGCCGCGCCGGAGCCGGAGCCCGTACGGAAGCCGCCGCCCTCCGCTCCGGCGTCCACGGCCTCTGTGGCGCCCGTGGATTCTGTGCCTTCTGTGCGGCACACGACCCCGCCGCCGACACCGCAGCCGGTGACTCCCCCGCCGCCCGCGCCCAGCCCGACGCCTTCCGCGCCGGAGTCCCCCTCCCCCGATCCGTCGCCGACGCCGACGCCGGAGCCGCCCGTCAGGGTCTTTCCGCTCAACCAGCTGGAGTACGGCGGAGTGGGCGACGGCACGGAGCCGGAGGTGCGGCTGTCCGGGAGCGGCTGGCTGTGGCGGCGGTACGGGATGGAGATCGGCGGGGTGGGATACGGCGACGGGGTGAGCATGCGCGCGTCGTCGTCCGTGACCGTCGATCTGAACCGGTCGTGCACGTCGTACGACGCGCTGGTGGGGGTCGACGACCTGACGTTCGGCCTCGGGGCGGCGCGGTTCTCCGTCTACGGCGACGGCACGCGGCTGTGGGAGTCGGGTGTGGTGCGGGCGGGCGAGGCGGCGGTGCCGGTGCGTGTGCCGTTGTCCGGTTACCGCACGGTCCGGCTGGTGGTCTCGCCGGTGAGCGTCATGGATTCGGTGACTGTGGCGGACTGGGCGCGGGCGCGGATCAGTTGCCCGTAGCCGGTGGGGAAAAGCCCGTCACTCACAGGCTCCCCCTCGGTGTCACACCCCCTGCCACCGCGCGCTGGCGAGGCGCCGCGGCGCCCGTCCAGCAGGTGCCGCGGCGGGCCAGCAGGCGGCGCAGCCAGACCTCGGTGGAGACGAGTTCCGCGAGGCCGTCGAGCGGCAGGGCCCGGCCGTCCGCCGCCGCGTGCAGGGCGGCCCGTACGACCCTGGCCTCGACGAGACCGGCGTCCGCCAGGAGGGGCGCGTCGAAGAGGTCCAGCAGCTGGCCCACGGACGCGCGGAGGCCGGCGCGTACGGCCGCCGCGTGCGAGGCGTGCGAGGTGGCGCCCCAGCCCGCGGGGAGTTCACGGACTCCGGAGCCCGCCAGGACGGCGCGCAGCACGGACGCGCGCGCCCCCGGCTGCACCCGGAGCGCCTCGGGGAGGGCCCGGCAGGCGCGTACGACCTGGTTGTCGAGGAAAGGGGCGTGCAGGCGCTGGCTGCGGACCTCGGCGGCCTGCTCGAAGATGCGGTGGTCGGCGGCGTGGCGGGCGAGTGCCGCGGCCGCGCGCCGTTCGCCGGGGCGCTGGAGGAGCCCTCTGGGGCGGACCGCGGCGGCCTGGAGGCGAACCGATACTTCGGCGAGCGCCTCGCCCGTGAGCCAGCGCGCGGCGGGCCCGGGTCTGCACCAGGTGAGGGCGGCGAGCGAGGCGTCGACGGCACCGCCGGGGCCGGGCGGCGGCGCGTCCACGGGGTCGTTCAGAGCCGGGAAGTCGAGCGCCAGGAGCTGCCCCGCCGCCGCCTCCAGGCCCTCCCGGTAGGACGTACGGGCCAGCCGTCGCGCGGCGCGGTAGACGGTGAAGGGGACGAACAGGGACTGCGTGGCCGGCCCGTCGGCGCGCGCGAGGGCGGAGACGGGCCGCATCAGGTGGCGGCGCCGTCGGTCCATCAACAGGTCGGCGAGCCGCGCCGGATGGGCGTCCAGGACCTGGCGTGCGCCGTACCCGACGAGGTGGTCGGCGCTGCCCGCGGACAGCCACCGGCGGTGCCGTCCGGCGGTGACGAGGGAGGGCCCGGGCTCGTCGGTGAGCGGGCCGCCGCCCAGGTCGGCGTACGGGAGGGCCTCCTCGCCCGCGGCGACGACGACGTGGCGCAGCCGGGGGTCGGCGGCGATGGCGCGGGCGCGGTCGAGTTCGGCCTCGTGGGCCCGGCTGCCGCCCGCGGCGAGGTCGTTGAAGGTGACGGCGAGGAGACGTTCGCCCGCGCCGTTGCCGGAGTGCATGCCGGCGACTCCCGGGAGGCCTGCGGCGAGCAGTGCGAGGGTGGCGGAGGCGCTGCCTCCGGAGAGGTCGGCGCCGATGCCGGGTGCCGGGCCGCCGCGTGCGGCGCGGCGCTGCGCGGGCCCCATGCCGGGCACGGGTCCGGGGTCGGGGTGGCCGTAGCCGCCCTCCGGCGCGTGGCAGGGTGCCGCGAGCCGGGCGCGCACGGCGTCCACGAGCGCGTCCCGCACGCCCTCGATGGCTTCCTCCGCAGCGAGTTGGGGCGCGGCGACGGCGAGCGAGGCGGTCGGTTCGTAGCCGGTGACCTCGCGGGCGCCGTCGCGCAGCACCAGCGCGTGTCCGGGCGGCACGCGCCGTACGCCCATATAGGGCGTGCCGTCGCCGATGGCCTCCGGGGAGTCGGGGCAGGCGAGCAGGGCGGCGAGGTGGCCGACGTCGAGCTGGGCCTCGATGAGGTCGGCGAGGGGCAGCGCGGCGGTGGCGTAGGCGGTGCCCCCGGCCCAGGAGGTGTGGAAGACGGGCCGGGCGCCGGCGAGGTCGCCCGCGACGGTAATGCGCCGCCCCACCTGGGCGACGGCCGTGTAGCTGCCGGGCCATGCCGTCAGGTGGCGCAGCGCGCCGCCGCGGGCAGCGATCAGCCCGGTCCTCAGCTCGCCGTCGGTGGCACCACAGCGGCCGAACACGGCGAGCCGGGTGACCGCGTCGGCCTGGACGACGTGGATCTCGTCCGGCCGCCAGTCGCCGACGGCCCACAGGGGCGCGGGATCGCCCCACAGCAGCTGGGCGCCGACCGGGTGGACGGTGGGGGCGTCGAGATGGTCCGGGCCGCTGTCGTCGTAGCCCGGCGCGGCGCGTGGACCGGTCCCTGAGGCGGTGCTGCTCCACCCCACCAACCAGCGCATTGCCGCCTCCACAGGCTGTGGACAACCAACGGGTGCCGTCTTCGTGCGCAGCGGACCGACGACGACAACGAAGGATGCGACACACCGGTCACGCCCGCGGTCCTCAACTCGCCTTCCGGCAGCACGAGGTGTTGGATCGTCATGCCCATTGCAGTGGCCATGCTGTCACGACTGAGGGCGGAGGGAACCGACGTGTAGGCGCGTGGCGCGTTGCGGAGAGATGACGGCGTCGGGGCCCGGCGCTCCGGGCGGCGAGAACCGGCCAATCTCCGGAGCGCCCGCGGGGCGGGGCGCATTCGCGCAATGCCTCGATCGGCAAGTACCGTCCGCCCAGGCCGAGTTCATGGCGCGCCCCGTGGACATACGCATGTCCGGGAGGCGTTCGACCGCCTCCCGGACCGCTCCGCCGCCCGCGGGGAATGAGGCGGCGGCTCCCCCAGCCCACTGGATCCAGTGCAGCGGGCCAACCCACGCGCCTTCCATGGAAGCGGCCCCAGGATGGCGTGGACAGAGCGCACGGCGGGCGCACGGCCACACACAACCGGAGCACGTGCCCCTCGGTGCACGCGCGCACGGACCTGAATCCCGCCATCCGGGACAGCACCTCTTAACGGTCGGGATGCGGGGAACTACGCTGGGTTTACGAATGCCTCGTGCCTATGCCGGGGCGGGCGTCGCTGTTGCCGAGGGGTGCGCATGTCCAGGGAGCCACGCGGGCCGAACGAGAAGCTCGGCACTGTCCTCGTCCTGGCCGGAATCAGCAACGCCGGTCTCGCGCGACGGGTCAACGACCTCGGTGCGCAGCGCGGATTGACACTTCGCTACGACAAGACGTCCGTGGCCCGCTGGGTCTCCAAAGGCATGGTCCCGCAGGGCGCGGCCCCCCATCTGATCGCCGCTGCCATCGCCGGGAAGCTCGGCCGGCCGGTGCCGCTGCACGAGATCGGGCTCGCCGACGCCGACCCCGCGCCCGAGGTGGGGCTCTCCTTTCCGCGCGATGTCGGCCAGGCGGTGCGCTCCGCGACGGAGCTCTACCGGCTGGATCTCGCCGGTCGCCGCGGGGGCGGCGGCATCTGGCAGAGCCTGGCCGGATCCTTCTCCGTCAGCGCCTACGCCACGCCCGCGTCACGATGGCTGATAACCCCCGCCGACGGCTCGGTCGCCCGCGAGGCCCACCAGGCGGCCCGTGAGACCGAGAACGGCGGCTCCGAGGGCGGTCCGGTGCAGCGCGTGGGCCACAGCGATGTGACCAAGCTGCGGGAGGCGGCGGACGACGCCCGGCGATGGGACTCCAAGTACGGCGGGGGCGACTGGCGTTCGTCGATGGTCCCCGAGTGCCTGCGCGTCGACGCGGCCCCGCTGCTGCTCGGTTCGTACACCGACGAGGTCGGCCGGTCGCTGTTCGGTGCCACGGCCGAACTGACCCGGCTCGCCGGGTGGATGGCCTTCGACACCGGCCAGCAGGAGGCCGCGCAGCGCTACTACATCCAGGCGCTGCGGCTGGCCCGCGCGGCCGCCGACGTGCCGCTGGGCGGCTATGTGCTGGCCTCGATGAGCCTCCAGGCGACCTACCGCGGCTTCGCCGACGAGGGCGTGGACCTCGCGCAGGCCGCGCTGGAGCGCAACCGCGGCCTGGCCACCGCCCGCACGATGAGCTTCTTCCGCCTCGTCGAGGCACGGGCCCAGGCCAAGGCCGGCGACGCCCCCGCCTGCGGCGCCGCGCTCAAGGCCGCCGAGGGGTGGCTGGAGCGGGCGCGCACGGGCGACCCCGACCCCTCCTGGCTGGACTTCTACACCCAGGAGCGGTTCGCCGCCGACGCCGCCGAGTGCTACCGCGACCTGCGGATGCCGCGCCAGGTGCAGCGCTTCACGGAGCAGGCGCTGTCGCGTCCGACGGAGGAGTTCGTACGGTCGCACGGCCTGCGGCTGGTGGTGTCGGCGGTCGCCGAGCTCGAGTCGGGCAATCTGGACGCGGCATGCGCGGCCGGGACGCGCGCGGTGGAGGTCGCGGGGCGGATCTCCTCGGCGCGTACGACGGAATACGTACGTGATCTGCTGCACCGCCTGGAGCCGTACGGGGACGAGCCGCGGGTGGTCGAGCTCCGGGAGCGGGCGCGGCCGCTGCTGGTGGCGCACGGCTGAGGGACGGCTGACATCGACGTGACGGAGGCGACGGAAGCGGTACATCCCCTTCCGCGCCGGCTTCCGATCTTTCCGCCCAACTCGGCATGTTTTCCCCGGCTGTGATCATCTTGCCCCTGCCCCCTGGCTGACCTCGGGTTTCGACCCGTTGTCAGTGGCGCAGGTCATGATGGGGGCGTGGGTGAGGCGCTGAGGGTTGCCGGGTGCTCGGTCGCGGGTGTCCGGTCGGCGCGGGGAGGTGACGTGGTGAAGGCGTACGACTGCGATGTGCTGGTGGTCGGGGGCGGGATCGTGGGCCTGTCGACGGCGTATGCGATCACGCGCGCCGCACCGGGCACGCGCGTCATGGTGCTGGAGAAGGAGGCGGGGCCCGCGCTCCATCAGACCGGGCACAACAGCGGTGTGATCCACAGCGGGATCTATTACCGCCCGGGCTCGCTCAAGGCGCGGTTCGCGGTGCGGGGCGCGGCGGAGATGGTGAAGTTCTGCGCGGAGTACGGCCTGCCGTGCGAGGTCACCGGCAAGCTGATCGTCGCCACGGAGCGCGCGGAGCTGCCCCGGCTGCACGCCCTGGTCCAGCGCGGCCGGGAGAACGGCATCCCGGTGCGGGAGCTGGGCCCCGCCCAGATCGCGGAGTACGAACCGCGTGTGCGGGGCCTCGGCGCGATCCACGTCGGCACGACGGGCGTCTGTGACTACGGCGCGGTGACCCGCCGCCTGGCCGGTCTCGCGGAGGACGCCGGGGCTCACGTGCGGTACGGCGCCCGGGTCGAGGCCATCGGGCGGCGGGGCACGGCGGTCGCGGTCCGTACGGCGCGGGGCGAGGTGCTGCGCGCCCGCGCGCTGGTCAACTGCGCCGGGCTGCACAGCGACGCCGTCGCCCGGCTGGCGGGCGACGACCCGGGCATGCGGATCATCCCCTTCCGCGGGGAGTACTGGGAGCTGGCCCCGGCCCGCGCGGACCTGGTGCGCGGCCTCGTCTATCCGGTGCCGGACCCGGCGTTCCCCTTCCTCGGCGTCCACCTCACCCGGGGCATCGACGGCGGCGTCCACATCGGGCCGAACGCGGTGCCCGCCCTCGCCCGCGAGGGATACGGCCGCGCGACCGTACGGCCCGGCGAGCTGGCCGCGACCGTCGCGTATCCCGGCTCCTGGCACCTGGCCCGCCGCCACTGGCGCTACGGCGCGGGCGAGGTGCGCCGCTCCCTCTCCAAGCGCGCCTTCACGGAAGCGGTGCGCCGCCTGCTGCCCGAGGTGACCGCGGACGACCTGATACCGGCCCCCGCGGGCGTACGGGCCCAGGCGGTCCTGCGGGACGGCACGCTGGTGGACGACTTCCTCTTCGCGGAGTCACCCGGCATGGTCCACGTCCTGAACGCGCCGTCGCCGGCGGCGACGGCGTCCTTGCCGATCGGGAGGGAAGTGGCGAGGAGGGTGCTGGCGGGGTTGGGGTGAGGGGGGAGCGCTCGTTTCGGGGTGCGCGATTCAGCCCGTGTGGCGCTTGAGGACGCGGCCGCAGGCCGCTCCCGCCGCAGGCGGCAACGGATCCGAGGTTTCGGGGTCTGGGGCGGCAGTCCCCCACGCGGCGGAGCCGCACATCAGACGCGGCCGGGAAGGGGCGGAGCTGGGGAAAAAGCCCGCCGCAGGCGCAGCAAGCCGCTCCCAGGACCCCGATCCGTGGCCCGGGCCCACCCCAGAGCCACGCCCGTACTATGGAAGAACTGTGCCTGAGAACCTCGACCCCACCCCAGCCCCCACCGGGACCCCGGCCGCCACCACCGCAGAGCGGCCGACGGCCGCGCGCGAGCCGAAGTTCCCGGCCGGACCCGCCGCCGACCCGGCCGGCTCGCACCACGAGCGCCGGATCCGTTCCTTCCAGCCGCGCCGCAGCCGCGTCACCACCGGCCAGGGCGAGGCCCTGCGCCGCCTGTGGCCGAAGTGGGGCCTGGACATCGACGGTCTGAGCCGCCTCGACCTGGGCGAGCTGTTCGGCGATCCGAAGCTGCCCGTCGTCCTGGAGATCGGCTTCGGCATGGGCGAGGCCACGGCGCAGATGGCGGCCGCCGACCCCGGCACCGGCATCCTGGCCTGTGACGTGCACACCCCCGGCCAGGGCAATCTGCTCGCCCTCGCCGAGCGGAACGGCCTGACCAACGTCCGCGTGGCCAATGGCGACGCGATCATCCTGCTCCGCGAGATGCTCGCCCCCGACTCCCTCGCGGGCCTGCGCGTCTATTTCCCGGACCCGTGGCCCAAGAAGCGCCACCACAAGCGCCGGCTGATCCAGCCGGAGTTCCTGGCGCTGGCCGCCACCCGGCTCGCGCCCGGCGCCGTGCTGCACTGCGCGACGGACTGGGAGCCGTACGCGGAGCAGATGCTCGAGGTGCTCTCGGCCGCCCCGGACTTCGAGAACACCCAGCCCGACGGCGGCTACGCACCCCGCCCGGACTTCCGTCCGCTGACGCGGTTCGAGGGCCAGGGGCTGGACAAGGGGCACGTGGTGCACGACCTGATGTTCCGGCGGCGCGCGGTCTGATCCCCCGGCGGAAGTCCCGGCGGTGACGCGTGTCATGGCCGCCGGGCCGAAGCCGTCGCCGGAACCGCGGGTTACCCACTCCGGCCCTTCGTTAGGGTCATCGAGTGCATGAGTCCCCGTCCCACCAGCCGCCGACAGCCGGGCCCGCGCCCGCCCACGGCCAACAGCCGAGCTTCACCGCGATGCCGTCGCCGGAGGGCTGGCGCTACAGGCCGCGCCGCGCCCTGTGGGACAACAAGGCGGTGCGCGCGGGCGGGCTGATCCTGCTGCTGGCCCTCAGCGGCCTGGTCATCCTCGCGCTCGTCCGCGAACAGACCGGCACCGAGGGCTTCCTGGTGGGCCTGGGCCTGGCGGTGCTGCCCGTACCGCTGCTCGTCGCGGCGTTCCGATGGATGGACCGGGTCGAGCCGAAGCCCTGGCGGAACCTCGTCTTCGCCTTCGCCTGGGGCGCCTGCGCGGCCACCCTCGTGGCCATCATGGCCAACGGTTACGCCACGAAGTGGCTGCTGACCACCGTCGATGTCGCGCAGCGGGCCGACGCCGACAAGTGGGGTGCCACGTTCGTCGCCCCGGTGGTCGAGGAGAGCGCCAAGGCGGCCGCCGTGCTGCTGCTGTTCCTCTTCCGCCGCCGCGACTTCAACGGCATCGTCGACGGTGTGGTCATAGCCGGCATCACGGCCACCGGCTTCGCCTTCACCGAGAACATCCTCTACCTCGGCAACGCCTTCGCCTCCGACCAGAGCTTCGGCTACTCGGGGCTGCAGTCGACGACGGCCGCGACGTTCTTCGTCCGCGTGCTGATGTCGCCGTTCGCGCACCCGCTCTTCACCTCGATGACCGGCCTGGGCTTCGGCATAGCCGCGACCTTCGGCCCGCGGCGCCGTGTGGCCCGCGTCCTCGTACCGACCGCCGCGCTGCTGACCGCGATGGTCCTGCACGCCTGCTGGAACGGTTCGGCGTCGCTGTCGCCCCTCGGCTTCCTCGCCGTCTACAGCCTCTTCATGGTGCCGGTCTTCGGCGTGCTGACCTGGCTGACGATCTGGTCCCGCCAGAACGAACTCCGTACGATCCGCGCCCACCTCCCCGCCTACCAGGCCGCCGGCTGGCTCACCCCGCCCGAGCCGCTGGCCCTCTCCAACATGCGCGCCCGAGGCATAGCCCGAGACCTCGCCCGCCGCACCGCCGGCCCCACGGCGGCCCGCACGGTCGCGGAATACATCTCCTTCGCGACATCCCTGGCCTTCCTCCGCCAGCGCGCCTACAACGGCACGGCGGGCCCGGACTTCCCGGCGCGCGAGCAGGAACTCCTCCACCACTTGTGGCAACGGAGAGCCGTGGCCCAGCCGGCCCTGGCCCAGGCGTCGGCGGCGGTGCCGCGGGGGGTTGTGGCGGGGGCGGTACGGCCGGGGTGGGGGCCTCCGCGTTGACGGGGAGGATGACGGGAGTACGGCCCCTCAGGCGCTCGTGGCCTCGAGGTCCTCGAAGCCGTCCGAAGTCGGCTGGGCGGGCCCAACTATCCGCCGAGGGGACGAGATCAGCATGGGCTCGATCGGCTCGGCGGCCGACATCGACACGGCCTGGGCATCAGGGCGGAGAACCTCCGCTATGGACCTGCCCACGGCCTCCGCGACCGGCGGCGGGAAGGCGTTGCCCACCTGGCGGTAGCGAGCGGTCTTCCTGCCCGCGAACTTCCAGTGGCGCGGGAACCCTTGGATGATCGCGGCTTGTTCCACGGTGAGCATCGGGCCGTTTTCCCTGAAAAGGTCCCGATCCGGATCGTGCGCCTCAGGGTCGTTGGCGACACCCCATCCGTCGACGCCTAGAGCAGCCCATGCCTTCTTTGCCCGGCTGGGCCCAAGGTCGGCACCGCCGTGCTTCTTGGAGCCACCGACGATGGTGGGACCTTCGGTCCCACGCTCCGTCGCCTTGGCCAGCCACTTCTCGAAGGCGGCTTCGCCCTTGGTCCCATGAGGCTCGAACCGTTCCCGCATGGTCTCTTCGAGAGCCTCCGCGACAGTCACGACCTTCTCACTGCCGACAGGCCACCGGAAAGGGGCTTCGAGCAGGTATCCCTTCTGAATCATGACGAGGATGGCTCGGGGACGAAGCTGGGGAACGCCGTAGGAGCACGCCTCCATCAGCTCCCAGCCGCAGAACTCGTACCCATAGCCCTCGAGTTCCGCCACGATACGGTCACGGTAAGGCTTGAACTTGCTGTCAAGGAGCCCGCGGACGTTCTCGATCATCACGGCCTTGGGCCGGAGCTCGGCCACCAGCTCAACCACCCTCGGGAAGAGGTCGCGTTCGTCGTCCTCCCCGAGCTGCTTCCCGGCAACGGAGAACGGCGGGCAGGGCACCCCTCCGGCGAGGAGATCCAACTCGCCCGGCACAAGGCCGAACTTCGCGAGCTGTGGGTGCGCAAAGGGATCAACCTCGGTCACGTCACCCTCGACGACCTCACACCCAGCCCAGTCAGGGTGCTCGCGCACATTGAGCCGAAGCGTCTCGCAGGCATGCTTGTCGATCTCCAGGAGGGCGAGGTGCCGGAACCCGGCGTTGTGCAGACCGAGCGCCTGCCCGCCGGCCCCGGCGCAGATCTCGATCGAGGTCAGCGGATTACCGCTGGAGCTCATCAACCCTCCTGAGTTCGAACCAGAAACGGATGTTCCAGTCTCTCATCGGGGTATGACAACGCCAGGAAATCCGTTCGAGGCCGAGCTGGGCGGACAGCCAAGGCGGACCGCGCGGGAGCACGACGGCGCGGCAGAATGGACGCGTGCCCGTGACGCCCTCCTCGCCCGTCGTTTCCGCCCGCATGAGCCGTCAGGCCCGTCGGGACACCAATCCCGAAATGGCGGTGCGCCGCCTGCTGCACCACTCGGGACACCGCTACCGCCTCCAGCGCCCCGTTCCCGGCATACCGCGAAGGACCATCGACATCGCGTTCCCCGGCCCCCGCATCGCCGTCTTCCTCGACGGCTGCTTCTGGCACGGGTGCCCGGAGCACGCCACCAGCCCCAAGGCCAACGCCGACTGGTGGCGGCAGAAGCTTGATCGCAACATGTCCCGCGACCGGGAGACCACGGAGCATCTGCTCGACGCCGGGTGGACCGTGATGCGCTTCTGGGAGCACGAGGACCCGGTCGCCGTGGCCTCCGACATCGCTGCGGCCGTCGCCTTGGCACGAGCCGTCGACCGACGCCCCCCGGCGATGCCGGATCGGGATCGATCCTGATCGCACGATTTTCGTCTCGGAGTCGGATCTGTGCACTACGGTCACTATTGATCGTGCAAGTCTCGTAACAGCGGGTGAACCCGCCTCGGCGACCTGGACCACAAGGCTGAACATGACCGACTGGAAGTTCGACGTCCCCACCACGGGGAGCAAGCAGCTACCGCCCGACCCCCGTTACGTCGAGGCGTTGAGCAGCCAGGGGTACGGATTCGAGGTCGCCATCGCAGACCTTGTCGACAACTCGATAGACGCCGGCGCGAAGGATGTTGTCATCCACTTCCTCCGGGACAGCGATCGGTTGGTCTCCCTTCTGGTGGTTGACGACGGCCACGGGATGGACGAGGACGCACTCGACGTCGCGATGACCGTCGGCGGCCGCCGGGACTACGCAGCTGGCGCCCTCGGCATGTTCGGAACAGGTCTGAAGTCCGCCTCGCTCTCGCACGCCGACGCCGTCACCGTCGTCAGCACCACCAAACGGACACGAACGGTGGGGCGACGCTGGTTGATGGAGCACGCCCGGTCGGGCTTCCAATGCGACATCGTCGATCCCGCCTACGCGCAGAGCCTGATAGACCGCTACGACAACAACCGACCGATCCAGTGGCAAGGCACAGTCGTCCGATGGGACAGCGTCAAGGACTTCCCCAAGCACGGCGGAAGCGGTCAGACGGACCGCTATCTACAGCGGACCATCAACAAGCTGGGTCTCCATCTCGGCCTGTACCTGCACCGTTTCCTTGCCCGTGACGACTTCAACATCACGATCGCCGTCGAGGACGTCCGTACGCGCACGGTCTATCTGGACTTCGGTGTCGAACCGCTCGACCCGTTCGGCTATCCGGTGACCGGAAGTGCGGACTATCCGCGCCGCTTCACTACGAGCGTGCCAGGGCTCGGACCGGAGCTCGCACTCGATGCCCATATATGGCCGCCCAGATCCAATCTCGACGAATACCGGGCCGTCGGCACCGTACTCGATCGGCAGGGTTTCTACTTCTACCGCAATGACCGCCTGGTGCAGGCCGGCGGCTGGAACAACCTCCGACAGCCCGAGCAGCACCTCTCATTGGCCCGGGTCGCGATGGACCTGCCACCGGCACAGAACGATGTCTTCCGACTCACGGTGAAGAAGGCGGGCGTCGACACCTCCCCGGAGTTCATCACCGCGCTGGAGAAAGCCACCGACCCGACGGGGCGCTTGTTCACCGAATATCTCGCGGCCGCGGACTCTGTCTACCGGGAGGCGCGCAAGCGGTCCGGCACGGTACGCAAGCCGGTGATCGGACCTGGGCGGGGGATAGCTCCCGAGGTGAGATCCACCATCGAGGAGGAGTTGCCGCTGGTGCCCGGTGAGGACCCAATCTCCATCGTGTGGCGGAAGCTGGACAACGATCTCTTCTTCGAGCTCGACCGTGAGGACCGCGTCGTCGTTCTCAACCAGCACTACCGACGGGCCATCCTCGGTGGACGCGACGGCAGCTTCAACGACGCCCCCGTACTCAAATCCCTGATGTACCTGATACTGCATCCCCTCTTCGAGAAGGAGTACAGCGGCTCCAGGGAAAAGGACAATCTCCAGCTCTGGCAGGCGATCCTCGTGTCCGCTGCCCGAAGCGAGCTCGACCGGGTGACCGACCATGACAGCTGACGACAAGGCGGCCTGGTCCGAGATCGAGGAGTATCTGGCCGCCGGCCAAGGCGTCTCGTTCCCCCTGGCCGACCCCAGGTCACCCCGCGTGGATTACGTGGTGTCCGACGACCACGACATAGCCCTCCACCTCCAGCTGGGGCCGAGACAGCGATTGCCCAGATCCCCTCACCCGCTCATACGAGTGGAGGAGATCGCCTACCAAGGGCTCCGAATGGCCCGGTTGCGTACGACACAGAGGGCGTTGCTCCGTGACTTCCACGACCTGCTGTGTGCCGTCGCCGACCGGGTGACGGTCGAAGGCCGGACACCCGAGCAGGCGTTCGGCGAAACTGTACGTGCGTGGCGCGCGCTGCTCGAACGCCCCCGGGAACTCACCACGGAGAAGCGGATCGGTCTGATGGGTGAGCTGGCGGTTCTGGGCAACCTGGCCAAGGCCCACGGATGGGACAGGGCGATCGAGGCGTGGAAGGGCCCGATCGGCGAAGAACACGACTTCAGTGCCGAGGGGTACGACGTGGAAGTGAAGACCACCGCCTCCGAGGAACGTCGGCACACCGTCCACGGGTTCGGTCAACTCACCTCGACCCCTGGTCGCCCCTTGTGGTTCGTCTCCATACAGGCGACCCGCGCAGGCCCGAACGGAAGGACGCTCACCGAGTGCGTCCGGTCCGTACGGAACGCTGTCGCCGACGAGGCACCGGCCGCCTTCGACCACCTCGAAACACTGCTGAGCCGACTTGCACTGCCGCGCGGCCACGACGACGAGCGATGGCGGTTGCGTAACGCTCCGCTCGTCCTGGCGGTCGACGAGGGGTTTCCTGCCATGGACCGGTCGGTTCTGGACGGACTCTCTCGCGAGGTCGCCGCTCGGATCAAGGACATCGATTACCGGATCGACCTCACAGGTCTCCCGGCCTCGCCCGACCCCCCGGTGGCCCTGCGAGAGGTTTTCGATCTCGCATAGTCCGATGACTGGCACCCTCCGTCCCGCAGCCTCTTCCAGGAATGAGCAGATGACGCCCCCCGAGAACACCGACGCCCAGGCACTCCTGGACCTGCACCGGCCCGCCCTGGCCGCGATGAGTGCCGCTCGGCCGATGTCCCTTTCCGGAAGTGTCGCCTTCTACGCCCCACAGGGGCCCACGGACGTGTCCGAGGCCGCCTTCCGGGATGTGATCACCAGCAACAGCGAGGAAGCGGGCGCCCTGCTGCGGCTCTGGCGCAAGCACCTCACCGACTGGGACTACGCGGCCGACGCCGGCACGGACGCTTGGTGCGCGGGCACCGAAGCCCGGACCGACGAACGCCGTGCCAGGGTCTTCGACCTCCTTGGTCTGGAGCCCACGACCCGCAAGCTGCTCGAGGCCGAGATCCCGGTCGACAAACACGCGGGGCCGGTCGTCATCAGCCAGGAGTACGTGCCATGGCGGGGAATCGGGGCTCCACGGGGCGTCGACTGGTACTGGCCCGCGTACGAGCGCTACCTGCGCGAGACGAAGGGCTGGTCGGACGGGACCGTTGCAGACCTGGGCGAAGCAGCCGAGCGTGTGGTGGAACGACTGGCCGACCCGACGTCAGCCGAGGCGTACCAGTCGAAGGGCCTCGTCGTCGGGTATGTCCAGTCAGGGAAGACCGCCAACTTCACAGGCGTCATAGCGAAGGCAGTCGACGCAGGCTATCGACTGGTCATCGTCCTGGGCGGCACGCTCAACCTGCTGCGTGGCCAGACCCAGCGACGGCTGGACATGGAACTCGTCGGCCGGGAGAACATCCTCCGCGGGACCGCAGAAACCGAGTCGGACTACGCCGACGACCGCGACTGGTTGCGCGGCCGCTTCATCTCCCATTCCGGAATGCCTTCCGAACGGGGCGGCTTCGACATCGAGCGCCTGACCACCAGGGAGAACGACTACAAGTCCCTCGCCCAGGGGATCCGTGCTCTGCAGATCGAGAAGCGGGAGAAGTCACTCCCCCTGCACGACCCGCGCAATCTGGACCACGCCGCGGCCCGGCTGATGGTGGTCAAGAAGAACAAGACGGTACTGGCCAAGCTCGTCAAGGACCTCAAGAAGATCAGTGGACTGCTCGGGGAGATCCCCACGCTGATCATCGACGACGAGTCGGACGAGGCGTCGGTCAACACAGTCAACCCCCGTCGGGGCGGAAGCGCGGAACGCACCGCCATCAACGAGAAGCTCTCCGAGTTGCTCAGCTTGCTTCCCCGGGCCCAGTACGTCGGCTACACAGCGACGCCGTTCGCCAATGTGTTCATCGACCCCAGCGACTCCACGGACATCTTTCCCAAGGACTTCCTGATCTCCCTCACCCGCCCGAAGGGCTACATGGGCGTTCAGGACTTCCACGACCTCGACCCGCAGAGTCCCGAGGGCGAACGCACTGTCGCCCACTCGAACGAGTTGGCATACGTCCGCTCCATCGACACCACCGAGGAGGAGGACGACGACCTCTCCCTCCGGCGGGCCATGGACATGTTCGTCCTCACCGCTGCGGTCAAGATCTTCCGTGAGGCCGAGGACCCTCGGGTCCCACCGGAGACCTACCGGCATCACACCATGCTGGTGCACGAGTCCCGCCTCACCGCCGACCACCGTGAGCTCAAGGGCCGCATCCTCAGGCTCTGGGACGACTCGGGCTACACGAGCTCGACGGGACACAGCCGCTTGCGTGAGCTTTTCGAGTCCGATCTGCTCCCGGTGTCACGAGCACGTGCCGACGGCTACGCCGTCCCGGAGTCGTTCGAGAGACTCGCCCCCTACGTGGGCGCCGCGACAGCCCGTATCGGCGGCGACCTCAACCCCGTCATCGTCGTCAACGGCGACAAGGACATCGAGAGCGGCGAGGCCGACTTCGAGCGCCGGTCCATCTGGAAGATCCTGCTGGGTGGGCAAAAACTGTCCCGCGGCTTCACAGTCGAGGGTCTGACCGTCTCGTACTACCGCCGCCGCGCGGGAAACGCATCCACCATGATGCAGATGGGCCGCTGGTTCGGATTCCGCGAGGGCTACCGCGACTTGGTCCGCCTCTGGATCGGCCGCAACGAGACGGCGGGCAGCAAGGAGCTCGACCTCTACGAGGGGTTCGAGGCCATCTGCCAGGACGAGGAGTCCTTCAGGGCCCAACTCGCCCAGTACTCGCTCCTGGTCGACGGCCGCCCCCAGGTCACCCCCGCCCAGGTACCACCCCTGGTCTCCCAACGCCTTCCTTGGCTGAAGCCGACGAGCCCGAACAAGATGTACAACGCCCGCCTGGTCGAGGTGCGTTCTCCGGGTGACTGGCAGGAGCCCACGGCCTACCCGACACAACCGGCGGCGCTCGCGCACAACGCCCGCCTGTGGACACCGGTCCTGGAGAACCTGTCGGTGGAACCGACGACCTTCACCCATCGTGAGCATGCGAATGGCCGGCTTCACAGATTCAGCGCGCTCACGTCTCTCGTAGCCGCGCATGACCTCCTGGAACTGCTGTCGTCGTTGCAGTGGAGCCATGACCACCAGTTCGCCCCACACCTGGCGTACCTCAAAGCGATCACCAAAGCTGGTCAGGTCGACGACTGGCTCGTCCTGGCGCCTCAGCACACCTCGGGGGGGAAGCGTGCGGTTCTCGTCTCGGACCGCGCCTTCTCGTGGTTCGGCCGTGACCGGCGACGTGGACCGCTCTTCGGCGCCATCAGCGAGCCGAAGCACCGCCCGGTGGCCCATCGCATCGCCGGAGTATTTTCCTCCAGCGGTGATCGAGCCACGGAGCAGTTCGTCGGTGAACGCCGCGGAGTGGTCTCCGTGTACCCGGTGGTGGAGTCCGAACACCGAGCAGCGCTCACGGAGACCGGCCGCCTCGACCCCCGGAGGCTCGTGATGGCCTTCTCGTTCGTCGCCCCGGCCTCGGCAGTGGGAACAGATGGAAAGGTGGTCCGGTTCACCACTATCAACTCCTCGGACGAACCGATCATCGAGTTCCAGAACCGAGCCCGGTAGAGACACCGCCGATCCGCCTCAAGGCCGATCCGCTGAGCGACGAAAGTGAGAACAGAATGCCCGCCAGCCGCTTCACCTCCTTCGAGATCTGCGCCGGCGCAGGAGGCCAGGCCCTGGGGCTGGAGCGCGCGGGCTTCGACCCGGTTCTGCTCATCGATACCAACGAGCACTGTTGCCGGACGCTTCGACTGAATCGACCGAGCTGGGACGTGCTGCAGGCCGATGCGGTGGAATTCGATCCCGACGAGTACCGGCAGGTCTACGACGTGGATCTGCTCAGCGGTGGACTTCCGCGTGTGAAATCCGCCGCGACGGCGCAGCGACCGGACTCCGATGTCGAGTGGAAGCTGTTGCAAGCCGGGGTGTGGATGGCCCATTCCGTGCAGCCCCGTGCAGTGCTGTTGGAGAATGTTCCCGAACTGGTCGAATCCGCGAAGTATGCCCCGGAGCGCCGGTGGATCGAGGAGTGCTTGGACGAGCAGGGCTACCGCTGCTCGTGGCAGGCGCTCGACGCAGCCGACTTCGGAGTCCCGCAGCACCGCAGGCAGGGGTTCCTCGTGGCGCTCCGTGAGCCCCATCACTCGACGTTCCGCTGGCCCGAGCCGGTCGGTGTGACCCCACCGACCGTGGGTGAAACACTCAGCGCCTCCATGGCCTCCCGGGGCTGGCCCGGAGCGGAGGCCTGGGCTGCTGCCGCCGACAAGCCCGCACCGATGCTGATCGGAGGCTCGGACAAACGGGGAGGCGCGGATCTGGGCCCGACCGGCCAGAAAAGAGCATGGGCCCGGCTGGGGGTGAACGGAGCCAGCATCGACGACAGCGTCCCCGGGCCCGATGTCCCGATCGGCTTCGTACCAAAACTCAATGTGCGCCAGGTAGCCGCGCTCCAGGCGTTTCCCGACGAGTGGCTCTTCTACGGGCGCAAGACCTCGGTCTATCGCCAGATCGGCCACGCGTCCCCACCGCCGGTGGCCGAAGCGGTAGGCAGGCAGATCGCGCTGGCCCTGGCAGGGTGACCACATGACCAACACCGCTGCCAAGGTGGGTTCGTGCACCTCTCGCATCGCCGGCTACACTCATCGCATGACCGCCGACAGCTCCACCGATCCCATCAGCATTGTTGATCTCTTCGCTGGCTGCGGCGGTTTCACCCAAGGATTTCATTCCCTCACCGCTCCGGGTTCCACCCGTTCAGCTTTCCGCTCCGTCGCCGCTGTCGAGCACGATATCGCGGCGGCATCGACGTACGCACTTAATTTTGCTGAAGAAGCAGGCGGCATCGACCATATCCACGCCGGTGACATCGAGGAGTGGTTTCCCGAGACTCTCGGGATTCAGGCCGAAGTCATTCTCGGCGGGCCTCCTTGTCAAGGCTTTTCCGGCCTCGGTAAGGGGGATGTCGACGACCCGCGCAACAAACTGTGGCGCGAGTACATGCGAATCGTCAATACCATCAAGCCGAAGATTTTCGTCATCGAAAATGTGGATCGGTTCCTCAGGTCTCCCGAATTTGCCCTCCTGCACGCCGCGACGGAGAAGCCCGATGGCGACCTCCACGACTACCGGCTCGTGGAGTTCTCGGTCCTCAATTCGGCGGACTACGGAGTGCCACAGGCCCGGAGGCGAGCTATCGTCATCGCGGTTCGCCGCGACCTCAAGGAGCTGGGCGACCTCCGATATCCACAGCGCACCCACAGCAAGGCCGCAGTGTCGGAGGATTCACTCCTCGCCGATACAGACGCACTGCAACCGTGGGTGAGCGTAGGCCCTGAGGTCTTCGCCAAGACTCCCTACTGGGCCCTGAACACGTCACTTCCCGCTCGGCAGTGCACGCCACTCGGCAAGAGCCTTCCCGGGGTCTTCAGAACCACCGACCTTCATGTGGGGCGCCGCCCCGTCGAGCTGTCGGTCCGGCGCTACATGTCCATCCCGGCCGGCGGCAACAGGCACGATATTCCCGACGAGCTCTCGACACCCAACTGGATCGCCCACAAGACTGGTTCCCACGACGTCATGGGCCGCATGTACTGGGATCGGCCGTCCGTCACCATCCGCACGGAGTTCTACAAGCCGGAGAAAGGACGCTATCTGCACCCGAAGGCTCACCGGCCGATCACCCACTACGAGGCCGCTCTCATCCAGGGGTTCCCGCCCGAATTCAAGTGGTGCGGAAGTAAGGTGCAGATCGGCCGACAGATCGGCAACGCCGTACCTGTCGGCCTTTCACGGGCCATCGCCGGTGTCATCCACCGGGCTCTCCGGGGCTGACGTCCTACTGGTCTTCCCCCTGCGTGCGCTTGCGTTCCCGGAGCGGCGCGTCTGCCGCCAACTCCTCGAAGTAACGCGTCAATGTCTCCACCGAGCCGAGGGGAATGGCGCCGTCGTCCGGACCATCAGGCAACGACTCCTCGTCGACCCACATGCCATCGTCCGCAGCTGCGATCCACGCCAAGACGTCCTCCATGTCCAAACGGATATCCGGCGCAATCACCTCGTACATCAAGGTGCTGCCGGCCGCGTTGACCGCCGACGAGATGGCGTTCATTCTGTCGCCGAGGCGCGATGCCCCGGCCGCCGTGAGATTTTCGAGAACACGAACCAGAGCACGTGCTGTCGGCCGGTGATCGATGACCGAAAGCCGCAAAGTGGTGTTCACCATGTCCTGGTTGCCGCAAGCCACTTCGACCGGGCGGTAGTCCTCGCCGTCACGGAACATCTCAGCCGCCCACCACAGTCTGGCGAAGGCCTGTTTGTAATGAGGCCCGAAGAAGCGATCCGCCGTGGCAGTCGGGCCGCTGCCGTCCTTGCCTGCTGACCCCTTGTGCCGCCACACCACGTAGTCCGGGGCGACGATCATCGCCAGGAAAGCCCACAGCTCGGGTTCCGCTGCCTCGGCCCGTGTCATTCTCAGCGTGGCATGCAAGCGCGGCGCCAGCCATGCGTCGGCTCGCGTGGGTCGGTCCTCGAAGCGCTCCTTCGCTACATTCAAAAGGTGCCGGACAGGGGCGACGGCCCATCTGGCGCCCGTATCGGCCAGTGGTCTACTCGCCCGCCGCAGCGCCACTGTCGGCGGCACCTCGCTTCCATTACGCACGCCATCAGTGAGGTACCTACTCACGATTTGTTGGGGAAGCAGAGCGAGATGTCCTTGTTCAGCTACTTCTTCTCGGCTCATCGACGGCTCCCTTCACGGTGCAGAGCACGCACGGCGTCTTTCAAACCCTTCGGCACCTTGCTGTGACGCGAGGCCGCATATTGGATGGTCGACTGCAACTCGGCCCAGCCCTGGCCGTCGCTGCGCCGAACGTCGACCTCGCACAAGGCATCTTCCAAGGACATCGACGGCACGACGTCCGGAAGCATCGAGGTCAGTACCGTCCCCCTCCAGCCCGAAGGAAGTCGTGGGGTCCTGTTCTCATCGAAGTCGAGGTCCGTCACGGCCGCGTGGAACATCGCCGTCCAGGCTTCCTCGGCAATCTGCGCAGCTACCACCTCCCCCATGGCCTTCTCGACCGGATTGCCCGAGCCGTGCAGGAGCTCGACGAGCCCCTCGAATCCTGTGTTGAGCCACACCGTCGGCATGTCCCCGGTCGCATCCACCAGCCAGGGCGCGCCCTTGAACGGCCGGAGCCAGTCCTCGGGACCACGACGGAAGTCGATCTCGACGATGTTCAACTCACGTTCTCGAACGGGCTCGCGCGCCGTGAGGTCGATGTACCACGGTTTCTCCGTGCTACCGATCACGCGCCCTTCGATACCGTCCACTGTGGCAACCACACTGGCTGTCAGCACGGCCCGACTGCGGTACATGCCCCGCGGCAGGACGACGCTGCCGGTCCATGTCGCCTTCGGACCACGGTCCAGTTGGGTCACCGCTCGCGCGTTGGTCGCCCCCTCGGAAAGCACGACGACACACGTCACCTTCGTCCATTGGTCACTGTCGATCTCACTCTCCGGCAGCGCGACCCGAACGTCGAACCGTGCCTCTCGCCAGTCGGCCCGTCCGGTCCCATGCAGTGCGACCGTCTGTTGCTCCCTGGCAAACCTCTTGCGGTAGTCAAGAAGGTGGCCGTCGATCCTGCCGCTCGTGACATCGAGCTGCACATCGCCCAACAGCGTCGGGTACGGAACCCAGGACTTCATGCCACACCCCGGGGCGTCTGAAGGTCGACGACCAGCCGCGCCAGCGCAGCCTTGACAGGGTGGCTGCTCGCATCCGTCACACCGGAGAAGAAGGCATCCCTCACACCAGGGTTGATTATCAACACCCCATTCTCGATACGGCAGTTCTCTCCTGCGGAGAGTTCCGCCCATGCCAGCACAGGCCTCCCGCCGGAACGCACATCGAACTTCGCGACGGGAGTCACCAGCCAAGGATCGTCACGCTGCGGAACCCGTACTTCTGCCTTGACGTGCCACGCACCAGCCGCATCCACCCTGGCATCCAGCAGATGCACAGTGGGCGGGCTCTCGCTTCGCCGACGGACAGTCCGAACACCCAGTCTCAGCCTTTCCCTGAGAGCCGCCGGCCCCCTGTCGCCCCGGGCCTCCTTGCGGCCGACAACGCTTCGGACTGCGTCGTCCATCGCTACGCGGAACTCGTTGAGCCTGCTCAGGGCCCCACGGGCATACACAGCCGCCAGCTCATCGGTCCGATCCCATCGATCATGCTCAGGAGGTTCGGAAGCCCGTAGGAACGCCTCAGCGAGCTCGACATCTTTCCCCTCGCGCCCGGTGGCATAGCCGGCGAGGAGAACCGCTTGGAATGGATCCGTCCCGAGTGGGATCTCCCGCGGCCGGCGTGTCTGTACTGTCATGCGGCTGCCGCGCATGCACACGACCTTGTTGAATTCGCGGTCTTCACCATCGGCAGGAGTCACCAACAGGACGGCTTCATGCAGCGTGCCCTTCCCTGACGCGACACCCGCGCTACGCAGTGGCGGCACAGTGAGCGGCACTTTGACGAGAGCCACTTGGTCACTCGACGTCAGCACATCCACCGTGTTCTCGTCCAAGTACGCCTGGAGCGCACGGGTCTCGGACGGACGATGCTCACGAGGGTCGACCCGTTCCTCCGGGACCACCACCTGGTGGTTACGCAACGCTGTGACCGAAGCGTGCAGCATGGGCTGTGTGGCTCGGCCAGCCGTCATGGATGCCCAGAAATTCTTCGCCAGCGCGTTCATGAGCTTGGCGTGCATGTCCGCCAGGCTGAGCGAATCCTTCTCGGCGTCGTCCCCCGCGTCATGGGCTCCGACGATCAGAAAGGACGTGCCCGGCTCGGTGTTCTCGCGTTGCAGGTGCAGGCGCTCCGTCGTCTCCTCGTCCGCCCACCAGGATCGTGACACCCCTCTGTACTCGGGCTCCGAATCCGGCTCGCCGAACCAGGCCGGGCCTGCGTACGGCACACCGGCGACCTCACGCCATGGCAGGTCCAACCTTCCGACGACTCGCCGTTCGGACCGTCCCTTGTACGGCCTCGAGAGCGTGCTGTTCATCAGTACCAGCCCTAGTCGGCTCGTCGCCCACAGCGTCGCCTTGCCCAGGCCGTAGGAACCGCCGGCACGCCCCCCGTTCTCCTTGTGGCTGTCGAGCTGCCGACGGACGACAGCGGCATATCTGCCGTCCGCGTACTCGGAGCCGGTCAGCCCTGACGCGTTGTAGTCGTCGATGCGAAGCAGCAGTAGACGATTCGTCTCACGGAGCTGGCGGAGCCCCTCAGCCAGGACTCGTCCGACTTTCTGCGACTGCTGTGCAGCTGTGTCGTAGTGCGGTTCGAGATCACTCCAGTGCAGGGCGTCGAGGAAGTTGTTGAGCGTTTCCCCGCTGAGCTCGTGCAGCGTGAACTTCACCCGTACGGGACGGCTCTTGTCGAACCTCTCGTCCAGGCTGTTCTGGGTGGCTTCCCGCGCGAGGACGGCCAAGTCGGCGTCGAAGGCAAAGGCAGCCGCGTTGCCGTATTCACGGCCACCGTCAGCGTGCGCCTTGCGGTGGTACCACTGGACCTCGACCTCACTCGGCTCGGGCTCCTCCCTTGCCGTGGTGGCCCCTGGCACAAGCTCCAAATAGCGCTCGATAGCACTGAGCTTGTCCGCCCGAGGCATCGCCCGGTTGTTCACCCAGGCCGAGACCGCGGCACGGCTCACGTCGAGCGCGGCGGCCAACTGGCTCTGGCTGACCTCTCTCCGCGTGAGCTGCCGATCGAGCCAGGCCCCGAATGTATTGGTCTCGCTCATGGCGCCCTTCTGCCTCGCTCTGTACCCCACCAGCACCAAGAGGCTAACTTTGACGCCCGACAGGCGTCAATTTTTATTTGACACCCCTGCTCGTCCGCTTGAGGGCGAGAGCCCAGCTCAGCGGGTTTTACGCCGGCGTAACGTCAAACTGCAGTTGACGTTACGCCGGCGATCAAGGTAGCGTTTTCCTGACGTTGACTCAGGTCACCAACTCCAACCCCGCTAAGGGTTCCCGCCTGGAAGGGCTCAGCGCATGGCCGAGCAGAACCGCATGGAGTACACGTTCGAGGTCGACAGCGACGCCCCGGCGTCCGTGTCCATCCAGCACACGAAGGACAGCGCAGCCATCACCGTCGAGCACCCGGCGGGCCCCGTCCACATCTCCATCCACCGCATCAGCTGACCGACCCCGCGGTTGATCAACCAGTAACCGCACCTTCATGGATGCGCCGTCGGGGGGCGGATGCCCATACCTGACAGGTCCAGATCGTCGCTCCGCGCACGCCACGCGGTGCTCCCAAGGACTGCGGCGCCCCATCAACAGCGCCGCCTGCCCCACCGAAGCGGAGCGGGCAGCGCTGTTGATGCCGAAACTTATTCGATCTAACTAATCAATCAAGTTGACGTCGTCTCCCCGTCCCGGCCCCGCCGGCACCCGGACACCTGATCACGTCACAGCTCCTGTCCATGCTCAGACGATCAAGCCGCACTGCTCGCTATCGGGTCGGCCTCTTCGAGCCGCTCGCGCAGACGGGCCCGTAGCCGCCCCCCTCGCACCCCCGGCGTAGCCTCGGGAGGCAAGAGGTTTCTGATGCGTGCGGAGGTTGTGCAGATGGCTGGGATTCCGACATCCGTCGTGGCTGCCGGTGGGCTCGTCGGGGGGTATGGCGTCGCCCGGTGGACCAAGAAGCGGCCGCTCGGTGGGGTCGCGTTGGCCGCCGCCGGGGCCGTGGCCGCCCGGCAGTGGGCCGGGAAGGCCGGGGCCGGGAAGGCTGCCGCGCTGACGGGGCTGTACGTCGCCGCGTTCGCCGGGTCGCACCCGCTGTCGAAGAAGGTGGGCCCCTGGCCGTCCGTCTTCGCCGTCGCGGGCGGCGTCGCGCTGGCCTCCTGGGTCGTGGAGAGCCGCGCCTGAGAGCGTGCGGAATCACCGGGCTTCCGGCCCGGCGTGAGGGCGGCGGTCCTGCCGTGAGGAGCCGGACCACCGCGCCTGGGAGCGTGAGGGGCCGTACCACCGGCCCCTCTGCCTTCTCGGCTCCGCCCTACTCCGACGCCTCCGTCAGAAGCGAAAGCTCCGCCTCCGTGAGCTTCAGATCCGCCATCGCCAGCAGCGCCGGAAGCTGGGCGACCGTCCGCGCGCTCGCCAGCGGGGCCACGACCGTCGGGCGGGAAGCGAGCCACGCCAGGGCCACCGTCGAGAGTTCCGCGTCGTGTGCCGCGGCGACCTCGTCCAGGGCCGCCAGGACGCGGAGGCCGCGTTCCGTTTCGAGGTACTTGCCGGCGCCCTCGGCGCGGGCGCTGTCCACCACCGTGCCCGGGCGGTACTTGCCGGTGAGGAAGCCGGCTGCCAGCGCCCAGTACGGGACGGCGGCCAGGCCGTGGCGGGCCGCGACGTCCGCGAGCGGGCCCTCGTACGTGTCGCGGGAGACCAGGTTGTAGTGCGGCTGGATCGCCGCGTACTTCGCCAGGCCCGCCGAGTCGGAGAATTCCAGGGCCTCCGTCAGCCGCTCGGCCGTGATGTTGGAGGCCGCGATCTCGCGGACCTTCCCCTCCTTCACCAGGGCGTCGAGCGCGGTGAGGAATTCCTCCACCGGCACCGACGGGTCGTCGTAGTGCGTGTAGTAAAGGTCGATGTAATCCGTGCGCAGGCGGCGCAGGGAATCCTCGACGCCGGACTTGATGACGGCCGCCGACAGGCCGCGCGGTTCGGGGACGCCCGCACCGACCTTGGTGGCCAGGACGATGTCGGCGCGGTTGCCGCGGGCGGCGAACCAGTTGCCGATCACGGTCTCCGACTCGCCACCCGTATTGCCGGGCGCCCAGGCGGAGTAGACGTCGGCGGTGTCGATGAAATTGCCGCCGGCCTCCGCGTAGGCGTCGAGGACGGCGAAGGACTCCGCCTCGTCGGCCGTCCACCCGAACACATTGCCACCGAGGGCCAGCGGGTGGACGGACAGGTTGCCGATCTTCTTGTGAATGTCAGCCATGACTCTCTCCAACATCCTTACGGTGAAGGGTATTCCGCTACTTCGCCGTCGCGGGGAGCGGCGCCGCCCGCTCGGTGGACAGCGGGGCCGCGATCGCTTCGAGGGAACGCCCCTCCGCCGGTACGGCCAGGAAGGCCGCGACCAGCCCGGCGGCACACATCAGGGACGCGCCGATCTGGAATGCCAGCACCGTGTCACCGACGACGCCGCTGCTCGTCAGGTCGGAGAAGATCAGCGGACCGGTGATGCCGCCGGCCGCCGTGCCGAGCGCGTAGAAGAAAGCGATGGCCATCGCGCGGGTCTCCATGGGGAAGACTTCCGACACCGTGAGGTACGCGCTGCTCGCGCCCGCCGAGGCGAAGAAGAGGACGACGGCCCAGCAGGCGGTGAGGGTGTCGGCGCTCAGCCGCCCGGCGCCGAAGAGCCAGGCCGTGCCGAAGAGGAGCAGGCCGGACAGCAGATAGGTCGAGGAAATCATGACGCGCCGGCCGACGGTGTCGAAGAGCCGGCCGAGCAGGAGCGGACCGCAGAAGTTGCCCGCGGCGATGACCGCGAAGAAATAGCCGGTCCGGGAAGTGGAGACGCCGAAGAACGTGGTGAGAATGGCGCCGAAGCCGAAAGTGATCGCGTTGTAGAGAAACGCCTGGCCGATGAAGAGGGCGAGGCCGAGCACGGCACGCCGGCGGTACTGGCCGAACACCGTACGGGCGATTTCCCGGAAGGTGATCGCGGACCGCTGGTGAATGGTGATCTCACCTTCGGCGGGCGGCAGCTCGCGCCCCTTCTCCGCCGCGACGCGTTCCTCGATCGAGGTCACGAGTTCCTCGGCCTCGTCCCCTCTGCCGTGGATGAACAGCCAGCGCGGGCTTTCCGGCACATGGCGCCGTACGAGCAGGATGACCAGGCCCAGGACCACCCCCAGCGCGAATGTCAGCCGCCACCCCACGTCCACTGGGAAAACGGCCGTGTCGAGCATCAGGATCGACAGCAGTGAACCGCCGACCGCGCCGATCCAGAAGCTGCCGTTGATGATGAGGTCGACCCGGCCGCGGTAGGCCGCGGGGATCAGCTCGTCGATGGCGGAATTGATGGCCGCGTACTCGCCTCCGATGCCGAATCCGGTCAGGAAGCGGAAGGCGAAAAACCACCAGGAGGAGAACGACAGGGCGGTCAGCGCCGTCGCCGCCAGATAGACGGCGAGGGTGACGATGAACAGCTTCTTGCGGCCGAACCGGTCGGTGAGGCGGCCGAAGAAGAGCGCGCCGGAGCACGCCCCCGCCACATAGAGGGCCGCGGCCAGGCCCGTGATCTCGCCCGAGGTGACCGGCAGGCCGCTGCCCCGCTCGGAGAGGCGGCCGGCGATGTTGCCGACGACCGTGACCTCCAGGCCGTCCAGGATCCAGACCGTGCCGAGGCCGATCACCACCATCCAGTGCCAGCGGGACCAGGGGAGGCGGTCCAGACGGGCCGGTACGGAGGTGGTGATCGCGGCTGTCACGGCATCCGGGTGCCCCTGTCCGTGCCAGATATGCGTGACGGCTGCCGCGGGCTACGGCTCCAGGCCACGCTCGCGCAGCCAGGGCAGCGGGTCGACCGGGGCTCCGCCGTCCGGGCGGATCTCCAGGTGGAGGTGCGGGCCGGTGACATTGCCGGTGGCGCCCACGCGGCCGATCACGTCGCCGCTGTTCACCTTGCCCGAGGTGACCACCATCGACGACAGGTGGCAGAACCACACCTCCGTACCGTCGTCCAGCTTCAGCACGATGCGGTAGCCGTACGCGCCCGCCCACCCGGCGTGGGTGATCGTGCCGCTGCCGATCGCCTTGACGGGCGTGCCGGTCGGGGCGGCGAAGTCCTCGCCGGTGTGGTTCGCGGACCACATGTTGCCCGCCTGGCCGAAGCCGGCGGTCAGGGTGTACGAGCCGACGGGGAGGGTGTACGCGCCCGGGCTGTGCGCCGCGGGCGTGCGTGGCCCGGTGTCGGTGGGGTCGGCGGCGTCCGCCGGGGCCACCGGGTGGGCCTCGGCACGCGCCGCCTCGGCCTGCTCGGCCTCGGCCGCCTTCGCCGCCCTGTCCGCCTCGGCCGCTTCCGCCGCCTTCTTGGCCGCCGCCTCGGCCGCCTCGCGCTGCGCCGCCTCGCGCGTCCGGTCGTCGGCGGAGGTCTGCTGGTGCTCGGCCTGCTGGAGGATGCGGGCACGCAGGGCCTCGCCCGCGTTCGTGGTGCCCTGGGCCGCTTCCTCGGTGCTCAGGCCGGCCTGGGTGAGCGGCTGTTCGGCACCGGGCGCGGCGGGCGCGGCCTGCTCCTCGTGTGTCTGACCGCCGCCGAGGAGGGAGCCGGCCAGGTCGGGTACCGATATCGGTGCCGCCGGGCGGTCCTGCGCGCTCGCCATGCCGCCCGCGCCGACGGCCGCGATGACACCGACGCCGAGGACGGCGCCGCTGCGGGCCATCGTGCCGCCGCGCTGCTTGGCGACGCGGTGCCGGCCGCCGCTCCCGCCACGGGCCGGTACGGGGGCGGGGTGCGCGGCCTCGCCGACGGCCGGCTCCGGCGCCGTCGGCTCAGGCACCGCCCAGTGCGGGACGGTCGGCTGGGGCGCTGCCGGTCGCTGTGCGGCCGGCTGAGGGGGCATCGGCTGAGGCGCCACCGGCTGAGGATCAGTGGTGAAGCCCCGCGCGGGAGGCGCGATCGCCGGGGTGCCGCTTTCCATGGCCGCCGTCTGCGGCGAGGGCGTCGCCATATGGGCGGTCATATACGCGGGCACGATCGGAAGTTCGGGTGCGTAGTGCTCGTTCGACCCGTGCAGAGTGGGGTCGAGGGCAGGCTCGTTGGACGCCACGGGGGCGCACTCCTTTCCTTCCTTCTCGCCTACCGGGTTAGCTGTCGGGTTCGGAGCAGGAAGGTCTCCTACGAGCCGGGTGCGGCCCGATTCACCCCAGGGCGGGTGGTTCCCCGGTTCCCAGATGCTGCTGGTGTATCAGGTCTTGCTGTGCCCGCGGGATTCGGCGAAGGCGCACGGCGCCGCCTCTTGCGGCGGTGATGAGGACCGCACGTCGTTATCGAACGTTAATAGACAGACCGCGTGGTTTCCAAGCCGAAAGGCTGAATCGACCGGCTCCTTGGTCAGGACTTGGCGAGGAGGCCGACTTCTTAATGTGGTCCTTATTCCGACGGAATGCGGAACGATCAAGATCCACTACTGGGTGTGCGGGGGGATTTCGGTGCTGCGGGCCTCTCGGCGTGGCGGTCGATGGCGCCGTCCGCCCGCCGGACGCCCGCCGTACGGGCAGGCGGCTGTGTCGGGGCGGGCGTACCGGAAACGTCGTCGCCCTGGCGGGGACGTCCGTCGCCGGTCGGGTCGGGTCGCGAGCAGGGTCTTGTCGCCCGTGGTGCGGCTGCCCGCGCGTGCGTGGGGGCGCTGCCTCAGCCCCTCGATGTGCGGGTCGGTTGGCCTGCGGCGCTTTTCCCCAGCCCCGCCCCTTCCCGAAACTGGGGCGCTGCCCCAGACCCCGATCTGCGGGCCGGTTCGCCGCCTGCGGCGGGAGCGGCCTGCGGCCGCGTCCTCAAGCGCCGGACGGGCTGGAAAGAAACGCGTACCCGGGCCGGAACGAGCCCCGGACGAGCTGAAAAGAAAAGACGGGCGCGCCCGGCACGGCGACGATCACCCCGGACAGGCTGAAAAGACGGACGTGCCCGGAACGGCAACGAGCACTCCCATGCAGGCTGGGCGAACTGACGCGCCCGGACCAGCAACGAGCACTCCCATGCAGGACTGGGCGACAGCGAGCACCCCGGACGCGCTGAAAGGGAAGACCGGCCCACCCCCACAACCCGATGCCGCTCTCCGGCGGGAGGGGGTGGGGCTGGAGGGTGGGGTTCTGGAACGCGGTGCGAATCCGGGGCACTCAATGCGCCTGACCCGCACCGCACCGCGTTCCAGGTCCCAGCCCGGAAGACCCACCCCCGGCACCCACCACAACCCAAGCCCGGCCGGCGCTTGAGGCCGCCCGCCGCAGGCGCAGCGGACCCGCACCTAGCCAACGGCGAGCCCGCAGGGCGCTCCCGCCGCAGGCGGCAACGAAACCCGCACAAGGCAACGGCGAACCCGCAGGGCGCTCCCGCCGCAGGCGCAGACAACCCGCACCCGGCAACGGCGAGCCCGCAGGCCACCCGAACCGCAAGGCGCGAGCAACCCGCAGAACCCACACGGCAACCCCGAGCCCCCCGGCTACCGGTCAGACCTTCGGCGCCCGCCGAGAGCCCCCGCCCCCACCGCCACGGCGAACCGCGTTGCCCGGCCGCGTGCCGCCCGAGCGGCGGGACGCCCCGCCGCCCTGGCCCTGCCCCGTGCCGCTGCCGAAGCCGCGGTAGCCGCCGCCACCGTTGCCGGCGCTCGGCTCCGTACGCGTACGGCCGCGGCCGGACCCGGAGCCCGAGCCGCGCGAGCGGGACGGCTTCTTCGTGCCCTGCGGCTGCTGCGCGGCGGCCGGCGGCGCTATGACCACCGCGACACCACTGGGCTCACGCGCACCGGTGATCCGCTCCAGCTCGGGGTCGCGGGGGTGCGTCTTGATGACGTTGGGGGTGATCTTCGCCGTGACCATCATGCGGGTCATCTCGCGCCGCTGCTCGGGCAGGACGAGGGTGACGACCGTGCCGGACTCGCCCGCGCGGGCCGTGCGGCCGCCGCGGTGCAGGTAGTCCTTGTGGTCCATCGGCGGGTCGATGTTCACGACAAGGTCGAGGCCGTCGATGTGGATGCCGCGGGCGGCGACGTTGGTGGCGATCAGCGCGGTGACCTGGTCCGTACGGAACAGCTCCAGCGTGCGGTTGCGCTGCGGCTGGCTCTTGCCGCCGTGCAGCGCCCCGGCGCGCACGCCCTCGGAGAGCAGCTTCTTCACCAGGCGGTCGGCGCCGCGCTTGGTGTCCACGAACATGATCACGCGGCCCTCGCGGGCGGCGATGCGGGTGACCGCTTCCTTCTTGTCCGCGTCGGTCACGAAGAGCAGGTGGTGCTCCATCGTGGAGACCGCGCCGACCGAGGCATCGACGGAGTGCGTCACCGGGTCGGTGAGGAAGCGGCGCACGAGGCGGTCGACGTTGCGGTCCAGGGTCGCGGAGAACAGCATGCGCTGGCCGTCCGGGTCGACCTGGTCGAGCAGCTTGGTGACCTGGGGCAGGAAGCCCATGTCGGCCATCTGGTCGGCCTCGTCCAGGACCGTGATCCGCACGTCGCCGAGCTTGCAGTCGCCGCGCTGGATCAGGTCGGCGAGCCGGCCCGGGGTGGCGACCAGGACCTCGGCGCCGCGCGCGAGGGTCTGCGCCTGCCGGCCGATGGACATGCCGCCGACGACGGTGGCGATCCGCAGGTTGACCGCGGTGGCGTACGGGCTGAGCGAGTCGGTGACCTGCTGCGCCAGCTCGCGGGTGGGGACGAGCACGAGGGCGAGCGGACGGCCGGGCTCGGCGCGGCGGCCCGTCGTGCGGGCGAGCAGCGCCAGGCCGAAGGCCAGCGTCTTGCCGGAGCCCGTACGGCCGCGGCCGAGGACGTCACGGCCGCTCAGCGAGTTGGGGAGGGTCGCGGCCTGGATCGGGAACGGCTCGGTGACGCCTTCGCGGGTCAGCGTGGCGAGCAGGCCGTTCGGCATGTCCAGGTCGGCGAAGGAGGCCACCGGCGGCAGGGCCGGGGTGGTGGAGACCGGCGTCTCGAACTCCCCCTGGAGGGGAGCGGCGGTACGGCGGCGGGGCGCCTGGCCGCCGCGGGCGGACTGGCCGCCGCCACCGCGCTGGCGGGGCGGACGGGCGGAGCCGCCGTCGGCGGAGGAAGAACGGGCGTAGCGAGTCATGCGGGGACCTTCCCTCAATGGGGTGGCACGCCCGGAAGAGAGACTTCGCTTCGCGGGACCGGCCGGTACGGACGGACGGCGGAAAAGCCTGGGCGCGCTGGTGCGGGGGCAGCAATGGGGCCCGCACCCAGTGGTGCGGGCCCCATTACGTGGTGCTTCATGCGGTGCCCGGCGAGGACGTCGGACTCACGGCGCGAGGGCCGGAAGTCCCGTCACCCGGACCGGGCGGGCATGTGAATCGTCAGGCAGCGACGATGTTCTCGGCCTGCAGGCCCTTCTGGCCCTGCGTGACGTCGAAGGAAACCTTCTGACCCTCGAGCAGCTCACGGAAGCCGGAGGAGGCGATGTTCGAGTAGTGGGCGAAGACGTCCGGGCCGCCGCCGTCCTGCTCGATGAAGCCGAAGCCCTTTTCCGAGTTGAACCACTTCACGGTGCCAGTAGCCATGTCTATCTCCTTGTGAATGGGATGGGCCCCACACCGGAATAGACCGGCAAAAACAAAAATGCGCCTTCGGCTACATAACCGTCAGGCGCACACGAGTTCATGGGTACCACAACTGCAACTTCCGTCGACCATAGCACACGGGGGCGGCCCCCGTAACCCCCGTCTTTCCCGCCCCGCCGTCCGCCGGCCCCTGGGACCCGCCCGTACCCCGCCCCAGGCTACAGCTCGACGCCCTGGGCGCGGGCGTGCCGGTCCGCCGCCACCTCGGCCTCCGCCTCGTCGAGATAGACCTCGCAGACGAGCCTGCCGTCCGCCGTCATGTTGTGTTCCAGCTCCCACAGGCTGAGCTCGCCGCCGCCCTCCAGCAGGAAGGCGTGCTCGTAGAAGCGGCACCAGGTGGCGTCCCGGCCGGTGCCCCGCCGGCGCGGCTTGGTGATCAGCGCGATGTGGTGACCGAGCGCCTCCTGGAGGAGCTCACGCACGACCTCGCCGGGCCCGTCCTCGTTCTCCGCGCGGCGCAGCAGCCGCCGGGCGTGGTCGGGCGAGGCGTCGGAGACGTACTCCCGGCGGGGCTGGGTGGGGCCCATGGCGAGCAGCAGCTCCTCCGCCAGCCAGGCCGGCAGCTCCTCGGCCTCGCTGCCGGGGCCGATGCCACCGCCGATCCGCTCGTGGACCCGGCGCTCGGCCTGGTCGAGGGCGTCCTCCTGGGCATACAGCTCGTAGAGGAACCGCTCGTCGGGCCCGGTGTCGTGCTCCAGCTCGTACAGCAGCAGGCTGCTGCCGTCGGTGAGCAGGAAGATGTGCCGGTAGGTGTTGCACCGCAGCGGCCGCGTGTCGTCGTTGCGCTGGCGGTACGAGCGGAGCTCGGCCTGGTGCATCAGCGCGGTGCGCAGCCGGGCGAGCACGGCCTCGTCGATCTCGAAGCCGTTCTGCGCCCGGTCCAGCAGCCGCTCCACGTGCTCGGCGGGAGTGAGCTCGGCGCCCGCGCCCCCGCCGCGCCCCTCGCGCCCCCTGGCCTCCGCGCGCTCCGTGCCCTTGCCGCCGCTCCCGCTCCCGCTCTCACCCGCTCGCGAGTTCTCCATGCCGCTCGACCTCCCGACCTCGGCCACACCCCACCCCGCGCACTTACCGTAGCGGCGCGAACACGGCATCGGGGCCGGGTTCGGGCGAACTGGTCGGGTCACCCGACCGGACCCCACACCGGGCGCACCGCGCCCTACGCGCCTGGCGTCCCCGGCATGGACACCCCCTGCGCGCTCGCCGTGGTCACCGGGGCCCGTTCCGGCAGCGGGGCCGCTCGCGCCCGGCTGTTCGCACAGGACGGCCACCCCCTGCTGCTCCTGGGCAGACGGCTCGAACGGCTGGAGGCGCTCGGCCTGCCGCGCGCGCTGTGCCGGGCGGTGGACGTCACCGGCCGCGCCGCCCTCACCCTGGCGACCCGGGAGGCGGAGGACGCGTACGGACCCACGGACGTGCTCGTCAACAACGCCGGGGTGACGCTCACCGGCGATCCGGTGACGCGGGACCCCGCCGAGTGGGACCAGGTGATCGACATCAACCTCCGCGGGGTGTTCGACGGGACGCACGCCGTGCTGCCCGGGATGGCCGAGCGGCGCCGCGGCACCGTCGTCAACGTCAGTCCGATCGCGGGCCGCAAGTCCTTCGGGGCCAACGCCGTCTGCTGCGCGACCGAGTTCGCCGTCCACGCGGCGTCCGAGGCGATCCGCGAGACGGCCGCCCCGCACGGCGTACGCGTCACGGTGATCGCCCCGGGCCACGCGGCCACGGAACTCGGCTCGCCCATCACGGATCCCGGAGTGAAGGCGTCGTACCGGGCCGCGGAGGCCGCTCCGGAAGGCGGACTCGCCGCGGCCGATGTCGCCGAGGCCATTCGTTATGCGTGCCGCCAACGGCGGAATGTCCGCGTCCGCGAGATCGTCCTGGCGGACACCGCCCAGACGGCCTGAGCGCATGTCAGCCGCCCCGCCCCGAGAACGCCGAAACCCCCGCCGACCAGGTCGGCGGGGGTTTCGATACCAGTGGAACCGGTAGGCCGTGTGGGACTCGAACCCACAACCAATGGATTAAAAGTCCACTGCTCTGCCAATTGAGCTAACGGCCCGCACCCGCAGCATAGCCCGGCCGACCGCGTTATCCCGAGTCGTTATGGCCGACTCATCGGCCGGGGCCGCGAACGCGGCGGGGCCCGCACCGCACCGAAGTGCCGTACGGGCCCCAATTCACCTGCGGCGATCAGCCGTTGCGCTTCCAGCGCGGCTTGTCGTCACGGCGTCCGAAGGAGGAACCGGCGCCGCCACCGCGGTGGTCGTCACGACGACCGGCGGGACGGTCGCCACCGGAGCGGTAACCACCGGTGGAGGGGCGGTCGTCGCGGCGGTCGCGGTTGAACGGACGGTCGCCGCCACCGGAGCGGTAGCCGCCGGAGGCCGGGCGGTCGTCGCGGCGGAAGCCACCGGAGGACGGGCGGTCATCGCGGCGGAAACCACCGGACGGACGGTCGTCACGACGCTCGTCACGACGGAAGCCACCGGAGGGACGGTCGTCGCGGCGGAAACCGCCACCGGAGCGGTCGTCACGACGGTCATCGCGGCGGAAGCCACCGCCGGAGGACGGACGCTCGTCACGGCGGAAGCCACCGGAGGACGGGCGGTCGTCGCGACGGAAACCGCCGGAGGGACGCTCGTCGCGGCGGAAACCACCGGACGGACGGTCATCGCGACGCTCGTCACGACGGAAGCCACCGGAGGGACGGTCGTCCCGGCGGAAACCGCCACCGGAGCGGTCGTCACGACGGTCATCGCGGCGGAAGCCACCCGACGGGCGGTCGTCGCGACGGAAGCCACCGGAGCGCTCGTCGCGGCGGTCGTCCCGGCGGAAACCGCCACCGGAGCGGTCGTCACGACGGTCGAAGTTGCCACGGTCGTCACGGCGCTCGTGCGCCGGAGCGGTCTGGGCGGGGACGGCGGCGGCAGCCTCCTCCTCGGCCTTGACCTCGGCGGCGGCGGCCTCGGCAGCGGCGGCCACGGCCGCCTCCGGGTCCTCGCCGCGCTCGCGGGCGGCGCGCGCCAGGAGACGGTCGGCCTCCTCGCGGAACTCGGTCGCGCGGCGCTGGACGCGCTCCAGCTGGCGGGTGAGCTCCTGGACCTCGCGCTCGGCCTGCTTGGCGGAGTTGGCGGCCGAGTCGGCCTGGACCTCGGTCAGCGAACGGGCGCCCGTGATCTTGGCGACGTCCTCGTCGAAGGCGCCGGCACCACCGACGATGTGGCGCGAGGCGTCGACGCCCGCGTCCTCCATCAGGCGGAAGATCTGCTTGCGCTGGTGCGGCAGCGCCAGGGAGACGACCGTGCCGGACTGGCCGGCGCGGGCCGTACGGCCGGAGCGGTGCAGGTAGTCCTTGTGGTCACCGGCCGGGTCGACGTTCAGGACCAGGTCGATGCCGTCGACGTGGATGCCGCGGGCGGCGACGTCGGTGGCGACGAGGACGTTGACGTAACCGCCCTTGAAGTCCTCCAGCACCCGGGTGCGGGCGCCCTGCGTCATGCCGCCGTGCAGCGCGTCGGCGCGGACACCGGCGTCGAGCAGCTGCTCGGCGACGCGGTCGGCGCCCAGCTGGGTGCGGACGAAGATGATGGTGCGGCCCTTGCGGGCGGCGATGGCGGCCGTGACCGGCGCCTTGTCCTTCGGCTTCACGACGAGGACGTGGTGGGTCATGGTGGTGACGGCGCCCTGGGCGGCGTCGACCTCGTGCGTCACCGGGTTGACCAGGTAGCGCTTGACGAGGGTGTCGATCTCGTTCTCCAGCGTGGCGGAGAACAGCAGGCGCTGGCCGCCGGCCGGCACCTGGTCGAGGATCTCGGTGACCTCGGGCAGGAAGCCCATGTCGGCCATCTGGTCGGCCTCGTCGAGGACGGCGACCTGGACCTTGTCGAGCTGGGCGGCACCGCGGTTGAGGATGTCGCGCAGCCGGCCCGGGGTGGCGACGAGGATGTCGACACCGCGCTCCAGGGCGTAGATCTGGTTGCCCATCGACGTACCGCCGCAGACGACCTTCATCTTGAGGCCGAGCACGTCGCCGTACGGCTGGAGGGCGTCCGCGACCTGCATCGCGAGCTCACGGGTCGGGGTGAGGATCAGGCCGCGGGGGCGCTTCTTCTCGGTGTGGCCGCCGGCCAGCGTGGACAGCAGCGGCAGACCGAAGGAGAGGGTCTTGCCGGAGCCCGTGCGGCCACGGCCGAGGATGTCCTTGCCGGCCAGGGCGTCGGGGATGGTCGCGGCCTGGATCGGGAACGGGGTGGTGACACCGTTCTGCGCCAGCTTGCGGACGATCGCCTCGTCGAGGCCGAGGTCACCGAAGGTGATCGTCGGCTCGGCGGCCTCCTCGAGAGGAGTCTCGGTGGCCTCGAGCGCCTCGGTGACGACGATCTCGTCGCCCTCGGGCATGACGGTCTGCTCAGTGGAAATAGACATGCGAAATGCGAAACCTTCCGGAGTTTCGGCACGCGCCCAAGCTCCGTGTCGGCTTCACAAATGACCGCCTCGATGCGGTCAGCCACGGCAAGGTAAGGAACGCGCCACACGGCGCGCTTCTGTCAGGCGCCGGGCAAATGGGATCAAACGATCTACCACCATACGCACCCATCCCCCCTGCGCGCAACCCGCCCCCCGAATGGCCCAGGCCACTCCGGCGCGCCCTGCCGCGGCGGACCGTCAGGCGCAGGCCCGGTGCGGCCTGCGGCGAGGCACCCCCCGGGAGGGTCCCGAGGGCCGCACAGAACCGATTCCGCCGCTCCCGGCACCGCCCCCGCCGGTCCGCCACCACGGCGACGGCGCACGAGCACATGACCTAGGCCACAGGCCCGGCCTGCGGGCCCGGCTGGGGCGCGGGCGGGGGCGAGGAGACGGGCGGCGAGCTCGCCGGGGTCTGGGGCACGGAGCTGCTCGGCGGCTGCGGGGACGTCTGTGTGGGCGGGGGCGTCCTGCCCTGCGTGGGGCCCGTGCCGGAACCCTGCCCGGCCGGCGGCTTGGACTTGCCGCCCGGCTTGCCCGGCTTGGCGGGCGCCGCCGGCTCCTGCGCCTGATCGTCGGCGGGCGAGGCGGACGAGGCGCCGCCGGACGCGCCCTTCGCCGAGGGGCTGCCGCTCGCGCCCCGCGCGGCCTTCGCGTCCGTACGGCCGGGCCGGCTGCCCGGCATCCGCACCCCGCCGTCCGGCTCCGGCCGCGCGTCGCGCTGCTTGCCCGAGCCCGCCGACGGAGCGGGCCGCTCCGGGTCGCTCACGCTCATGCACCCCCCGAGGGCCAGGGCGGCGACGGCCACGGCCGCGATCCGGGTGGCGGCTGTCTGAGCGGGAGAGGGAGGCATGGAGGGGACCGCCTTAGGGTGCGTGGGACAGGCGCCCTGCCCAACTGGCCCCGCCCCGCGCAGGACACGCGCGGCGCGCCGCCACCCGCTCACTCCCGCCCCGGGCGCACCGCCGGGCACACCACCGGTCCCCCAGGGCTCACCCGTAACCCAGCACGTGCAGCCGCGCGTCGTCGATGCCGAAGTGGTGGGCCACCTCGTGAACCACCGTCACTTCCGTCTCGTGCACGGCCTCTTCCCGCGTGGCGCACATCCGGAGCGTCGGGCCGCGGTAGACGGTGATGCGGTCGGGCAGGACGCCCGCGTACCACTCGCCGCGCTCGGTCAGCGGCGTCCCCTCGTAGAGGCCGAGCAGCTCCGGGTCCTCCGCCGGGGGCTCGTCCTCCACGAACACCGCGACGTTGTCCATCAGCCGCGTCAGCTCCTGCGGGATCCGGTCCAGGGCCTCGGCGACCAGTTCCTCGAACTCCTCGCGCGTCATCTCCAGCACGCTCGCCATTGTCCGCCACGCGCGCGCTTCATGCCGTGGTCCCGGGGGCCGCGGGGCGCCGCGAGGGACGGTCGGCAAACCGTTTTGGCGTTATCTCCTTCCATCCCATATGCTTCTCACGTCCCCGAGGCGCTGCGAAGCGCCCAGGTGGGCCATCAGCCCTCATCGTCTAGTGGCCCAGGACGCCGCCCTTTCAAGGCGGTAGCACGGGTTCGAATCCCGTTGGGGGCACGCTTGATCATGTGCGAGACTAGTGCTCGCACATAGCAAGGTCCTGTGGAGCAGTTTGGAGTGCTCGCCACCCTGTCAAGGTGGAGGCCGCGGGTTCAAATCCCGTCAGGACCGCTGCGATTCCTCGCGAATCGCGTGGCTGGGTAGCTCAGTTGGTACGAGCGTCCGCCTGAAAAGCGGAAGGTCGCCGGTTCGACCCCGGCCCCAGCCACGGTGAGCCCCCCGTCTTCGGATGGGGGGCTCAGTGTTTTTCCGGCCCATCTTTTCCCGGCTCACTGTTTTCCCGGGGCGCGCCGGTGTCGCACGCCCCGTTCCTCCGCGAAGCCCGCCGCCCAGGCGTGCGCGCCCCCGTCCGCCCCCGCCCCCGCTCCCGGCGGAAATCGGTTCGCCGGTTTCGTGCGGCTGGTGCGATCCTGGGGTTCGTATGTCTACGCAGCCTGCCTCCGCCACCGCCGACCTCGCCGCGCGCCTGTCCGAGCTCTCCCTGCGCGACGCGCAGCGGCTCGGTCGCAGGCTGGAAGGCGCCCGCCGGATCCGTAAGCCCGAGGCCCGCTCGGCCGTGCACGCCGAGATCGCGGCCGAGATCGAGCAGGCCGAAGGGCGCATCGCGCGGCGGCGCGCCGCCGTGCCCGCGGTCACCTACCCCGATCAGCTGCCGGTCAGCCAGAAGAAGGACGACATCCTCGAGGCGATCCGCGACCACCAGGTCGTGATCGTCGCGGGCGAGACCGGCTCCGGCAAGACCACGCAGATCCCCAAGATCTGCCTGGAGCTCGGCCGTGGCGTCCGGGGCCTCATCGGCCACACCCAGCCGCGCCGGATCGCCGCCCGCACGGTCGCGGAGCGGGTCGCCGAGGAGCTGCGGACGCCGCTGGGCGAGGCGGTCGGCTGGAAGGTCCGCTTCACCGACCAGGTCGGCGGCGACACCCTCGTCAAGCTGATGACGGACGGCATCCTGCTCGCCGAGATCCAGACGGACCGCGAGCTGCGCCAGTACGACACGATCATCATCGACGAGGCGCACGAGCGCAGCCTCAACATCGACTTCATCCTCGGCTACCTCGCCCAGCTGCTGCCGCGCCGCCCCGACCTCAAGGTCGTCATCACCTCGGCGACCATCGACCCGGAGCGCTTCTCCCGGCACTTCGGCGACGCGCCGATCATCGAGGTCAGCGGCCGTACGTATCCGGTGGAGGTGCGCTACCGCCCGCTGCTGGAGGAGGACTCCACCGACGCCGACCGCGATCAGATCACCGCGATCTGCGACGCGGTGGACGAGCTCCAGCGGGAGGGCGACGGGGACATACTCGTCTTCCTCTCCGGCGAGCGGGAGATCCGCGACACGGCGGACGCGCTGGAGAAGAAGAAGCTGCGGTCCACGGAGATCCTCCCGCTGTACGCGCGGCTGTCGCACGCCGAGCAGCACCGGGTCTTCCAGCGCCACTCCGGCCGCCGTGTCGTCCTCGCGACGAACGTCGCCGAGACGTCACTGACCGTGCCGGGCATCCGCTATGTGATCGACCCCGGGTTCGCCCGCGTCTCCCGCTACAGCCACCGCACGAAGGTCCAGCGGCTGCCGATCGAGCCGGTCTCGCAGGCCAGCGCCAATCAGCGCAAGGGGCGCTGCGGCCGTACGAGCGACGGCATCTGCATCCGGCTGTACTCGGAGGACGACTTCCTCTCCCGGCCGGAATTCACGGACGCCGAGATCCTCCGCACGAACCTCGCCTCCGTCATCCTCCAGATGACCGCGGCCGGGCTCGGGGACATCGAGCGGTTCCCCTTCATCGACCCGCCGGACCGCCGCAACATCAAGGACGGCGTCGACCTGCTCCATGAGCTGGGGGCGCTCGATCCGAAGGAGAAGGACCACAAGAAGCGGCTGACCCCGCTCGGCCGCAAGCTCGCGCAGCTGCCGGTGGACCCGCGGCTGGCCCGCATGGTGCTGGAGGCCGACCGCAACGGCTGCGTCCGCGAGGTCATGGTGATCGCGGCCGCGCTGTCGATCCAGGACCCGCGGGAGCGGCCCTCGGAGAAGCAGCAGCAGGCCGATCAGCAGCACGCGCGGTTCAAGGACGAGACGAGCGACTTCCTCGCCTTCCTCAATCTGTGGCGCTATGTGCGCGAGCAGCAGAAGGCCCTGTCGTCGTCGGCCTTCCGGCGCATGTGCAAGTCGGAGTTCCTGAACTATCTGCGGATACGCGAATGGCAGGACATCTACTCCCAGCTGCGGACGGTCGCCAAGCAGATGGGCGTCCACCTCGCCGAGGAGGACGCGCCGGAGGACCGCGTACATCAGTCGCTGCTGGCCGGCCTGCTGTCGCACATCGGCCTGAAGGACACCGAGAAGAACGAATACCTCGGCGCCCGCAGCGCCAAGTTCGCGATTTTCCCGGGCTCGGCGCTCTTCAAGAAGCAGCCGCGCTGGATCATGTCGGCGGAGCTGGTGGAGACCTCGCGGCTGTGGGCGCGGGTCAACGCCAAGGTCGAGCCGGAGTGGATCGAGCCGCTCGCCGAGCACCTGGTGAAGCGCAATTACAGCGAGCCGCACTGGGAGCAGAAACAGGCCGCGGTCATGGCGTACGAGCGGGTCACGCTCTACGGCGTGCCGATCGTGGCACAGCGGAAGGTCAATTACGGGCGCATCGACCCGGAGACCAGCCGTGAGCTCTTCATCCGCAATGCCCTGGTGGAGGGCGACTGGCGCACCCACCATCAGTTCTTCCACGACAACCGCAAGCTGCTCGGCGAGGTCGAGGAGCTGGAGCACCGCGCCCGCCGCCGCGACATCCTGGTGGACGACGAGACGCTCTTCGACTTCTACGACCAGCGGCTGCCCGAACACGTCGTCTCGGGCGCGCATTTCGACTCCTGGTGGAAGCACAAGCGCCGGGACGAGCCCGAGTTGCTCAATTTCGAGCACTCCATGCTCATCAACGAGAACGCCGAGGCGGTCACCAAGGACGACTACCCGGACTCCTGGCGGCAGGGCCGGCTGAAGTTCAAGGTGACCTATCAGTTCGAGCCGGGCGCGGACGCGGACGGCGTGACCGTCCATATCCCGCTCCAGGTGCTCAACCAGGTCTCGGCCGAGGGCTTCGACTGGCAGATCCCGGGTCTGCGCGAGGACCTGGTGACCGAGCTGATCCGCTCGCTGCCCAAGCCGATCCGGCGGAACTACGTCCCGGCGCCGAACTACGCCAAGGCGTTCCTGGACCGCGCGGTGCCCCTCCAGGAGCCGCTGACCACCACGCTGACGCGCGAGCTCCAGCGGATGGTGGGCGTGCGGATGGAGGCGGAGGACTTCGACCTCGGCAAGGTCCCGGACCACCTGAAGATCACTTTCCGGATCGTCGACGAGCGCAAGCGCAAGATCGCGGAGGACAAGGACCTGGAGGCGCTGCGGATCCGCCTCAAGCCGAAGACCCAGGCCGCGATCACCAAGGCGTTCGAGAAGGCCGCCGAGGCCCCGCGCGAGGGCGGCGCGGCGCGCGCCCCGGAGCAGCGCTCGGGGATCACTCAGTGGACCATCGGGACGCTCCAGCGCACCTTCGAGACGCGCCGGGCCGGGCAGCCGGTCAAGGCGTACCCCGCGCTGGTGGACGAGGGCAGCTCGGTCGCGGTGCGGCTCTTCGACACCGAGGTTGAGCAGCAGGAGGCGATGTGGCGGGGCACCCGCCGTCTCATCCTGCTCAACCTCCCCTCCAATCCCGCGAAATTCGCCCAGGACAAGCTCAGCAACCAGCAGAAGCTCGCCCTGTCGCGGAATCCGCACGGCTCCATCCCGGCCCTCTTCGAGGACTGCGTGGCCGGCGCCGCGGACAAGCTGATCGCGCTGCGCGGCGGCCCGGCCTGGGACGAGGAGTCCTTCCGGAAGCTCTTCGACGCGGTGCGGGCCGACATCGTCGACGCGACGCTGGACACCATCCGCAAGGTGCAGGAGGTGCTGGCGGCCTGGCAGGCGTGCGAGCGGCGGCTGAAGGCGACGACGTCGCTGGTGCTCGTGCCGTCCCTCACGGACGTCAAGGAGCAGCTGGCGGCGCTGATCAAGCCGGGCTTCGTGACCGAGCACGGCGTGCGCAGGCTGCCGGACCTGCTGCGCTATCTGGTGGCCGCCGACCGCCGGCTGACGCAGATGCCCACCAACGCGGAGCGGGACCGCGCGCGGATGGCGAAGGTCAAGGACATGCAGGACGAGTACGCCTGGCTGCTGGAGCAGTTCCCCAAGGGGAGGCCGGTGCCGCGGGAGGCGCGCGAGGTGCGCTGGATGATCGAGGAGCTGCGGGTCAGCTATTTCGCCCACGCCCTCGGCACGGCGTATCCGGTCTCGGACAAGCGGATCGTGAAGGCCATCGATCAGCTGGCTCCCTGAGGCGCGCGGGGCGGTCCGGGCGCGCTCCCGGACCGTCCCGCGCGCTCCGCCGGAGAGCGGGTTCGACCACACCCCCTGACCTGCTGTAGAGTCTGTCTCGCAGCACCGCGAGAGCGGGAAAGCACAAGGTCCTGTGGAGCAGTTTGGAGTGCTCGCCACCCTGTCAAGGTGGAGGCCGCGGGTTCAAATCCCGTCAGGACCGCAGTAGAGTCGGAGCCCGCATCCTCGCCGGATGCGGGCTCCGCTGCTTGTGCGACAGCCCTCACGCCAGGGCCAAGTCCCCCTCGCGGCACGCCGTTCGAAGCCCGGATCCCGTCCCCGAGGATCCGGGCCTTTTCGCATCCGACCTTGACGGGGACACGTGCCAGGGGTACCCAGGGCAGTGGAGGTGCTGCGCTCCATGACGACGACCACCCGGACCGAGCCCAAGCGGACCGAGATCATCCGGCACGAGACGAGGGCACTGCTGCGCGCCCATCTGGCGGCCGCCTCGGGGTATCGCCATCTGACCCGGCACTGCGCCGTGTGCCACCGCCTCCTGCGGCTCGCCCAGGAGGCGGCCGGGGCGCCCCGGGGGGACGCCGGGGCCGGCGAGGACATAGGTCCCGCCGAGGAGTGACCAACGACGGCTGCACCGGGGGCAGTCGGATGCGAGGCTTGAGGCAGCACCTGGACCTCCGGCCCAATACCGCAGCAGCACGGTGAGTGACAAGCACGTTGCGCTGTGACGGGAGTCACCGAAAGACTTTCCGTAGTGACGGAACTTACCCCTCACCTACAACGGGTCAATTTAATATGTGCAATTGCACCTCACCCGAAAGGGGCCAGCGGACAACCGGAGTCCGCTCCGCGCCGCGCGCGGGAGGCCGGACGGAGAGCGCTCGGGGACGGTCCGGGGCCGGATACAAAAAGATCGCGCTGGACCCGGCGGAGTCCAGCGCGATCGACGACTCGCCCAAGTCGGTGGGCAAGGAACCTGTTGGGGCAGGTCCCCCTGTCGTGTGAAGCTCTGTGGTGCGTTGTGGGCGTCAGACCGGGTTGGGGGCCCCGGAAAACGCCCGGCAGTGCGCTATACGGTTGTTCAGGCCTCGCTGCGCTGCTGCGGAATGCCCGCCAGCAGTGCGCGGACCTCCGCTTCGCGATAGCGGCGGTGTCCTCCGAGCGTGCGGATGGACGTGAGCTTGCCTGCCTTGGCCCAGCGGGTCACGGTCTTCGGGTCCACGCGGAACATCGTGGCAACCTCAGCCGGGGTCAGCAGCGGCTCGGCATCAGGGGTGCGAGCGGTCATGAGCGGCCTCCTCGGGAGAACCGGACTTGGAGTCGGTTCTTTCCTCTAAATTCTGCACCTTGACCCGCGTTGCCCGAAATGGCAGACGCGGGCCGAGTCGGTTATAGGACGAACGGCTTGTCCTCGGCACTACAACTACACCATCTGTCCAGCCACGTCGGCCAAACCGATGGAATTGCCCTCTCAGGTGTTCAACCTCGACGGAAGCCGATGGACCATGCCATAGCGGACAGTCACGCCACCGTGACGATCAGTCACAGCGGGATCAGGGGTCATCAGACCCGCCAAGGAGCGCAATACCGATCTATCCGCCCTTAGTTGGACGGAAGGAGCCCTTCCCGGACTCCTTGTCCTATTTTGCCACGAGGGTGGGCGATGGGCGCAAGACCTGACGTAAGTGCGTTAGGTCACGGTTGCGGCAATGGCCCGGATCGGGACCTAGGTCCCCCGCACCCGCCTCAGGAGCCCCGGCCTTCCCTCAAGCCCCGGTATGGGACTTCAGTTCGCATACTGACGGTTCCGCACGGCGCTCCAACGCTCCGTCAGCCGTTCGTACGCCTCGCCCGCCCGGGCGCCGTCCCCCTCGCGCAGCGCCGCCAGCCCCTCGGCGGTGTCGCCGGCCGAGTGGTCCCCCGCGAGATCGGCCTCGGGCACCATGTGCACCAGCCCGCCGTAGTCCAGCTCCACCAGGGAGCGCGGGTGGAACTCCTCCAGCCAGCGCCCTACGTCCACCAGGCCGTCGATCAGCGGACCCTCGTCGATCGCGTCCTTCAGCGTCCGCAGGCCGCGCGCCACCCGCCGTCTGGCCTCCACCATGGGCGTGCGGTAGCGCAGGACGAGCCCGTCCCGGCCCGGCTCGCAGCCCTTGCCGTACTCCCGCTCCTCGTCCGCGAAGAGGACGAACCAGCGCAGCGGCACCTGCCAGGTCGCGGTGCGGATCCACGGCCGGGCGTCGGGGTTGCGCTGCTGCCAGCGCTCGTAGTCCGCCTCCGCCTGGCGGCGCACCACGGGCGGCAGCGCCGCGTCCAGGACCGGCGCGGGCAGGCTCTCGGCCAGCCCCTCCAGCGCCAGCCAGCCGCGCAGCCGGGTGCGCCAGGGGCAGACGCACAGGACCCCGTCCTGGAAGGCGACGAACGCGTCGCCGCTCTCGTGCACCGGCACCGGCACGGGAGGCGTGGGCAGCAGATCGGCGAGTGACCTGCGGAGTTCGTCCTGGACGCCCGGGAGCGACTCGCGGCGGGCGTAGCGCGCCCAGTGGCCGCGTTCGGGTTCCGGGAAGGCGCCCAGGGGCTCGTAGACCCGCAGATACGCCGCGTACGGGACGGTCACCGACGACGCCAACCCCACACCCGCTCCCTCGAACCGCCCGGACTCCCCGGGGAGTTGCCCAGCACTCCCCCGTGCTGTCCAGATCGTCCCATGGCGTCGCACCCCGGGAGAGTGATCCTCGGCACCGGACCCGTCCCGCGGCCCCCCAGGTCTTACCCTCGTCCCAACCGGCCCTCCACCACCCCCGGAGGGCGACCTCCGCGACATATGGAGTCACCACAGTGACTGACGTACGTCCCACCAATGGCGTTGATGACGTGCTCCACACTCTGTTCCGGTCCGACCAGGGCGGCCACGAGCAAGTCGTGCTCTGCCAGGACCGCGAGAGCGGCCTCAAGGCCGTGATCGCCCTGCACTCCACCGCCCTGGGCCCGGCCCTCGGCGGCACCCGCTTCTATCCGTACGCCTCCGACGAGGCGGCCGTGCGGGACGCGCTCAACCTCGCCCGCGGCATGTCGTACAAGAACGCCCTGGCCGGGCTCGACCACGGCGGCGGTAAGGCCGTGATCATAGGTGACCCCGAAACGGTGAAGAGCGAGCAATTGCTGCTCGCCTACGGTCGATTCGTTGCGTCTCTGGGCGGTCGCTATGTCACCGCGTGCGATGTCGGCACGTACGTGCAGGACATGGACGTCATCGCCCGCGAGTGCCGCTGGACCACCGGCCGCTCCCCCGAGAACGGCGGCGCGGGCGACTCCTCCGTGCTCACCGCCTACGGCGTCTTCCAGGGCATGCGCGCCGCCGCGCAGACCCAGTGGGGCGAGCCGACGCTGCGCGGCCGCCGGGTCGGCGTCGCCGGTGTCGGCAAGGTGGGACACCACCTCGTGGAGCACCTGATCGAGGACGGCGCCGAGGTCGTCATCACCGACGTGCGCGCCGAGGCCGTCGAGCGAATCACCGCCCGGCACCCGCGGGTCACCTCCGTCGCCACCGCCGACGTGCTCGTGCGCAGCCCCCTCGACGTCTACGCCCCCTGCGCCCTCGGCGGCGCGCTGAACGACGAGACCGTGGCCGCCCTGACCGCCACCGTGGTCTGCGGCGCGGCCAACAACCAGCTCGCCCACCCGGGCGTCGAGAAGGATCTCGCCGACCGCGGCATCCTCTACGCCCCGGACTACGTGGTGAACGCCGGCGGCGTGATCCAGGTGGCCGATGAGCTGCACGGCTTCGACTTCGACCGGGCGAAGGCCAAGGCGACCGAGATCTTCGCCACGACGCTGGCCATATTCGAGCGCGCCAAGGCGGACGGCATCCCGCCCGCCGCCGCGGCCGACCGGCTCGCCGAGCAGCGCATGGCGGAGGCCCGCGCCGCCGCTCCTGTGGGCACCCGCTGAATTACCGGCCGGTAGCCACGGGCCCGTCACGGCCCGTGGCCCGGCCGTGCGCCCGGTCCCCGCACAGCGGTCGGAGGGTTGCCACAGGGACCGCCCCGGCCGGCCACGGGGGGAGAAAGGGAGAGATCCCTCACCACCCATCGGCGGGTCGGCGCACAAGACACGTTAAAATCGCAGCTGACCAGCGGGGACAGGGCTCCCCACGGGTTGTGCGACGTGGCACGTCCTGCGGGCGACGTACCGTATGGCCGCGGAAGCAGGTACCGTTGAAGCCCTACAGGCCGGACACCTCACCGAGGGTCCGCTCTGACTCATGAACGTGAACGCGTGTCAAGACTCTGGGGCCGTCGAGCCCCGTCACTGAGGGGGTCGAGCCATGGGGCGCGGCCGGGCCAAGGCCAAGCAGACAAAGGTCGCCCGCCAGCTGAAGTACAACAGCGGCGGGACCGATCTCTCACGTCTGGCCAATGAGCTGGGCGCATCGCCGACGACGAAGCAGCCGCCGAACAGCGAGCCGCTCGACAAGGACGATGAGCTGGACGACGATCCGTACGCCCAGTATGCGGAGCGTTACAACCACGAGGACGAGGACGAGCAATCGCCCGATCACTCCTCGACATACCGTCGCCGCGCTTGACGCCGTAACACCCACCGACCCGGTCCGGGGCCTGCCCACGGACCGGGTTCTGTGCTGCCCGGCGCCGGATCTCCCGGCCCCGCGCGGGCAGTGACCCACCGGCCCCGGAGCGCCCTGCGGCCCCGGGACCCGTGGGTCCGTGCACGTCAGCTCGCGTACTCACCGGTCAGAGCCACGGCCTCGGTGTGGTCCCCGCGCTCGGTGATCTCGCCGGCGACCCAGGACTCCAGGCCCCGGTCGGCGAAGGTCGCGAGCGCGACGTCCACGGACTCCTGCGGCACGACCGCGATCATGCCGACGCCCATGTTGAGCGTCTTCTCCAGCTCCGGGCGCTCGACCTCGCCCAGTCGGCCGACCAGGTCGAAGACCGCGCCGGGCGCCCACGTGGAGCGGTCGACGGTGGCGTGCAGCCCGGCCGGGATGACCCGGGCCAGGTTGTTCGCGAGCCCGCCGCCGGTGATGTGCGAGAAGGCGTGCACCTCGGCCGTGCGGGTGAGGGCGAGGCAGTCGAGCGAATAGATCTTGGTGGGCTCCAGCAGCTCCTCGCCGAGGGTGCGGCCGAACTCCAAAACCTCGCGGTCCAGCTCCCAGCCCGCCCGGTCGAACAGCACATGGCGGACCAGTGAGTACCCGTTCGAGTGAAGTCCGGAGGAGGCCATCGCGATGACGGCGTCACCCGTACGGATGCGATCCGCGCCCAGCACCCGGTCGGCCTCGACCACACCGGTGCCCGCGCCCGCCACGTCGAAGTCGTCCGCGGCGAGCAGCCCGGGGTGCTCGGCGGTCTCGCCGCCGACCAGCGCGCAGCCCGCGAGGACGCAGCCCTCCGCGATGCCCTTGACGATCGCGGCGACCCGCTCCGGATAGACCTTGCCGACGCAGATGTAGTCGGTCATGAACAGCGGCTCGGCGCCGCAGACCACCAGGTCGTCCACGACCATGCCGACCAGGTCGTGGCCGATGGTGTCGTAGACCCCCATCCGGCGGGCGATGTCGACCTTCGTGCCGACGCCGTCGGTCGCGGAGGCGAGCAGCGGCCGCTCGTACCGCTTCAGCGCGCTCGCGTCGAAGAGCCCGGCGAAGCCGCCGAGGCCACCGACGACCTCCGGACGGGTGGCCTTCTTCACCCACTTCTTCATGAGCTCGACGGCGAGGTCACCGGCTTCGATGTCGACGCCCGCGCTCGCGTAGCTGGCACCGGTGCCCGGCTGCGTAGCGGCCTCAAAAGATTCAGCAGACATGACGTTGAGATCTTTCGTGTCGTTCGGTACTACGGGGGCGTTACGGGCGGCGGAGCGCGTCGGCGGCGTCCGTGCCGCCGGCCAGCTCGGTCTCCAGAAGCTGCTTGCCGAGAAGCTCGGGGTCGGGCAGCGGCATGGGGTATTCACCGTCGAAGCAGGCGCGGCACAGATCCGGCTTGGCGATGGTGGTCGCCTCGATCATGCCGTCGAGGGAGATGTAGGCGAGGGAGTCCGCGCCCAGCGACTTGCCGATCTCCTCGACCGTCATGCCGTTGGCGATCAGCTCGGCGCGGGTCGCGAAGTCGATTCCGAAGAAGCAGGGCCACTTCACCGGCGGCGAGGAGATCCGCACGTGCACCTCGGCGGCGCCCGCCTCGCGGAGCATCCGCACCAGGGCGCGCTGGGTGTTGCCGCGGACGATCGAGTCGTCGACGACCACCAGGCGCTTGCCCCGGATGACCTCCTTGAGGGGGTTGAGCTTGAGCCGGATGCCGAGCTGGCGAATGGTCTGGCTCGGCTGGATGAAGGTCCGGCCGACGTAGGAGTTCTTCACCAGGCCGGTGCCGTACGGGATGCCGCTGGCCTCGGCGTAACCGACGGCGGCCGGCGTGCCGGACTCCGGGGTCGGTATCACCAGATCGGCCTCGACGGGAGCCTCGGCGGCGAGCCTGCGGCCCATCTCCACCCGGGAGAGATAGACGTTGCGGCCCGCGATGTCGGTGTCGGGGCGCGCGAGATAGACGTACTCGAAGACGCAGCCCTTGGGCTTCGCCTCCGCGAAGCGGGAGCTCCGCAGGCCGTTCTCGTCGATGGCGATCAGCTCGCCGGGCTCCACCTCGCGGACGAAGGTGGCGCCGCAGATGTCGAGGGCGGCGGTCTCGGAGGCCACCACCCAGCCGCGCTCCAGGCGGCCGAGGACCAGCGGGCGGATGCCCTGCGGGTCGCGGGCGGCGTAGAGGGTGTGCTCGTTCATGAAGACGAGGCAGAAGGCGCCCTGGACGTCCGGGAGGACCTTGGTGGCCGCTTCCTCGATCGTCAGCGGCTTGCCGTCCGCGTCGGTCTGGCCCGCGAGCAGGGCCGTGACCAGGTCGGTGTCGTTGGTCGCGGCGACCTGGGTGGCCCGGCCGTTCTCCTTGGGGAGGGCGGCGACCATCTCGGCGAGCTGGGCGGTGTTGACCAGATTGCCGTTGTGGCCGAGCGCGATCGAGCCGTTGGCGGTCGCGCGGAACGTCGGCTGCGCGTTCTCCCACACCGAGGCTCCGGTGGTGGAGTAGCGGGCGTGACCGACCGCGATATGGCCCTGGAGGGAGCCGAGGGAGGTCTCGTCGAAGACCTGGGAGACAAGTCCCATGTCCTTGAAGACCAGGATCTGGGAGCCGTTGCTCACTGCGATGCCCGCGGACTCCTGTCCACGGTGCTGCAGGGCATACAGCCCGAAATAGGTGAGCTTGGCGACCTCTTCACCCGGAGCCCAGACACCGAAGACGCCGCAAGCGTCCTGGGGGCCCTTCTCGCCGGGGAGCAGGTCGTGGTTGAGTCGTCCATCACCACGAGGCACACCTCGAGTCTATGGCAGGTGCGAGGTTCATCCGAACCGGGGATGACCAGGGATGGCTCACACCACGGACAGCCACCCGGCGCGCACAGCGCATCACCTTTTCCGCTCAGGTGAGTTATCGCCCGGCCCTGCTCGGATGAGCACTCATGTGAGCAGCGGCAAGTGGTCGGTGAGATCGGCGCGTTCACCGCTCGCGGAGACCGTGGCGGCGTCCAGGGCGGTGGCCCAGTCCGTACGGCCGGTGGCGAGCCGGATCCAGGTGAGAGGGTCGGTCTCGACGACGTTGGGCGGCGTGCCGCGGGTGTGCTTGGGGCCTTCCACGCACTGCACGACCGCGAACGGCGGTACGCGGACCTCCACCGAGCCGCCGGGCGCCTTGAGGGCCAGCGCGTCGGCCAGCAGGCGGGTGGCGGCGGCCAGGGCCTGCCGGTCATAGGGGATGCCCACGCCGAGCGCGGCGGCCAGGTCGTCGCTGTGCACGACGAGTTCGACGCACCGGGTGACCAGCAGGTCGTCCAGGCGCATGGCGCCGGGGCGGGCGTTCAGGAGGCGCTCCGCGGGCACGCCGGAGCTCAGTTCGGCGAAACGGCCCGCCGCGCGGTCGAGGAGGCCCACGGGGTCCTCGGAGGCGGCCACTTCACGTACGGAGGCGTCGACGCGCGCCGCGTGGCCGGCCGTGACGAACGGCCACTCGGCGAGCGTGATCTCCCTTGCCGGGGGCGCGGGTTGCGCGAGCCCGTCACCGACGGAGCGGACGCCCAGGGCGATATGGGTGACCAGCTCCCGTACCGTCCAGTCGCCGAGCCGCGTGGGCAGCGCGAACCGGCCCTCGTCGAGAGCCCCGACGACGGCACGCACATGGTCGAGCTGCGCGAGGACGGCCGTGCGCGTCCTCGCGAGGTCATAGGTCCGGGCGCGCTTGCGCTGAGCGGTGGGCATGGGGGGATCTTTCCCCTGCCCGCCCCTCGGCCACAACCGGGCATCGCCCGGACGGGCTCCGCGGTCGCCGGACGGGCCGGAAAACCCGGCCCGCCCGGCGGCCGTCGGTCAGGCCAGCAGCGCCGGGATGGTCGCCTCGTGCGCCGCGCGCAGTTCGGCGAGCGGGAGCTCGAAGTGACCCTGGATGTCGATCACTTCGCCGTCCACCACACCGATGCGGGCGGCCGGGAGGCCGCGCGCGCCGCACATGTCGCTGAAGCGGAGCTCCTCGCTGCGCGGGACGGCGACGACCGCGCGGCCCGCCGACTCCGAGAACAGGAACACGAAGGGGTCCAGTCCGTCGGGGACGACGATCCGCGCGCCCTTGCCGCCACGCAGGCACGACTCGGCGATGGCCTGGATCAGACCGCCGTCGGAGAGGTCGTGCGCCGCGTCGACCATGCCGTCGCGCGAGGCGGCGATCAGGATCTCGGCGAGCAGCCGCTCGCGCTCCAGGTCCACGGCCGGCGGCAGCCCGCCGAGGTGCTCGTGGATCACCTGCGACCAGGCAGAACCGCCCAGCTCCTCCTTGGTGTCACCCAGGAGGTAGAGCAGGTGGCCCTCCTCCGAGAAGGCCATCGGCGTACGGCGGTTGACGTCGTCGATCACACCGAGCACCGCGACCACGGGGGTCGGGTGGATGGCCGTCTCGCCCGTCTGGTTGTAGAGCGAGACGTTGCCGCCGGTGACCGGCGTGCCCAGCGTGAGGCAGCCGTCCGCCAGGCCGCGGGTGGTCTCGGCGAACTGCCACATGACGGCCGGGTCCTCGGGCGAGCCGAAGTTCAGGCAGTCCGAGATGGCGAGCGGGCGGGCGCCGGTGGCGGCGACGTTGCGGTACGCCTCGGCGAGGGCGAGCTGCGCGCCCGTGTACGGGTCGAGCTTGGTGTAGCGGCCGTTGCCGTCGGTCGCCACCGCGACGCCGAGGCCGGTGTTCTCGTCGATGCGGACCATGCCCGAGTCCTCGGGCTGCGCCAGCACCGTGTTGCCCTGCACGAAGCGGTCGTACTGCTCCGTGATCCAGGACTTCGACGCCTGGTTCGGCGAGGAGACGACCTTGAGGACCTGCTCGCGCAGCTCGTCGGCGGTCGCCGGGCGGGCCAGCTTGTTCGCGTCGTCGGCCTGGAGGGCGTCCTGCCACTCCGGTCGCGCGTACGGCCGCTCGTAGACCGGCCCCTCGTGCGCCACCGTGCGCGGCGGCACATCCACGATCTGCTCGCCGTGCCAGAAGATCTCCAGCCGCTCGCCGTCGGTCACTTCACCGATGACGGTGGCGATGACGTCCCACTTCTCGCAGATCTCCATGAAGCGGGCGACCTTGCCGGGCTCCACGACGGCGCACATGCGCTCCTGCGACTCGCTCATGAGGATCTCCTCGGGCGAGAGGGAGGAGTCGCGCAGCGGCACGGTGTCCAGCTCGACGCGCATGCCACCGGAACCGGCGCTGGCCAGCTCACTGGTGGCGCAGGACAGACCGGCGCCGCCGAGGTCCTGGATGCCGTCGACCAGGTGCTCACGGAAGATCTCCAGGGTGCACTCGATGAGGAGCTTCTCCTGGAAGGGGTCGCCGACCTGGACGGCGGGGCGCTTGGCCGGTCCGGTGGAGTCGAAGGTCTCCGAGGCGAGCACGGAAACGCCGCCGATGCCGTCGCCGCCCGTGCGGGCGCCGTAGAGGATGACCTTGTTGCCCGCGCCGGACGCCTTGGCCAGGTGGATGTCCTCGTGCTTCATCACGCCCACGCAGAGGGCGTTGACCAGCGGGTTGCCCTGGTAGCAGGAGTCGAAGACGACCTCGCCGCCGATGTTGGGCAGGCCCAGGCAGTTGCCGTAGCCGCCGATGCCCGCGACGACGCCCGGCAGGACGCGCTTGGTGTCGGGGTGGTCGGCGGCGCCGAAGCGCAGCGGGTCCATGACGGCGACCGGGCGGGCGCCCATGGCGAGGATGTCGCGGACGATGCCGCCGATGCCGGTGGCCGCGCCCTGGTAGGGCTCGATGTACGAGGGATGGTTGTGCGACTCGACCTTGAAGGTGACCGCGTAGCCCTGGCCGACGTCGACGACACCGGCGTTCTCGCCGATGCCGACGAGCATGGCGTCGCTCTCGGGAGCCTTCTCGCCGAACTGCCTCAGGTGGACCTTGCTGCTCTTGTAGGAGCAGTGCTCGGACCACATCACGCTGTACATCGCCAGCTCGGCGCCGGTGGGCCGGCGGCCGAGGATCTCGCGGATGCGGGCGTACTCATCCGGCTTCAGCCCCAGCTCGGCCCACGGCTGTGCGGCGTCGGGGGTCTCACCGGCGTGCTTGACGGTGTCGAGAGTCATGCTGCGCGCCCTTCATTCGCTTCTCCGCCCGCGCGGCGCAGAGGCGCGGCTTTCGTGTACGTCTGCGGCTGAGCGGCCGCGCGCGCGTCGCTCATGAGTTGACCAGCTTCTTCAAGATCGAAGTGAAGAACCCGAGCCCATCCGTACGGCCGGTGCCGACGAGCGGCTCCACCGCGTGCTCCGGGTGCGGCATGAGGCCCACGACGTTGCCCGCGGCGTTGGTGATGCCGGCGATGTCGCGGAGCGAGCCGTTGGGGTTGACGTCGAGATAGCGGAAGGCGACGCGGCCCTCCGCCTCCAGCTCGTCGAGGGTGCGCTCGTCGGCCACGTAGCGGCCGTCGATGTTCTTCAGCGGGACGGAGATCTCCTGGCCCGCCTCGTAGTCGGAGGTCCAGGCGGTGTCCGCGTTCTCCACCCGCAGCTTCTGGTCGCGGCAGATGAAGTGCAGGTGGTTGTTGCGCAGCATCGCGCCGGGCAGCAGGTGGGACTCGGTGAGGACCTGAAAGCCGTTGCAGATACCGAGGACCGGCAGGCCCTCCCGGGCGCCCTCGACGACCTTCTCCATGACGGGCGAGAAGCGGGAAATGGCGCCCGCGCGCAGATAGTCGCCGTAGGAGAAGCCGCCGGGCAGGATCACGGCATCGACCTGTTTGAGGTCTTTGTCGCGATGCCACAGCGATACGGGTTCGAGCCCGGCGATACGGACGGCGCGCTGGGTGTCGCGGTCGTCCAGAGTGCCGGGGAAGGTGATGACTCCTACACGAGCAGTCATCGGGCTTCTCCGTCGACCTTCACGGTGAAGTCCTCGATCACGGTGTTGGCGAGAAACGTTTCCGCCATCTCGTGGATGCGGGCGAGGGCGGCATCGTCGACCGGACCCTCCACCTCGAGTTCAAAGCGCTTGCCCTGACGGACGTCGGCGATCCCCGCAAAACCCAGGCGTGGCAGCGCGCGCTGCACCGCCTGCCCCTGCGGGTCGAGGATCTCCGGCTTGAGCATGACGTCGACTACGACGCGTGCCACTGGCACTCCCGGTGGTGTGGTGCGTGAGCTGAAGCGGTGGTGCCAGAGTACAGTCCCAAAAAATCTACGCGCATAGATATGGCGGCCGCCCTGTCACGTTTACGCATCGACACAGGAAGAATCCGGGGAAAATCGCGGAAAAAATGTACGGTCCTGATTGCCGGGGCCACGCCGACCGAATTAAGTGGGCTTCCATTTTCAATGGCCTTCGTTGTACAAATGAATAATCATTGATCCGGAACAACCGGAACCCTCGCGTCACCGCAGAACGACGGGGTGACGCCCGCTGAAAGGACCGATATTCGTGGCACAGCGCGTAGTGGTCACGCTCTCCGATGACATCGACGGCGGGGAAGCCGCGGAGACGGTCTCCTTCGGCCTCGACGGCAAGTCGTACGAGATCGACCTCAACACTGCCAATGCGAAGAAACTGCGCGTCACCCTCGCGCGGTACGTGGAGGCCGGCCGCAAGCAGTCCCGCTCCGGCAAGGTCTACCGCCGCACCTCCGTGGCACCCGACCCCTCCGCGGTGCGCGCCTGGGCCCGCTCCCACGGCATGGACGTACCGCCGCGCGGCCGCATCCCCAAGCGGGTCTACGAAGCCTTCAACGCCGCCGACTGACCGAGTTGCCAAGCACCCCTGTTGATCAGCTAGAGTCTGGATCACGCCGAGGGGAACGGACGGGAAACCGCCGGGACTTCGGGGTCACGCGGGTGTAGCTCAGTAGTAGAGCGCCCCCTTTCCAAGGGGGAGGCGCAGTGTGCGATTCCTGTCACCCGCTCTGATCGTTCCGACGGTCGTTCCACATCTGTGGACCGGCCGCTCGTGACGACGCTTGCGGGTGTAGCTCAGTAGTAGAGCGCCCTCTTTCCAAGAGGGAGGCGCAGTGTGCGATTCCTGTCACCCGCTCTGATCGTTCCGACGGTCGTCCCACTTCCGTGGACCGGCCGCTCGTGACGACGCTTGCGGGTGTAGCTCAGTAGTAGAGCGCCCCCTTTCCAAGGGGGAGGCGCAGTGTGCGATTCCTGTCACCCGCTCTCATCACGTACCGACCACTCCTGTGGTTCCGGTACAGTGGTGTTCGCACCGCCCGGTGAGAGCCGGTCGGCAGCATGCGGACGTAGCTCAGTTGGTAGAGCACCACCTTGCCAAGGTGGATGTCGCGAGTTCGAGTCTCGTCGTCCGCTCAGTGAACGAAGGCCCTGGTTATGACAACCAGGGCCTTCGTCGTATCCATGCGCTTACGCCTCGCGGTGTTTGTCGTGCGCGCGTGGTGTCGCGTCTGCGGACGCCCCCCGTGTTCGCGCCCGCGCGCATGCGGCCCGCGGGCCGCCGATGACATTCGTCATCCGAGGTCATGACAGCTCGCACTGCCTCCGGCCCGGATCCGGGGGGAGCCTTGAGACATGGACATCGGGGACAGTGTGATCGAGGTCACGGGGCTGCGGCGGCGCTACGGCCCGGTCGGTGACAAGGGGTTCGAGGCGGTGCGGGGGGTTTCCTTCACCGTGGGGCGGGGCGAGTTGTTCGCGCTGCTCGGCACCAACGGCGCGGGCAAGACCTCCACGGTCGAGCTCCTGGAGGGGCTGGCCCGGCCGAGCGGCGGGCAGGTGCGGGTGCTGGGCCACGATCCGCATGAGGAGCGCGGCGCGGTCCGGCCGCGGGTCGGGGTGATGCTCCAGGAGGGCGGCTTCCCCTCCGACCTGACGGTGACGGAGACCGTGCGGATGTGGGCGGGCTGCACCAGCGGGGCGCGGCCGGTCGGGGAGGCGCTCGGCCTGGTCGGGCTGGTGGAGCGCGGCGGCGTGCGGATCAAGCAGCTGTCCGGCGGTGAGCGGCGGCGGCTCGATCTCGCGCTGGCCCTGCTCGGCCGCCCCGAGGTCCTCTTCCTCGACGAGCCGACCACCGGTCTGGACCCCGAGGCCCGGCACACCACCTGGGAGTTGGTGCGCCGGCTGCGCGAGGAGGGCACGACCGTGCTGCTGACCACCCACTATCTGGAGGAGGCCGAGGCGCTGGCGGACCGGCTCGCGATCATGCGGGAGGGCCGGATCGTGGCGTCCGGGGCGCCCGGTGAGGTCATCGGCGCCTATCCGTCCCGGATCCGCTTCGCGATGCCGGTGGGCTGGTTCGTCGGCGATCTGCCGCCCCTGGCCGAGCTGGGCGTGACGCGGCACGAGGAGGCCGCGGGGCGGATAGAGCTCCAGACACGGGAGTTGCAGCGCACCCTGACCGGGCTGCTGGTCTGGGCGCGCGAGAAGGACATAGAGCTGGAAGGGCTGGACGCGCGGACGGCCTCGCTGGAAGAGGCGTTCCTGGCGATAGCGGGCAGGGGCACGGCCGGCGCGGGTGCCGACGCGGAGCCGGGCGCGGTCATCGGTGCGGGCGCCGGTGCGGGGAGGGGCGAGTGATGGCGGCATCGACAGCGACATCCACAGCGGCATCGGGCACGGCGACCACGCCGGTCTCACGGGTGCTGGCACTGGGCCGGGCGGAGCTCACCCTGCTCGGGCGGAGCAAGACCGCGCTGTACATGGGCCTGCTGATGCCCGCCGTCATGGTCTACGCGATGCACAACGCGATCGCGGGTGTCGATCTCGGCAAGACGGGCATGTCGGTCGCCGCGGTGTCGGTCACCGGGGGCTTCGGCTTCGTCCTGATCTTCGCCGTCTATCAGAACCTGGTCACGGCCTATGTCTCACGGCGCGAGGAGCTGGTGCTCAAGCGGCTCCGTACGGGCGAGGCGAGTGACATGGAGATCCTCACGGGCACCGCGATACCGGCGGTGGTCATCGCGCTGGCCCAGTGCGTGCTGCTGGTGGTGGCCGGTGTCGCCTGGCTGAAGCTGGGCGCGGTGGCCAGGCCCGAACTGCTCCTGGCCGGGCTGGTGTCGGGCATCGCCCTGTGCATCACACTGGCGGCGGCCACGGCGGCCTGGGCCAAGTCGGTCGAGGGGGCGCAGTTCGTGACCACGCCCATGTTCCTGATCTCGATGGCGGGTTCGGGGCTGGTCTTCCCCTTGGAGGCGATGCCGGACGCGATGGCGCAGGTATGCCGGCTGCTGCCGCTGACCCCGGCGATGGAGCTGATACGCGGCGGCTGGCTGGGCGGGCTGGACGCGGGCGGGGTGCTGCGGGCCCTGGTCACGGCTTTGGTCTGGATCGCGCTGGCCGTGTTTGCTGTACGGCGGTGGTTCCGGTGGGAGCCCCGGCGGTGAGCGGGCCGCGAAGGCGGACCACGTAGGAGCAAGGAGGGGGACGGGCGCATGGGCATCTGGGCACGGGCGCGAGGCTGGCGGGGGCGTACCAGGGTCGCCAAGGTCGACAGCTTCACACGGTGGTTGCTGTACGTCCTGATATGCGTCTACCCCTTGTGCAACGGCGCGAAGGCGCTGTTCGGGAGCGAGCCGGTCGCGGCGCGGGCGCTGGGTGTCCTGAGCGTCGTCCAGGTGCTGCTGGGGGTCCGTGTCCTCCAGCGCTCGTTCGACCACTATCTGTGGAAGAAGGCCCCCCCTTGGTGGCCGCTGGCCGGGCAAGTGGCGCTGCTCCTCGGCACGATGGTCGCCATCGTGGCCGCCATCCGGGCCGACAGCGCGCCTCATCCCACGGTGTACGGCGTGCTGCTGATGCACGGCTGGCTGGCGACCTTCGGGCCGTACAGCCTGCTGGTCCGGTTCCGGCGCTATTCGGCGGTCTGCGGTGGTTGCGCGGTGCTGCTGGCGGCCGCGCTCGGCGCTCTCGGCGCGACGTGGGGCGCGATGGCGGTGCTGGCCGCGTCGGTGTTCGGCCTGGGCATGTGGGTCGCCCTGTGTGTGCGGGCCTCCGGCTGGATACTCTCGGTCATGTGGGAGCTGGACGAGGCGAAGAAGGCCCAGGCTCAGCTGGCCGTCGCGGAGGAGCGGCTGCGGTTCGGGCGGGATCTGCACGACGTCCTGGGGCGCAATCTGGCGGTGATCGCGCTCAAGAGTGAGCTCGCCGTGCAGCTGGCGCAGCGGGGTTCGGCGGCGGCGCTGGAGCAGATGACGGAGGTCCAGCGGCTGGCGCGGGATTCGCAGCGGGAGGTCCGCGAGGTGGTCCGTGGCTACCGCGAAGCGGATCTGCGCACGGAACTGGTGGGCGCCCGGGGGGTGTTGTCCGCCGCGGGCATCGACTGCCGCTTCGACGACACGCCGGGCCGCGAGCTGCCGCCGCCGGTGCAGTCGGCCCTGGCCTGGGTGGTCCGGGAGGCCACGACGAATGTGCTGCGGCACGCGGACGCGGGGCGGTGCGCGGTGCGGATGCGGATCGTCGACAACGCGGCGGTGCTCGTCATGGAGAACGACGGGGTGCGGCAGGAGGACCCGGGAGCGGGCACCGACAGGGGTTCAGGGCTGGCGGGGCTGCGGGAGCGACTGGGCGCCCTGGGCGGCACGATCACCACGGAGCGCCCGGGAGCGAGGATGTTCCGTGTGACGGCGGAGGTGCCGCTGACCGGCGGGGGGATGCCCGGGGGTGGCGACACGACGGGTGAGGGTGTGCCGGGAGCCGGCTCGTCCCCGGCGCCTGGTGACTCGGGCCCCTCCGTCCCGTCGGAGGGCGGTCACACCTCGGAGGGCGGCGGTGGCCTCACTTCGCGGGACGGGGGCAGGGGCGGGGACGGCAGCGGTGAGCGGCCGGCGGTGGGCGCCGGTTCGCGGCACGGAGGGGAAGCGTGACGGGCGGCATGGGGGCGAGTGCTGTGGACGGTGGGCCCGGAGTGAGGGACGTCAACGACGGGCCGCGCCCCGTACGGGTGATGCTGGCGGACGACGAGCACCTGATCCGGGGGGCGCTGGCGGCGCTGCTGGGGCTGGAGGACGATCTCCAGGTGGTCGCGGAGGCGGCTTCGGGGCCGGAGGCGTTGGCCATGGCCCGGGCGCACCGGCCGGACGTGGCCGTACTGGATCTCCAAATGCCAGGGGCGGACGGTGTGATGGTGGCCACATCCCTGCGGGCCGAGCTGCCCGGTTGCCGCACCATGATCGTCACCGGTCACGGGCGCCCGGGGCATCTGAAGCGGGCGCTGGAGGCGGGGGTGCGGGGGTTCGTGCCGAAGACCGTCTCGGCGCGGCGGCTCGCCGAGATCATCCGGTCCGTGCACGGCGGAAGCCGTTATGTGGACCCGGAGTTGGCGGCGGACGCGATAAGCGCCGGCGACTCCCCGCTGACCGCGCGGGAGGCGGAACTGCTGGAGCTGGCCGAGGACGGGGCGCCCGTCGCGGAGATCGCGGAGCGCGCCTCGCTGACGCCCGGGACGGTCCGGAACTACCTCTCGTCGGCCGTCGCGAAGCTCGGCGTCGAGAACCGTCACGCGGCCGCGCGCGTCGCACGTGCTCAGGGTTGGCTATAGTGGTGCACGCACCGCACGAGAGCGCGGCGCGAATGCGGACGTAGCTCAGTTGGTAGAGCACCACCTTGCCAAGGTGGATGTCGCGAGTTCGAGTCTCGTCGTCCGCTCAGAGAACGAAGGCCCCGGTCATGGCGACCGGGGCCTTCGTCGTGTGCGCCCCGTCAGGACCGCGGTTGCGGCCCGGACGGGGCGGGCCGCCCGTCCGGGCCGGTCATCCGGTCCGGTCATCCGGTCCGGTCATCCGGTCCGGTCATCCGGTCCGGTCATCCGGCGGGGAAGCGCAGGCGGAAGCGGGCGCCGCCCGTCTCCGCCCGTTCCGCCGTCAGCTCGGCGCCGTGCGCGCGGGCGATCTGGCGGGCCATGGCGAGGCCGAGACCGGAGCCGGGGAGGGCGCGGGCCTGCCGGGAGCGGTAGAAGCGGTCGAAGACGTAGGGCAGGTCCTCGGCGGCGATGCCGGGCCCGTGGTCGCGGACCGTGAGGTCGAGACCGTGGGCCGTGCGCTCCAGCCGCACCTCGACCATCGCGCCGGGCGGGCTGAACTTGGCGGCGTTGTCGAGCAGATTGGACAGCAGCCGCGCGAGGCGGGTGGGGATGCCCGGGACGGTCACGGCGCCGGCCGCGTCGAGGTCGGCGGTGAAGGGCGTGCCGGGCCAGTGGCCGCGCGCGGCGGCCACGCAGCGCGCGGCCAGCAGGTCCAGCCGGACCTGCTCGACGAGTTGCTGCGGCTCCTCGTCGCGGGCGAGCTCGATGAGGTCGTTGACCATGCCGGTGACCTCGCGGAGCTGGCGGCCCAGCGCCGCGGCGGCCCGGTCGCGCTGGGCGGGCGAGAGCCGGTCGGCGCGGGCGAGGAGCTCGGCGTTGGTGCGCAGCGCGGTCAGCGGGGTGCGCAGTTCGTGGGAGGCGTCGGCGACGAGGCGGCGCTGGGCGGCGACGGCCTCCTCCAGTTCGCCCAGCATGGTGTTGAAGCTGGTCGCCAGGCGGGTGATCTCGTCCTGGCGGCGCGCCTCGTAGGGCGGCAGGACGATGCGGTGGGCGGGGTCGCGGGTGGCGGCGATGCGTTCGGCGGTGGCCGTGAGCCGGGTCACGGGCCGCAGGGACGTACGGGACGCGAAGTAGCCCAGCGCCGCGGCGAGCAGCACCCCGGCGCCGCCGACACCGGCGAGGAGCAGCCCCGCCTGCCGTACGCCCTGGTCGACGGTGTCGGAGCGGACCGCGACCTGGAGCGCCCGGTCGTCCCTGAGGTGCGTGGTGAACATCCGCATGTCGCGGCCGCCGAGCTCGATGTCGCTGTAGAACTCCCCGAGCCTGCCGGCCGCGACGCGGCGCGTGGCCCCCGTCACCGGCAGCACGAGGCCGCCCTGGCCCGGCGCCGCGGGGTCGGAGCGGACGATCTGGGCGCAGGCGGGGGCGGCGAGCCAGTTGCACTCGCCGAAGAGGACTCCGGTGCTCTCCCGGTTCTGCTGGTTCATGATCCCGGCCTGCTGCTTCAGCTGGAGGTCGAGCTGGCGCACGAGCTCGTAGCGGATCACGACATACGCGGCGGCGAGCACCCCGAGCGCGACGACCGCGACGGCCGCGGAGGTCACGAGCGCCAGCCGGGCGCGCAGGGGCCTGCGGCCGAGGAGCCGCGCGCGCAGGGCTCTCACCGCTCCGCCAGCCGGTAGCCGATGCCGTGCACTGTGTGGACGAGACGGCAGGCGCCGCCCTCTTCCAGTTTCCGCCGGAGATAACCGACGTAGACGGCGAGGGAATTGGAATCCGGGCCGAAATCGGTGCCCCAGACCCTTTCCTGGATGACCTCGCGGGGCAGCACCTGGCCCGGGTGCCGCATCAGCACTTCGAGGAGGGCGAATTCGGTGCGGGTGAATTCGAGCGGGATTCCGCCGCGCCTGCCGGTGCGGGTCTGCGGATCCACGACGAGGTCGGCGAACGTCAACTCGTCGCTCTCCTCGGCGGGTTCGAGGGGAGCCGCGCGGCGGAGCAGGGCCCGGAGCCGGGCGAGGAGCTCGTCCAGGGCGAAGGGCTTGACGAGATAGTCGTCGGCCCCCGCGTCCAGGCCCGCGACCCGGTCGGAGACGGCGTCGCGCGCGGTGAGGACGAGCACGGGCGTACGGTCGCCGACGCCGCGCAGCCTGCGGCACACCGCCAGGCCGTCGAGCACGGGCATGGCGAGGTCGAGGACGATGGCGGCGGGTGGTTCGGCGGCGACGGCGGACAGGGCCTCCAGGCCGTCCGCGGCGGAGCGCACCGTGTAGCCCTCCACGGTGAGGCCGTCCACGACGGCCGCTCTCACTTCGGGGTCGTCGTCGACGACGAGGACGCTCGTCTCGGCCATTTCGCCTCCGGCGGGGTGCGCGTATCGATCACCTACCTTGTCAGAGGGTGTCTGAGAGGGCTCTTAGGACAGCTCCGTCCGCGCCCGCGAACGCGGGACGCGGCGGCCGGACTTAAAAGCCTCTTAGAGCGCGTCCGCACGCTGCCGGTCATGGCAAACGCATGCGACACCCTTTCCGTCGTCGTCGGTGCCGGTGGGACCGGGGGCCACATCTATCCGGGGCTCGCCGTCGCGGACGCGATCAAGCGGGCCGTGCCGGACGCGGTCATCAGCTTTGTCGGGACCGAGCGCGGGCTGGAGACCCGGCTGATCCCCCGGGCCGGCTATCGGCTGCACACGGTCGACATGATCCCCTTCGACCGCTCGCTCGGCTCGCGCCGCTTCCTGCTGCCCGCCGATCTGCTGCGCTCGGGCATGCAGGCGCGGCGCGTGATCGAGGAGCAGGGCGCGCATGTCGTCGTCGGCATGGGCGGCTATCCCAGCGCCCCCGCGGTGCTGGGCGCGCGGATGGCGGGGCGGCCCGCGCTCGTCCACGAGTCCAACGCGGTGCCGGGCCGCGCGAACCGGTTCGCCACCGCCCTGACCCCGCATGTGGCCCTCGCCTTCGACCGGACCCGCGACCACCTCGCGGCCCGCGCGGGCATCCGTGCCGAGACGGTGGGCATGCCGCTGGTCGGCGCGGTCGCCGGGCTGGACCGGGCGGCGCTGCGCGAGCGGGCCCGGCGGGTCTTCGGGGTGCCCGCCGGGGCGCGGATGGTGCTGTTCAACGGCGGCAGCCTGGGCGCCGCGCGGCTGACCGAGGCGGCGGTGCGGCTGGCCGCGCGGTGGCGCGGACGGCCCGACGTCCACCTCGTGATCAAGACCGGCCCGCAGGCCCTGGAGGCGACCCGGGCCCGGCTGGCCGCCGACGGCGGCGACCGCGTCGCCATCGCCGTCGGCTACCTCGACCGGATGGACCTCGCCTACGCCGCCGCCGACCTCGTGGTGTGCCGCGCGGGTTCCGCGACGGTCGCGGAGCTCGCGACCGTACGGGTGCCCGCGGTGCTGGTCCCGTATCCCCACGCGCCCCACGACCACCAGACCCACAACGCCCGCGTGCTGTCCGACGCCGGGGCCGGGCTGCTGCTCCCGGACGCCGAGACGGACGGCGACCGGCTCGCGGAGCTGATCGAGCCGCTGCTCATGGACCCGGCGCGGCTGGCCGCGATGAGCGCGGCGGCCGACCCGGGGACGCACGCCGTCGCCGCGGACCTGATGGCGGCCTGGGTGCTGCGCCTCGCCGGGCACTCCCCCGCACCGCCCGCCGCCGGGGGCCAGGCGGCCTTCCGGGCGGCGTGAAACCGCGTGAATCCGTTTCCACGAAAGGAATTCCCCATGACCACGACCCTCAACGCGCAGAGCTGGCACGGCCGTACCGTCCTCGTCACCGGGGCCGAGGGGTTCATCGGTTCCACGCTCGTCGACCTGCTGGTGGAGCGCGGCGCGCGGGTCCGCGTGCTCGTGCACTACAAGCCGTACGCCGAGCGCGGCCACCTCGCCCGCTACCTCGGGCCCGGCTCCCCCGTGGAGACGCTGGCCGGTGACGTCCGCGACGCCGGGCGCGTCATGGACGCCGTCGCCGGGTGCGACACGGTCTTCCACCTGGCGGCGCTGATCGGCATCCCGTACAGCTACGCGTCCCCGGAAGCGTACGTCCAGACCAATGTGGCCGGCACGGAGAACGTCGCCGCCGCCTGCCGCCGGCATGGCGTGCGGCGCATGGTGCACACGTCCACCAGTGAGGTGTACGGGACGGCGCTGACCGCCCCCATCGGCGAGGACCACCCGCTTCAGCCGCAGTCCCCGTACTCCGCGTCGAAGATCGGCGCGGACATGCTCGCGCTGTCCTACGCGCACTCCTTCGAGCTGCCGGTCACCGTCGTGCGGCCGTTCAACACGTACGGGCCCCGGCAGTCCGCGCGGGCCGTCATCCCCACGATCCTCGCGCAGCTGCACTCCGGTGCCGACGAGATCCGCCTCGGATCGACGTCCCCGACGCGGGACTTCACGTATGTGACGGACACGGCGGAGGGCTTCCTGGCCCTGGCCGACTGCGACCGCGCGATCGGGCACGCGGTCAATCTCGGGACGGGGCGCGAGATCTCCATCGGCGAGCTCGCGGAGTCCTTGATCCGGGCGTCGGGGCGCGACGCGAAGGTTGTCGTCGACGAGGCGCGGCTGCGGCCTTCGGGGAGTGAGGTGGAGCGGTTGCTCTCGGACAACTCCCGGGCGCGGGAGTGGGCGGGCTGGGTTCCTTCGGTGGACCTGGAGGAGGGGCTGGCCCGGACGTCGGACTGGGTCCGGGAGAATCTGCGGCTCTTCGCGGCGGATCGCTACCAGGTCTGAGGGCGGGGGATTTTCCCCAGCCCCGCCCCTTCCCGAAACCTGGGCTACGTGCTTCCGGCCTCCCGGCTGCGGGGTTCGTTGCCGCCTGCGGCGGGAGCGGCCTGCGGCCGCGTCCTCAATCTCCCCAGCTACCGCTGGGAGGTGCCCCCACGGGCTGGTTGTGCTGGCCATGGCCCGCACAACCAGCCCGTCCGGCGATTGAGGGCCGGGAAGGGACGGGATAGGGGAAAAAGCCCCGCCCCTACACCCAGCTCAGCCCCGTCAACCGCTCGTACGCCTCCACATACTTCGCCCGCGTCCGCTCCACGACCTCGGAAGGCAGCGGAGGCGGCGGCAGCTCGCCGTGGCGGTCCCAGCCCGACGCGTCGGACGTCAGCCAGTCGCGGACGAACTGCTTGTCGAAGGACGGCTGGGCGCGGCCCGGCTGCCATGCGTCGGCGGGCCAGAAGCGGGAGGAGTCGGGGGTGAGGACCTCGTCGGCGAGGACCAGTTCGCCGTTGTCGAAGCCGAATTCGAACTTCGTGTCGGCGAGGATGATGCCGCGGTCCCGGGCGATGTCGCGGGCCCGGCCGTAGACGGCGAGCGTCGTCTGGCGCAGCTGCGCGGCGGTCTCCGCGCCGACCTGCCGGGCGACCTCCTCGTAGGAGACGTTCTCGTCGTGCTCGCCGACCTCCGCCTTCGTCGCGGGTGTGAAGATCGGGGACGGCAGCTCGGAGCCGTCGGTGAGGCCCTCGGGGAGGGCGAGCCCGCAGACGGTGCGGGTCTGCCGGTACTCGGCGAGGCCGGAGCCCGTCAGATAGCCGCGGGCCACGCACTCGACGGGAACCATGTCCAGGGACCGGCAGATCAGCGTCCGGCCCTCCCAGTCGGCGGGGGCGCCGGCGGGCAGGTCGGTGGACAGGACGTGGTTCGGGACGAGATCGGTGAGCCGGTCGAACCACCACAGGGACAGCTGGGTGAGCACCCGGCCCTTGTCGGGGATCTCGGTGGGCAGCACCCAGTCGTAGGCCGACTGCCGGTCGGAAGCGACCATGACCAGCCGGCCGGCCTCGTCGCGGTAGAGGTCACGGACCTTGCCCGTGTGCAGGTGCACAAGGCCGGGCACCTCGACCGGTTCGGGCTTCTCTACGAATCCGGACACGCGTCCTCCTGGGGGTTTGTCCAAGCACCACGATTCTGCCGTACGGCCGGACGCGCGGTCCGACGAGGGTCAGCAGCGCTTGCAGATGCGATCGAGGAGGTTGGCCGTGGCCCGCTGGACGCGGGCGTCGACATGGCCGGGCCGGTCCAGCGCGGGGGACCAGGCGAAGGTGCCGGAGGCGAAGACCAAGGCGCCGCTGGGGGCGCGGTAGAGCGAGGTCTCCTGGTGCCGCACGGTGCCCTCGGCGTCCTCGTACGGCGAGTGGGCCAGCAGGATGCGGCGGGTGTGCTGCGGCAGGGCCGTACGGGGGAAATAGCGGTCGGCCTCCCCCGCGACCAGGCCCGGCAGTTCGTCGCCCTCGCCGGCGCCGGTGGCGTCCCACAGCCAGTGGCCGGCGTTGCGGACGACCATGGGGGACGGCTCGGGCACCCGGCCTCCGTACTGGATGCCCAGCAGTTGCTGTTCGGCGGGCGAGGCGTCGCGCCAGAGGGCGGAGCGGCCGGGCCCGCGACGTTTTCGGCAGGTGAGCAGGCGGTCGGAGCCGGCCGGCGAGGGGGCCAGCTCGCACTGCCAGTACATGGTGTTCGCGGACAGGAACACCAGTGAGGTGCCGGAGTCGCGGGCCAGTTCGGCGGCGCGGCGCATGGCGGGCGACCAGTATTCGTCGTGGCCGGGGAAGACCAGGCCGCGGTAGCGGGAGGGGTCGACGCGGCCCGCGTGCAGATCGCGGGTGTCGGCGTAGGCGAGGTCGTAGCCATAGCGCTCCGCCCAGCGGATGAAGTCGTAGGCGTGCCCCACGTGGAGCGGCAGGCCGGCGCCCGCGAAGGGGCGGTCGAAGGAGACCGTGGTGGCCGCCTCGTCCTCACCCAGCAGCCGCCCCTCCTCGTCCCACGCGTGGTAGAGGCTCGCGCCCGTGCGGCCGTCCTCGGGGTAGAGGTTGTACGCCTGCCAGGTGATGTCGGGCAGCACGAGCAGCAGGTCGGCGGGGCGGCTGTCGCGGACCAGGAAGGGGATGTGGCTGCGGTGCCCGTCGGCGGTGGTCAGGACGGCCACATAGGCGCCGAGGCTCCAGTAGCCGGGGATCTGGAGCCGCCAGGACAGCCACCAGTGGTGGCAGGAGACCGTGCGGTCGACGGTGAGCGGCGGGGGCTGGACGATGCCCGACAGCCGGGGGCTGGTGGTGATCTTCGCGGCGCCGTCGCCCGCGTAGTGACCGACGCGGTAGACGTCCACGCTGAACGGCTGCGGCGGATCCACCGTGATGCGGAAGTCCATGGCCTCGCCGGGGGCCACGGCGCTGTTCGACGCGAAGCCCTTGATCTGCCGGCGCACGTCGTCGGCGGTGCGCGGCACGGGGACGCGCGAGGCGCGCCGCTGGTCGGGGACGTGGCTCTCGGCGTACCAGGCGAGCGTGCGGCCCGACTCGTCGACGTAGGTCTCGCTGTCGCGCAGCCAGGGCAGCGGGCCCTGGCCGAAGGGGTCCGCGACGGCGTGTGCGAGCGCCCCCGACTCCCAGCGGCGGATCCGGTCCGTCCCCATCGCGCTCCCTCCCCGCGCTTCCGACGCGTGCGCGTTTCCGTCATCCGGCCCGGTGCGCCCGGGCCCGCGGCCGCGCCCTTCCACCCCCAGCACACCACATGGCGCACCCGCACCGTCACGGTCTGTCGCACTTTTCCGGCCGGGCGGCCCGGAACGCGGGGATCCGGTCGCACCGGCGAGCGGGGCGGCACGGGCCCTCACACCAGGCGGACCGGTTTCTCGGGTCGCACGCCGACCTCGCCCAGCCAGGCGCGCAGCGGTTCGGCGTCGCCGTCCTCGATCAGGCTCAGGACCGTGCGCGCCAGGTCGGCGCGGCGGGCGCCGCCGACGAGCAGGGCCGGGCCGTCCAGCCAGTCCAGGCCGGGGCGGGCCCCGGCGGTGTCGACGGCGGCACAGCACACCATGGCCGTCACATGGTCGGTGAGCAGCTCCCGGCCGCTGCGGGGCGGCTGGAGCGGGAACAGCGGGGTGAGGCCGTCGAGCCAGGGCTCGGCCGCCGAGCCGAACGCGGCGCGGTCCACGGAGCGCTCCTCCAGGGCGGCCTCCCGGGCCACCTCGGTGCTGAGCCGCGCCTCCAGCTCCTCCGCGACCTTGGTGGCCGCCGCTCCGGTGAGCCGCTCCAGGACCCGGGCCACGGTGGGCGCGGCGGCGGGGGCGAGATCCCGCCCCGGCAGGGCGGCCGGCCCGGCGGCGCGGGCGGGCACGGGCTCGGGGACGGCGTCCGGGACGGGCGGCCCGGTCACGGGGTCCGGATACGGGAGGGGGAGGTCGTCCAGGACGCGGTGCAGGCGGGCCGCCTCCAGCCGCCACTTACGGTCCACGACCTCCTCCGGATACTGGCTCCAGGCGACCGGGGACCAGTCGGGCCCCGCCATGGCGGGGCCGCCGTGGAAGAGGCGGGCGGCCAGCAGGGAGGCCGCCTCGTCCATCACGCCGGGCTCCTCCAGCAGATCGCACGCGGGGCGCTCGCCCAGCCGGGAGGTGAAGCCCTCGGCGAGGCGGTCGCGGCGGGAGAGCTCGGTGAGGGCGGAGACGACGCCGGCGTCGAGCCGGGAGGGCCAGCGGCCCATGCGCCAGGCGGGGAGCGCGACGCGGTTCAGCAGCCGGTCCCAGCCGGCGTAGGCGAGGCCCACCTGCTCCTGGGCGACGACCCGCAGGCCGTAGTCGACGGCCTGGGCGCGCTCCGAGGCGGCCGCCGCCACCCCGCGCTCCATCTCCGCGGCGTGGTTCCGGCAGGAGCGCAGCAGCAGCCGGGCGACGCCCCCGACGAAGGCGAGGGCCGGGCGCCCCGCGGCGACGGCCACGGCGGCATCCAGGCCCCGGACGAAGCGGCGGGCCGCGGCTATGTCGGGGTGCGCGGACGGGCCGGTGCCCGCGACGACCGGGGCCAGCAGGGCGCGCAGCTCGGCGACGCGCATCCACCACAGGAAGGGCGAGCCGATCACCAGCACCGGGGCGGCACCCGTGCGCCGCGAGACGCGCGGGATGCCGTGCGGGGGCCCGTGCGCGGGGTGCGTACGGTCCTCCAACCAGCTGTCGCAGTCCGGGGTGAGGGCCATGGCGGAGGGCGCCGGGACATCCAGCCGCTCGGCGAGGTCGCGGACCATCCGGTAGAGGTCGGGGGCCGTCTCCTCGGGGATCGGGACGGTGGGGCTCAGCGCGGGCCTGGCCCGGACGACCACGGTGCCGACGGCGGCCGCCAGCACCAGGGCCAGGACGGCCGCGCCGACGACGGCCCAGCGGGCCGTGCTCCAGCCGCCGCCGGCCGGGATGCGGCCCATGGCGACGCCCGCCAGCAGCACGACGGCCGCGGCGGCCGGCAGGAGGGCGACGGCCAGCGCCGTGCTGCGGATGCGCAGCACCGCCAGGGCTCGGGCGCGTGCGACCAGCACGCCTGCTTCCGGACCTGCCACGAGACCGATCACCCCCTGTTGCCTTGTCCGGGCTCCGCCGAGGAGTGCGACAGCGGACGCAACGCGGAGCGCGTTGCCTATCCCCCCACTGTGGCACCGGCCACTGACACCGCAATGCCGGTGGGCCAGTTGCCGGATGCACTTGGCTTGCGCCGCACCCTAGTTGGGGGCGCTGCGCGCGTCAGCCAGTTGGACAACTGGTCACCCGATGGAATGGCTTTGGTCAAAGCGGTGGCCGGGGGCGGACGATCTGTGAACCCGTGGCCCGCCCTTACCGCTCGGATGACCGCTCGGACACCCGCTTCGCGATGTCCGTGCGGTGGTGGGAGCCCGCCAGGCGGATCAGGCCGACGCCCTCGTAGGCGGCGGAGCGCGCCGCGGCCAGGTCCGGGCCCGTCGCCGTCACGGACAGGACGCGGCCGCCCGCGCTGACCACGGATCCGTCGGCGCCCTGGGCCGTGCCCGCATGGAGGACGTACGCGTTCTCCAGCGCCGCGACCTCCGGCAGCCCCTCGATCACATCGCCGGTGCGCGGGGTACCGGGGTAGTTGTGCGAGGCGACGACCACCGTGACGGCGGCGCCGTCGCTCCAGCGCAGCGGCGGCAGGGTCGCGAGGGTGCCGGTCGCGGCGGCGTGCAGCAGCCCGGCGAGCGGGGTCTTGAGGCGGGCGAGCACGACCTGCGTCTCGGGGTCGCCGAAGCGCGCGTTGAACTCGATCACGCGGACGCCGCGCGAGGTGATCGCCAGCCCCGCGTAGAGCAGGCCGGAGAAGGGCGTGCCCCGGCGGCGCAGCTCGTCGACGGTGGGCTGAAGGACACTCTCCATGACCTCGTCGACCAGCTTGGGGTCGGCCCACGGGAGCGGGGAGTAGGCGCCCATGCCGCCGGTGTTCGGGCCCTCGTCGCCGTCGAGGGCGCGCTTGAAGTCCTGGGCGGGCTGGAGCGGGACGACGGTCTCGCCGTCGGTGACGGCGAAGAGGGAGACCTCGGGGCCGTCGAGGAACTCCTCGATGACCACCCGGCCGCAGGCGAGCGCGTGCTCACGGGCGGCGGCCAGGTCGGAGGTGACGACGACGCCCTTGCCGGCGGCCAGCCCGTCGTCCTTGACGACATAGGGCGCGCCGAAGGCGTCGAGTGCCGCGTCGATCTCGGCGGGGCTGGTGCAGACGTAGGCGCGGGCGGTCGGGACGTTCGCGGCGGCCATGACGTCCTTGGCGAACGCCTTGGACCCCTCCAGCTGCGCCGCTTCGGCCGACGGCCCGAAGACGGGGATGCCGCGCTCGCGGACGGCGTCGGCGACGCCCGCGACGAGCGGGGCCTCCGGGCCGACGACCACGAGCTCCGCCTCCAAGGAGGCGGCGAGGCCGGCGACGGCCGTGCCGTCGAGGGCGTCGACTGCGTGCACCTCGGCGACCTCGGCGATGCCGGCGTTGCCGGGGGCACAGTGCAGCGCGGTGACGTCGGGATCGATGGAGAGTGAGCGGCACAGGGCGTGTTCGCGGGCGCCGCCGCCGATGACGAGGACCTTCACACCGGTCACCCTATTGCCTCGTCGACTGATCGACTCCCGGGGCCGGTGCGTGACCGTACAGAAACGTCACTTCTCCGGCACGGCGGGGCGGTGCGACGGCGGAGGTCCGGCGACCCCGTCCTGTCCACCCACTCTTTCGGGTGAGTGTGTTTGGCGCCTATACCGGATTCCTCAGCAATTACGGACGGAAAAGCATGGATCTTGTGTCCAAGACCGTCCGTTCGGCGGTAGGAAGGTGGCTCGCGATCCGTAGCGGCAGAGGGAGTGCACGGGTGAGCCAGCCGGAGATGCAGCCCGAGGGGCTCCCCCGCGAGCAGGGTGGGAGGCAGCGGGGCGACCTGCGCGGCCGCGCCTTCCCACTCGGTGACTGGGGGGAGCCCGCGGAGCGTCTCGATGAGCTGTACCGATGGGTGGAGAACGGCGCGCTGTATCTGGTCGACTGGTATCTCGCGGACCGTGCCTGGAAACGCCGCTGGGCACGGGCGCTGCGCATCTGCGCCGCGGTCTGCGCGACGGTGGGCGGGGCGCTTCCGCTGCTCCAGTTGACGAACGTGTTCCGCGCCGGCGCCGCTTGGGGATTCCTCGCGCTGCTCGGTGCGGTGGCCTGTGTGGCCGGTGACCGGTATTTCGGTCTGACGTCGGGCTGGATGCGGGCGGTGGCGACGGCGCAGGCCGTGCAACGGCGGCTGGAGGCCCTGCAGTTCGACTGGGCCTCCGAGTGCGTACGCGAGGTGCTCGGCCCGACCGAGGGGACGGCCAGTGAGGCGGCGGAGCGCTGCCTCACGGTGCTGAGGCGCTTCTCGGAGGACGTCTCGGAGCTCGTGAGGGCGGAGACGGCCGACTGGATGGTGGAGTTCCGGGCGGGCCCGACGCCGCTGGTGACGCAGTCACTGGTGTCGTGGGGGCCGCGCGGTGAGGGCGGCGGTCCGCTGCCGCGCTTCCCGCTGCCACCGGGCACCCGGCCGAACATGCCGAGGCAACGGCCGCCGGAATCACCACGCTGACCTGATACGGAAGAGCCCCGCGGCCGACCGCCGCGGGGCTCTTCGCCTGCCTCCACCGCTAACTGAAGACGATCATCGAGCCCTGGCCCAGGCTGCGGGTGGCCGCCGCGTGCAGCCCCAGCCAGACGTGGCGTTCCCGCGCGAACGGGCTGTCGTCGTGCGGGCCCGGCGCGGCCGGCTCCTCCAGCCCCGTCGGCCGCTCCGGTGCGGCGGGCGCGGCCGGGGGGTTGGCCGGATCGATCCCCAAGGCCGGCGCCACGGCGTGCAGTTCTCTCAGCAGCCCCTGACTGGAGCCCAAGGGGCCGCCGCCTTCGAGCAGTTCGTCGTTGGACAGCGGGTGCGCGAAATCCACCGGCACGTACGCCCCGGCGTGGTCGTAGTGCCAGACCAGGTGCGACTGCTGGGCCGTCGTCTCGAACATCTCCAGCAACTGCTCGTAGTCACCGCCCAGTTCGTCCACCGGCGTCACCGCGAGGCCGCACAGGTTCAGCAGGTGCGCACGGCGCAGGAAGTGCAGCGCGTCGTAGTCGAAGCCCGCGACGGGGGCCACGTCCCCCGCGAGCCCCGGCATGTACCCGAAAACGGGCACGGGCGGCAGTCCCGCCTCGTCGAGCGCCTTGTCATAGGCGGCGATCTCCTCGGCGAAGGGGTTGTCGGGGCTGTGGCACAGCACATCGACGAGCGGAACAAGCCAGAGGTCACAGGCCACGTGAGCTCACTCTCGTTGGGGTCGCGGGGCGGGGCGCTGCGCTGTGCGGGTTGTGCGGGGCGGTGCCGGATGTCGGGCCAGAGTAGTGCGGATGGGGCGGTTGTCATACTGGGCGGTCGCCGTTGTCAGGCGCGGGGTGTCTGTGCTTGCGGTTCGGGTGGCCTCGAGCGCCGGCCGGGCTTTGTTCGGTGGTGGCTGCCGGCGGCGAGTGCGGGGTGTGTTCCAGCCCGTCCGGCGTGTGAGGACGGGCCCCCAGACTTCGTCCGGGGACCCCCAAGGGCGCTCCCGCCGCAGGCGGCGAACCCGCCCGCGGCCGGAGGGCTGGAGCACGCGCCCCGTGCGGGGCCGGGAGGGCTGGAAAGCCCTCAGCGGACCGCCACGTCCCAGACCCACACCCCGCCCCTCTTCACCGGCTCGCGGCCCGTCAAGGACGTCACCGCCTGACGCAGCGCCGCCCCGTTCACCCCCGGGTCCAGAATCAGCGCGTCCGCCTTCCAGAAGCGGAGATCCGCCCGGAATTCGCGGCGCTGCTGGTCCCCGATGGCGGGCAGCGTCCCCGTTTCGTGGACCTTGCGGAGGAGTTCGGACGTGGCGCGCGGCTCCGGACCGTAGATGCCGATGCGGTCCGGGCCCCAGGGGCCGTTGAAATAGCCGCCGGGGAAGGGGAAGCCGAGGCCCGCGCGGACCTGCCAGTGCAGCGCGTCCGCGTCGGAGGGGCTCGGCACGGGGACGGGCACCAGCGAGCGGCCGGGGCGTACGTGCTCGCGCCACGTGCCGTCCGCGACGAACGCGGGGACCGGCGGCCGTTCGACCGTGCGGTACGGCGTGGGGACGAGCGGCAGGAGGGCCACGGCGAGGGCCGCCCAGCCCAGCAGCCGGTGCGAGCGTTCGCGTTCGCTGCGCATCCTGCGCACGGCCAGCCGGTCGCAGGCGAGGGCGAGGAGGATGCCCAGGGCGGGCACGCAGACCATCGCCACGCGGGACTCGATGACCGACTCGAAGAACGGCAGCTTGCCGACGAGCCGCCAGGGGCCGGGCAGCGTCCTGTCCGTACCGAGCAGCGGGATGTCGCGGCCGAGGGAGAGCACGGCGGCGGCGAGCGCGGTGAAGCCGAGGGCGCGGACGCGCGGCTGGTGCCACATCCGTACGACGAGGACGACGGCCAGCACGACGAGGGGCCAGCCGAAGAAGGCGTTCTCCTCGGTCCTGTTGACCGACAGCGAGGCGGCGGTGCGCGCGTCGCCGCCCAGCGACCGGGTGGCGTACTCCAGCAGCGCCATCGGGTTGTTGCCGACGTCGCCGTGCAGCACGCTGTGGTAGCTCTGCGGGCCGAGGAACTGCCAGCCCACCGGGAAGGCGACCAGCGGCACCGCGACGAGGGCGGCGACGCCGAGGCCGCGGAGCAGGCGCCCGGAGACGGCGCGGGCCGCGTCGGGGTCGGCGACCGCGTAGCCGAAGGCGAAGAGCACGAGGCCGGTCACGGCCAGCAGCAGCGCTTCCTCACCGAGGAAGATCTGGTAGGCGAGGAACAGGCCGAGCAGCACCGCGTCACGCGTCGGCCGGGTGCCCTCGCACAGCCGCAGCATCCGGTCGACGATCAGCGGGATCATGAACAGGACGAGGAAGTTGGGGTGCGCGTTGCCGTGCGAGATCATCGGCGGCGCGAAGGCGCAGAACGCGCCGCCCAGCGCGGCCGCCCAGCGGGAGCGGACGAAGCGCCTGGCGATCAGCCAGTACCAGGAGCAGGCGGTGGCGGCCAGGCCGCCGGTCAGCACGATCGCCCAGGTGACGTGGGCGCCGAAGGCGAGCGTCACGGGGGCGAGCGGCACGGAAAGCCCGAGCATGGCGGTGTTGGCCATGAGGTTCACGCCGAGCGGGAAGTTCTGCAGCTCGGTGAAGAGCGGGTTGTGGAGGTGGGCGACGTTGTCGGCGGTGACGGCGAAGAACCACTCCCACTGCGTCTGGTCGGAGCCGGAGTCCGCGAGGTAGCTGTGGCCGAGGCCGCCCCACAGCCCGCCGTAGAGCACGAAGGAGACGAGCAGGAAGAGCGCGGGCACGGCGAGCCGCACGGGGTCGGCCGCGCGCCAGCGCAGGCGCACGAGGTCGGCGAGCACGACGGGGTACGCCAGCGGCCGGATCTTGGAGCCGGGCTGGTGGGACCAGCGGACGGGCACCTCGTCGACCTCCCAGCCCCGCTGGTGGAAGAAGCGCAGCAGCTCGACGTCGTAGCTCCAGCCGTCGAGCCGGGAGCTCGCGAAGGCGGTACGGGCCTTGTCGCCGTCGAAGAGCTTGAAGCCGCACTGGGTGTCCCGTATCCCCGGCACGGCGGCGGCCCGTATCAGCCGGGAGCCGGCCCGGCCCATGAGCTCGCGCACCGCGTGCTGGCGGACGGCTATCCGGGAGCCGGGGAGCGCGCGGGAGCCGATGGCCGCGGTGGCGCCCGCGTCCAGGCTGCGTCCGAGGAGGCCGAGCTCCTCGATGGGGGTGGCCAGATCGGCGTCGGTGACCAGGACGCGGCGGCCGCGCGAGGCGAGCACGCCGGTGCGCACGGCGTGGCCCTTGCCGCGGTTCTCGGGGGTGCGCAGCAGCCGGATGCGGGGCTCGGTGGCGGCGGCGGCCTCGGTGATGGCGGCGGTGGCGTCCGTCGACCCGTCGTCGACGACGATCAGCTCCCAGCGGGCCACGTCGTCCGCGGCGGTGAGATGGGCGCGGATCGCCTCCAGCGTGGGGCCGAGGCGGTCCTCCTCGTCGTACGCGGGGACGATCACCGTCAGGTCGACGACCGCGGTGGTCTCGGGCCGGGAAGCGGTGGGGGCCGGTGGACGGGCGGACGGCTGGGAAGGCGGCATCACGGGGTTTGGACGTCCTCAAACACGTGCCGGTTGCGGGTTCGCGATTGTTTTCATTCCTGATTCCGTCCCCTCAACCGATGGCCATGACCTGGCCTTCGACCCTATTCGGTCAGCTCGCTGATCAATGCCAGGGAATGTTCGTTGTATGCCGCAATGATGCTTTCCGCGGTCGCCGCGTCCTGGGCCGCCACGGCCTCGACGAGCTCGCCGTGCCCGTGCCACAGGCGGCCGCGGAGGCACGGCACGCGGCGCAGCAGCGGCACCATGAAGATCCAGCTCTGCACCCGGATCCGATCGAAGAAGTCCGATATGTAGGGGTTGCCTACCAGTCCGCCCAGCTCGCGCCAGAAGCGCAGGTCGTAGCCGATGAGGATGTCGAGGTCGCCCGCGAGCGCCGCCCGGCTCGCCTCCTCGGCCCGCCGCCGCACGGACGCGAGGGCGGCCGGGGTGGCCTCGCACAGCGCGCGCTCGGCGGAGCGCCGGAAGATGCCCTCGACGATCAGGGCGCGGGCCTCGACCATGCCGCGGAAGTCGGCGTCGGTGAACTCACGCACGCGGTAGCCCTTGTGCAGCTCCACGTCGAGCAGCCCCTGCGAGCAGAGGTCGAGCAGCGCCTCGCGCACCGGGGTCGCCGAGACGCCGTACTGCTCGGCGATCTCCTTGACCGTGAACTGGCGGCCCGCCGGGAGCCGCGCCGCTATCACCTCGTCGCGCAGGGCGTCGGCGATCTGCGAGCGCAGCGTCGTACGTCTGACAGCCTCGCTGCCGGGCATCGTCGTCCGTCTCCCCTTCCGTGACCGCGCGCCCGCATGCGAACGGCCCCCGACCAAGATAGGCGAGGGCCGTCGCGGTGCGTACGGGCGTGCGCGCGGGAAGGAAGAACGCTACCTCCCGCGTCAGGCGGTGTGCGCGTCGGCCACCGTGAGCGCGGCGTCGAGGAGGGCGAGCCCCTCCTTGGCCTCCGCCTCCGTGACGGTGCACGGCGGGACGACGTGAGTGCGGTTCATGTTCACGAAGGGCCACAGGCCGGACTTCTTGCAGGCCGCGGCGAAGGCGGCCATGGGGGCGTTCGCCTCGCCGGAGGCGTTGTAGGGCACCAGGGGCTCGCGGGTGGCGCGGTCCTTGACGAGTTCGAGCGCCCAGAAGGCGCCCAGGCCCCGGACCTCGCCGACGCTCGGGTGGCGCTCGGCGAGCTCGCGCAGGCCGGGTCCGAGCACGGTCTCGCCGAGGCGCGCGGCGTTCTCCACGATGCCCTCCTCGGCCATCGCGTTGATCGTCGCCACGGCCGAGGCGCAGGCCAGCGGGTGGCCGGAATAGGTGAGTCCGCCGGGGTAGGGGCGCTGGTCGAAGGTGGCGGCGATCTCGGCGGAGATGGCGACGCCGCCGAGCGGCACATAGCCGGAGTTGACGCCCTTGGCGAAGGTCAGCAGGTCGGGGGTGACGCCGAAGCGGTCGGCGGCGAACCAGTGGCCCGTACGCCCGAAACCGGCCATGACCTCGTCCAGCACGAAGACGATGCCGTGCCGGTCGCAGATCTCGCGGACGCCCGGGAGATAGCCGGGCGGCGGGACCATGATCCCGGCCGTGCCGGGCACGGTCTCCAGGACGATCGCGGCGATCGTCTGCGGCCCCTCGAACGCGAGGGTGTCCTCGAGGTGGCGCAGCGCGCGCTCGCACTCCTGCTCCTCGCTCTCCGCGTGGAAGGGCGAGCGGTAGAGGAAGGGCGCCCAGAAGTGCACGACGCCGGCCGAGGCGGTGTCGGAGGGCCAGCGGCGCGGGTCGCCGGTGAGGTTGATGGCCGCTGCGGTCGCGCCGTGGTACGAGCGGTAGGCGCTGAGCACCTTGGGGCGGCCGGTGTGCAGGCGGGCCATGCGGACGGCGTTCTCGACGGCCTCGGCGCCGCCGTTGGTGAAGAAGATCTTGTCGAGGTCGCCGGGGGTGCGCTCGGCGATCAGCCGCGCCGCCTCGGAGCGCACGTCCACGGCGAAGCCCGGCGCGATGGTGCACAGCTTCGCCGCCTGCTCCTGGATCGCGGCGACGACCTTGGGGTGCTGGTGGCCGATGTTGGTGTTGACCAGCTGGGAGGAGAAGTCGAGGTAGCGGTTGCCGTCGTGGTCCCAGAAGTACGAGCCCTCGGCCCCGGCCACGGCCAGCGGGTCGATGAGGCCCTGCGCGGACCAGGAGTGGAAGACGTGCGCGCGGTCGGCGGCCTTGACGGCGGCGCCCCGGCGGGGGTCGGGCTGCGTGCTCACGGTCGTTACCTCGGATCGGTGGTGTGCGTCGGAGGGGTGTACGTCAGTGGGGTATGTCGTCGGTGGGGTGCGCGGAAACGTCAGCGTAGGGAGCGCGGCACCGCCGGGGTACCGGCACTGTGTATGGCGCTGGCCACGCCCGCAGACACAGTGCCGGGTGGCCGCGGGCGGCGCCTCGAAAAATAGACCCGGAGAAATTCACCGAAGTTCCCGCTGCGCGTGCTACGGTCATTTTCCGTTGCGGTTTTGGATCCGTTTTCCCCTGTGCGCCTGACGGTCTGTGACCTTCGGGCGCACTTGCATTATTCCGTTGCAGTACGGAATTTCGGCACCGCTCTCTTGTAGGAGATCTGTCTTGGCTACCGGCACCGTTAAGTGGTTCAACTCGGAAAAGGGCTTCGGCTTCATCGAGCAGGACGGCGGCGGCGCCGACGTCTTCGCCCACTACTCGAACATCGCGACGCAGGGCTTCCGTGAGCTCCAGGAGGGCCAGAAGGTCTCCTTCGAGGTCACGCAGGGCCAGAAGGGCCCGCAGGCGGAGAACATCGTTCCCGCCTGACGCGCTCCTGCGCCGAAAACGGCCGGGCCCCCGCACTGTGAAGAGTGCGGGGCCCGGCCGTTCGGCGTTCCGGCCGCGCTCGGCGCGAGCCTTCAGCGCACGTAGTTCTTCAGGATCCCGGTGTCCAGAGTGATGTTCACCGGATCGGGCAGGGTGACCTCTTCGCCGAAGGGGGCCCGGTGGGTGTCCACGTAGTAGCCGCGTTCCGGGTCGGGGTTGGCATGCACGACCACGGTGCCCGCGTCACGGTCGATCAGCAGATAGACGGGAATGCCCGCTGCCGCGTAGGCGGCCGGCTTCTCCTTCCGGTCCCGGCGCTCGGTGTCGCCGTCGTACGAGGTGACCTCGACGGTCATCAGCACGCCCTCGGGGGCCGACCACTCACCGTGGCCGGCGAAGTGCGCCCTCGGCGCCAGTACGCCGTCGGGTCGCGCACGGCCGTTGCGGTAGACCTCGACCTTCAAACCGCGCCCGCCCGCGTACAGCCAGAGGTCGGGGCGGTGCTGCATGCAACGCTCCTGCAGCCACCTGATGATCTCCCCGTGATCCCCGTCCGGCACCGGCTTCTCCTCGATCCGTCCGTCGATGAACTCCAACGTGACGGTCTCGGGTGCGGTGGAGGCGACCTGCTCGAACTCTTCCACCAGCATGTGAGACGTGTGCTCGGCCATAACCGTCATGTTGCCCTCCTTTCCAGGCGAAGGCCAGCCTTTCCGAACTCTGACGGACACCGGCCCTCTTCCCGCACAGCCCCGCCGAACGAGTGAGCGTGGGAACGCGTGCCGGAAACGTGACGGCGCCCCGGTGGTCGGTGACCACCGGGGCGCCGTCACGCGTCGCGTGCCGCTGACGGACTACGACAGGAACGAGTTGATCTCGATCGTCTCCGTGCGGCCCGGGCCCACGCCGATCGCGGAGATCGGGGCGCCGGACATCTCCTCCAGGGCCTTCACGTACGCCTGCGCGTTCTTCGGCAGGTCGGAGAAGGTCTTGGCCTTGGTGATGTCCTCGGACCAGCCCGGCAGCATCTCGTAGACCGGCTTCGCGTGGTGGAAGTCGCTCTGGCTGTAGGGCAGCTCCTCGACGCGCTTGCCGTCGATCTCGTACGCGACGCAGACCGGGATCTGCTCCCAGCCGGTGAGCACGTCGAGCTTGGTGAGGAAGAAGTCCGTCAGGCCGTTCACGCGGGTCGCGTAGCGGGCGATGACGGCGTCGAACCAGCCGCAGCGGCGGTCACGGCCGGTGGTCACACCGCGCTCGCCACCGATGGTGCGCAGCGCCTCGCCGTCCTTGTCGAACAGCTCGGTCGGGAACGGGCCGGCGCCCACGCGCGTCGTGTACGCCTTGAGGATGCCGATCACGCGGCTGATCTTCGTCGGGCCCACGCCGGCGCCCGTGCAGGCGCCGCCCGCGGTCGGGTTGGACGAGGTGACGAAGGGGTACGTGCCGTGGTCCACGTCGAGCAGCGTGCCCTGGCCGCCCTCGAAGAGGACGACCTTGCCCTCGTCGATGGCGTTGTTGAGGACCAGTGTCGTGTCGGCCACGTACGGCTTGATCTGCTCGGCGTAGGTGAGCAGCTCCTCGACGATCGCGCCGGCCTCGATGGCGCGGCGGTTGTAGAGCTTCGCCAGGATCTGGTTCTTGAAGTCGAGAGCGGCCTCGACCTTCTGCGTCAGGATCGACTCGTCGTAGAGGTCCTGGACGCGGATGCCCACGCGGTTGATCTTGTCCGCGTAGGTCGGGCCGATACCGCGGCCCGTGGTGCCGATCTTCCGCGAGCCGAGGAAGCGTTCCGTCACCTTGTCGACCGTGGTGTGGTACGGCGTGATCAGGTGCGCGTTACCGCTGACCAGCAGCTTGGACGTGTCGACGCCGCGCTCGTTGAGTCCGCTCAGCTCGGAGAGCAGGACCGCCGGGTCGACGACGACTCCGTTGCCGATCACCGGGGTGCACCCCGGCGAGAGGATTCCGGAAGGGAGGAGATGCAGCGCGTATTTCTGGTCGCCGACGACCACCGTGTGGCCGGCGTTGTTGCCACCTTGGTAGCGCACCACATAGTCCACGGATCCACCGAGGAGGTCGGTGGCCTTTCCCTTGCCCTCGTCACCCCACTGAGCACCGAGCAGCACAAGTGCGGGCACAGGCGTACACCCCTTCCGGGCGGGGCATGTCCAACGTGCGTGGTGGTGTTCACCCGCTTGCTCAGGGCGTACACCACCGCTAGAGCCGTCGAACCGGTGCCCCGGATAGACGAAGCCCCTGGCGCAACAGCGACAGGGGCTCTTGCACCGAGAGATTACCTGAGGAAGGACCGAGGTGTCGGCTCCAGACTCCACCGAGCAGCCTCTGCTCGTGGTCATCGACCCGGTCGCCCGCCGCGTTGACGGCGAGTCCGTACGGATCGCGAGGGATGTCCTCTGCGGCGGCGCGGTGGCCAAAATCTGTTTCCCCGAGGGGCCGCAGGACGTCGAGCGCGCCCTGGCCCGCAGGGGCCGCAGACGGCCCGTCGTCATTGGCGACGACCGGGCGCTGCTGCGTGTCGTCCAGCTGCTGCACCAGCGCCGTGACCTGCCGGAAGTCCCCGTTTCCCTGGTTCCGGTCGGGGCGCTGCCCGCCGTGGCCCTGGCCCGCTCGCTGGGGGTGCCGCTGGGCACGGTCGCGGCCTCCCGGGCCGTGCTGGACGGCGCCGAGCGGCGGCTGGACGCACTGGTCGACGACGCCGGCGGGATGGTCCTGGGCGAGCTGTGGATCCCGGGCCCGGGAGGTGGCCTGAACCCGCCGCCGGACCCGGTGGAAACCGCTGAGCTGAACGGGTCGCCCGTGGCCCCCGTGCCGGCGGTCGCGGACGGCATAGCCGACGTGGCTGATGTCACTGAGGCCGCCGAGGGCGGCGGCAGTGCTCATCAGTCGTGGTGGTCACCGGCGGCGCGCACCGCGCGTTCGGCCCTGACGCTGCTGACGGGCCCGGCGGCCCGCCACCAGCTGCCGTCCTGCACGCGGCTGCGGGTGGAGGCGGACGGGGTGCTGCTGGTCGATCTGGACGAGCCGGTGGCGCGGGTCGCGGTCCGCGCGGTGGACGGTCATGCGGAGGTGACCGTCCACGCGTACGGCGACGCGGGCGCTCCCCGCTCGGCCCTGGCCGAGCGGGTCTCGGTCTCGGGGCCTTCGTTCCGCTACCGCGCGGACAACGTCCTGGCGGGGCCGGTACGCACGCGGACGTGGTCGGCGCGGGAGGGGGCGTGGGGGCTGGTGCTGCCGCGGGGGTGAGCGGCGGGGTTCGTTCCCCGGCCCGTCCGCTTCCCGGCTGCGTCTGATGTTGCGGCTCCGCCGCAGGGGCGTGCCCCGGCCCCCCGGCTCCGAGTGCACTGCCGCCCGCGGCGGTGCGGCCCGCGGCCGCGTCCTCGAGCTCCCCCGGACTCCGTTGCCCCCGGCGATGCCCCTAAAGGGCTGAATCTCGCGGACCATAGTCAGCGGATTCAGCCCGTCCGGCGGTTGAGGACGCTCCCGAAGCGCGGTGGGGGGCTGGGGGTCTCCCCCAGTTTCGGGAAGGGGCGGGGCTAGGGAAAAAGCCCGCCGCCGGCGACCGCCGAGGGTCATCCGCCCGGCGTCACCAGACCCGCCTCGTACGCGAACACCGCCGCCTGCGTCCGGTCACGAAGACCGAGCTTCACCAGGATCCGGCTCACATGCGTCTTCACCGTGGACTCGGCCACGACCAGACCCGCCGCGATCTCGGAGTTGGAGCAGCCCTGGGCCACCAGGACCAGGACCTCCGTCTCCCGCTCGGTGAGGTCGCCGATCCGCTCCTGCGTGGGCACCTTCGGCGTGCCGAGCCGCGAGAACTCCTGGATGAGCCGCTTGGTGACCGTCGGGGCGAGCAGCGCCTCGCCGGATGCCACGATCCGCACGCCGTCCGCGAGCTGGCGGGCGGACGCGTCCTTGAGCAGGAAGCCGCTCGCCCCGGCCCGCAGCGCTTGGTAGACATACTCGTCGAGGTCGAAGGTGGTCAGCACCAGCACCTTCGCGTCGGCGTCGGCCGCGACGATCTCCCGGGTCGCCTCCAGACCGTTGAGGACGGGCATCCGGATGTCCATCAGGACGACGTCGGGGCGCAGCTCGGCGACCCGCTCCACGGCCTGCCTGCCGTCCAGCGCCTCGCCGACGACCTCGATGTCGGGCTGGGCGTTCAGCAGGACGGAGAACCCCTCGCGGACCATCATCTGGTCGTCGACGATCAGCACGCGGATGGTCATGCGGCGGTCTCCCCCAGGGCCACGGGCAGGAACGCGACGACCTCGTAGCCGCCCTCCGGCGTGGCCTCCGCGGTCATCTCGCCACCGAGCATCGTGACCCGCTCCCGCATGCCGAGCACGCCGTGCCCGGCGCCGGGCGAGGGCTTGGCCAGGCGGTCCGCCGGGCCGTTGGCGACGCGCAGGCCGAGCCCGCCGAGCACGTAGCTGACCTCCACGCGGACGTGGGCGCCGGGCGCGTGCCGCAGCGCGTTGCTCAGCGCCTCCTGCACGATGCGGTACGCCGACAGCTCCACGCCCTGCGGCAGCGGCCGCACCGCGCCCGTGGTGATGTGCTCGACGGCGGGACCGGCCGCGCGGACGTTGTCGATCAGCGCGCCGATGTCGGCGAGGGTGGGCTGCGGCGCCTCGGGCCCGGCGAAGGCGTCGGGGTTCTCCGACCGTACGACGCCGAGGACGCGGCGCAGCTCGGTCAGGGCCGCCACGGCGTTCTCCCGGATCGTCTGGAACGCGGCGGCGAGCTCCGGTGGGGTGTCCTGGACGCGGTACGGGGCGGCCTCGGCCTGGATCGCGACGACCGACATGTGGTGGGCGACGACGTCGTGCAGTTCGCGGGCGATCGTGGTGCGCTCCTCCAGGACCGTGCGCCGGGACCGCTCCACCTCGGTGACGGCCGCCTGCGCGGCGACCTGCTGCTTGGACTCGCGCAGCCCGCGTACGGCCAGGACGACGAAGAGCACGATCCCGGAGAGGGCCATCGTCTCGAACAGGTCGGAGACGAAGAAGCCCTCGCCGTACGGGCGGAACGTCCTGAGGAACAGCTCGACGAAGACGCCGAGCGCGCCGGTGAGCAGCCACATCTCGGCCGCCACGCGGGGGCGGGTCCGCAGGGCCACGAGCAGCATGACGCAGAGGTGGGAGAAGAAGCCGCCGGTGGACGACGGCCCGAGGCCGTAGCCGCTCAGGAGCACCCCCGAGAACAGCAGCGCGGCCACCGACAGCCACCAGGCGCCGACGGGCCGGAAGAGCGTCATGATGATCGGCAGGCCGATGATCAGCGAGATGAACAGCCCGTAGAGACCACCCCAGTGCCCGGCGGCCGCGAGCATGACGACGCAGGTGAAGCCGGCGACGACGGCGTGCGGGAACCACCGGGCGTAGCGCGCGGCGCGCTCCGGCACCCTGCGGACGAGCCAGTGGTCGGCGCGCAGCGGGGGCAGCGGCCGGAAGGCGAAGGCGTCGGTGAAGAGGTCCTTGCGAAGCCCGCCGATGGCGCTCTTCACCAGGCGCGTCTCGCTGCGCAGACTGGGCTCATAGGTGTCGGTCACGCCATCAAAGGTAGGCAAAGGCGCGGGTGCGCCGCGTCCGCACGAATGGGGATCTCCGAGGGTCCGTCTCAAGGACTACGCACGGCTCCACCTGGGGTGACACCCGCGGCCGGGGCTCGCGGCCCGGCCCCGCCAGGGCCCGTCGATCGCCGCGAGAACCTCGTCACACGCCGCCGCTCCCGGTGTCACCACCGCGTAGTGCCCGGCCCCCGGCAGGAGCCGGAGATCCACCGGGCCGCCCACCGCCGCCGCGTACCTCCGGGAGAAGTCCACCGGCACCTCCTCGTCCGCCTCGCCGTGCACCAGCACCGTCGGGACCGGGGGCCGCCCGAGCCGCACCGGGTCCGCCTCCGGGCGGTCCTCGCCGCCCAGCAGTTCGTCGGCCGCCCCGCCGCTCAGGCGGAGGACCCGCGCCCGCCCGAGGTCCGTGACCGCCGCCACGGCGACGACACGGACCACCGTGCCCGGCTCCGTGCTCGCCGCCCACAGCGCGAGGTGGCCGCCTGCCGAGTGCCCGGCGAGGACGTGCCGAGTGCCCGGCACGTCGCGGGCGAGGACCGTGGCCACGTCGTCGAACGTCTCCGGCCAGCCGCCGCCCCCGCCCACCCGGCGGTACTCCGCGAGGGCGACCTCCGCCCCGCGCGCCGCCAGCGCCGCGGCCAGGGGCGCGAGATGGCGCCGGTCGTACGCCTCCCGCCAGAAACCGCCGTGCAGGAGGGTCACGCGGGTGCCGGACGGCTCGGCCGGCCGGTAGAGGTCGATCACCTGGCTGGGGTGGCCGCCGTACGCGACGGTCTCGTCCGGCGGGACGTACTCCAGGGCCAGCAGCGCGTGTGCCTCGGCCGCCCCGGTCATGGGGCCGGCACCTCCGCCAGCACCCGCGCGGCGCGCTCGGCGTCCGCGAAGGATGTGTACAGCGGGGTGAAGCCGAAGCGCAGGACGTCCGGGGGCCGGAAGTCCCCGACGACTCCCCGGCGTATGAGCTCCTCCATCACCGCCCCGGCTCCGGAACAGCGCAGCGCCACCTGGCTGCCGCGCTCCGCGTGCGCGGCGGGCGTGACGCTCTCGACGCGGCCTTGGGGGACGTACTCCCCGACGCAGCGCAGGAAGAAGTCCGTCAGGGCGAGGCTCTTGGCCCGGACGTCCGCGAGCGCCACCCCGTCCCACACGTCGAGCGCGGTGTCGAGCGCGAGGAGGGAAAGGATCTCCGGCGTGCCGACCCGGCCGCGCGCCGCGCCCTCGGCGGGGGCGTAGGCGGGGGACATCGCGAAGGGGTCGGCATGGGAATTCCAGCCGGGCAGCGGCGAGTCGAAGCGGGGCTGGAGCTCGCGGCGGACGTACAGGCAAGCGGGCGAGCCGGGGCCGCCGTTGAGGTATTTGTACGTGCAGCCCACCGCGAAGTCCACGCCCCAGGCGTCGAGTTCGACCGGCAGGGCGCCCGCGCTGTGGCACAGGTCCGCCACGAGGCGGGCCCCCGCCGCGTGCGCGGCGGCGGTCAGGGCGGGCAGGTCGTGAAGGCGGCCCGTGCGGTAGTCGACGTGGTTGACCAGCACGGCGGCGGTGCGCGGCCCGGCCGCCCCGGCCAGCTCCACCGCGGGCACGGCCCGGACGCGGCAGCCCGTCATCCGGGCGGCCGACTCCGCGACATAGCCGTCGGTGGGGAACGTGGCCTTGTCGACGAGCACTTCGTCACGGCCCGGCGCCTCCTCCCGGGCGATGCGGACGGCCGCCACGACCGCCTTGAAGACATTCACGCTCGTGGAGTCGCCGACCACGACCTGGCCGGGCGCGGCCCCGACGAGCGCGCCGATCCGGTCACCGATCCGCTCGGGCGCGGACCACCAGCCGGACTCGGTCCAGGACCGGATCCCCAGCTGCCCCCACTCCCGCCCGATGACATCCGCGATCCGGGCGGACACCGCGCCGGGCAGGGCACCCAGGGAATTGCCGTCGAGATACACGACCTCGTCGGCGAGCGCGAACTCGGCGCGCTTGGCGCGCAGTACATCCGCGGCGTCGAGCTCGGCGGCCTCCCGGCCGAGTGCTCCGCTCATGCCCGCTCCCTTCACGTCAGACATGGCTGCGCGCCGTCCACAGCTCGGGGAAGACGTTCTTCGCGGCCCGCTTCTCCAGCCAGGCCACTCCCGAGGAGCCGCCCGTGCCGGCCTTCGCGCCCATCGCCCGGCGGGTGGCCACGAGATGGTCGTTGCGCCAGCGCCAGACCAGCTCGGCGACCTCGGTCAGGCTCTCGCCCAGACGGCACTCGTCGCTGTGCCGCGGGCCCTCGTAGATCCGCTGCCAGACCCGCTCGACACCCGGATCGGGGGCATACCGCTCGGAGACGTCGCGGTCGAGCACGGACCGGGGTATCTCATGGCCGAGCCGTGCCAGATAGCGCAGCACCTCGTCGTACAGACTCGGCTCGCGCAGCGCCTTCTCCAGCTCGGCGCCCTCGCGGGGCGCGCCGCGATAGGGCGTCAGCATGGCCGCGGACTTCTCGCCGAGCAGGAACTCCAGGCGGCGGTACGTGGCGGACTGGAAGCCGGACGCGTCGCCGAGCGCGCCCCGGTACGCGTTGAATTGACCAGGCGTCAGGTGGGCGATGGGCTTCCAGGAGGCGTTGAGCGACTCCAGCTCGTAGGCCGACCTCTTGAGCGCGGCCAGCGCGGCCTCCAGGTCGTCCCGCCGGAGGGCGTGCCGGGCCGTGCTCCACTCATGCACGAGGACGGTGAACCACAGCTCCATCACCTGGGTGGTGACCAGGAAGGCCATCTCCCCGGGGTCGTCGGAGAGCGGCTCCTGGAGCCTGCTGAGCACCGAGGCCCGGACGTAGTCCTCGTACGGCGTGGTGCCCTCGAAGTCGAGATTCGGGGCGGCCGGACCGGCGGCCTCCGGGCTGGGCGGACAGGGTGACTGCGGCTGCGACATCGCGCTCTCCTCGGCATGACGTGCTTCCGGGTAGCGGTCCGCCCCTTCCCGTCGGCATCGGAGCCCCGGTCCCCTGCCACGCATCATCCGTCCCTGCCGCCGCCTGCGGCAAGGGCTGTGGATAACCCTGCGGACGACCCGCCGACGTCGCCCGTCGACCCGCGGGAACGCCCGCCGGCCTCGCCAACCGACCTTCCGGCCCGCCTGCGGGCCGGCCCGCCTACCGGCCCGCCGACAGCCGGAACGCCCCGCGTGGAGCGGGGCGTTCCGGTCGGTTCCGCCCGGTGCTGCCAGGGGCTGCCCGGGGCGCGAAGGTCGCGCCGGGTCAGCCCAGCGTGCTGGCGGCCGTCGGGGAGCTGTCGCGCAGGAACGCCGAGCAGCGTTCGTACTCCTCCTGCTCCCCGATCGCCTGCGCGGCCCGCGCGAGCGCGTGCAGCGCGCGCAGGAAGCCGCGGTTCGGCTCGTGCTCGAACGGCACCGGGCCGTGGCCCTTCCAGCCGCTGCGGCGCAGGGCGTCGAGCCCGCGGTGGTAGCCGGTGCGCGCGTAGGCGTAGGACTCGACGACCCGGCCGCCCTCGAACGCCTCGTCGGCGAGCTGCGCCCAGGCGAGCGAGGACGCCGGGTATTTGGCCGCCACCTCGGCCGGGGCGGCACCGGAGGCGAGCAGCTCGCGCGGCTCGGGGTCGTCGGGCAGGTGGGTCGGGGGCGGTCCCCCGAGCAGGTTCTCGTGAATGGACATGGGCTCCAGTCTGCCTTGTCGCTGCGCTGGCTGGGCGGGTGTGGGTGGGTGCGGATTCGTCGCCTTGGTTCCGTTGCCGCCTGCGGCGGGGCGCCTCTGCGGGCGGCGGCTTCAATCGCCGGCCGGGATGGGTTGTGGTGGGTTCGCCGTTGTCCGGTGCGGGGCACGCCCTGCGGGCGTGGCCTCAATCGCCGGCCGGGCTTGGGTGTGTGGTGGGTGCCGGGGGTGGGACTTCCGGGCTGAGGGCCTGGAACGCGGTGCGGGCACCGTCACGCGCATTGAGTGCCCCGAACTCGCACCGCGTTCCGGAACCCCACCCTCCAGCGCCACCACCTCCCACCGGAGGGCGACATTCGGTTTCGGGGTGCCCCCGTCTTTTTGTTTTCAGCCCGTCCGGCGCTTGAGGACAACGCGCGAAGCGTGTTGCGGGGTCTGGGGCGGCAGCCCCAGTTTCGGGAAGGGGCGGGGCTGGGGAACAAACAGCCCGTGGGGGCACCTCCCAGCGGTAGCTGGGGGAGATTGAGGACGCGGCCGCAGGCCGCTCCCGCCACAGGCGGCAACGCACCCGCAGCCGGGAAGCCTGGGGCACGCCCCCGGGGGGACCCGCACGTCAGACGCAGCCGGGAAGGGGCGGGCAGGGGAAAAGCCCGCCGCAGGCGCCCCACCCCGGAGATCTACTCCGCATCCCCCGGATCCAGCGGCGGCGCCGAAACCCCGCAGTGATACGCCGCCTCCGGCCGGCACCGCCCACCCGGAGCCCGCACCGTCGACCAGCCGAGGAGCGCCCCCACCACGAGCGCCCCCGCGCACAGAAGCATCGAGCGGTGGAACGCCCCCGTGAACGCGCCGGGATCGCGGTACGTCTCCGGGCCCATGCCCGCGAGCAGCGGCAGCGCGGCCACGGCGATCAGGCCCGCCGCGCGGGCCGCCGCGTTGTTGATGCCGCTGGCGAGCCCCGCGCGGCCGACGTCCACGGAGGCCAGGACCGTCGAGGTGAGCGGGGCGACGAGCGCCACCATGCCCATGCCGAGCACGACGAGGGCGGGCAGGACGTCCCGCCAGTACACCGCGCCCGGTCCGACCCGGGTCATCAGCAGCATCCCCGCCGCGCACAGCAGCGGTCCGACCGTCAGCGGGATCCGCGGGCCGATGCCCTGCGCGAGGCGGCCGGAGCGCGCGGACAGCAGCAGCATCAGCACCGTCGTGGGCAGCAGCGCGGTGCCCGCCTCCAGCGCCGACCAGCCGACCACGATCTGGAGCTGGAGCACCGACAGGAAGAAGAAGCCGCTGAAGGCGGCGTAGACGCAGACGGTGACGGCGTTGACCGAGGTGAACATCCGGTTCGCGAAGATCACGGGCGGCAGCATCGGTTCGGCCCGCCGCTTCTCCACCCGCCAGAACGCCACGCCCAGCAGCACCCCGACGGCCGCCGGCCCGATCACCCAGGGTGACGCGCCCTTCCCGGGGGCGGCGATCAGGGCGTACGTCACCGCGCCGAGCGCCAGCGCCCCCAGCGTCGCGCCCAGGACGTCGAACCGCCCGTGTGCCCTCGGGTCGCGGGTCTCCGGCACGTGCCGGAGGGCCACCGGCACGCACACGGCCGCCAGGGGCAGGTTGATCAGGAACACCCAGCGCCAGCCCGGCCCGTCCACCAGCCAGCCGCCCACGAAGGGCCCGACCGCCGACGCCACCCCGCCGAGCCCGGACCACGCCCCCACGGCCCCGGCCCGGTCGTCCGGGTGGAAGACCGCCTGGATCAGGGCGAGCGAACCGGGCGTGAGCAGCGCCCCGCCGATGCCCTGCAGCGCCCGCGCGGCGATGAGCACCCCGGCGTCCGGCGCCATCCCGCACAGCAGCGACGCGAGCGCGAACCACACGACGCCCACCACGAACACCCGCCGCCGCCCGAACCGGTCCCCCAGCGCCCCGCCCAGCAGGATCAGCCCGGCGAGGGTGAGCATGTACGCGTTGACGGTCCACTGGAGCACGGCCAGGTCGGCGTTGAGGTCGGCGCCGATGTGCGGCAGCGCCACATTGACGACCGTGCTGTCGAGCATCGCCATGCCGGAGCCGAGCACGGCCGTCAGCAGCACGGCCCGCCCCGTGCCCGTGCCCAGCCGGACGCCGCCGGGCTCCTTCGACGACGGCCGCGTGCCGGAGGGACTCAGCGCCTCCCGCGAAGGGTCGCTCATAGCGGAAATCATCCCCGTGCGGCGCGCGGCCGGCCAGCGCAACAGCCGAAAGGGCCCGGCCCCCACTGCGCGAGTGGAGGCCGGGCCCTTGAGCGCGGTGCGGGTTACTTCAGCTTCGTGCCCGTGGCGCGCAGGTCCGCGCACGCCTTGGTGACGCGCTGGGCCATGCCCGCCTCGGCCAGCTTGCCCCAGGTGCGCGGGTCGTACGTCTTCTTCTCGCCGACCTCGCCGTCGACCTTCAGGACGCCGTCGTAGTTCTTGAACATGTGGGCCGCGACCGGACGGGTGAAGGCGTACTGCGTGTCCGTGTCGAGGTTCATCTTCACGACGCCGTTCTCCAGCGCGGTGCGGATCTCCTGCTCGGTGGAGCCGGAACCGCCGTGGAAGACGAAGTCGAAGGGGCTGGCCTTGCCGTACTTGGCGGCCACACCCTCCTGGAGGTCCTTCAGCAGCTCGGGACGGAGGACGACGTTGCCCGGCTTGTAGACGCCGTGGACGTTGCCGAAGGAGGCGGCCAGCAGGTAGCGGCCCTTCTCGCCCAGGCCCAGGGCCTCGGCGGTGCGTAGCGCGTCGTCGACGGTGGTGTACAGCTCGTCGTTGATCTCGTGGCTGACGCCGTCCTCCTCGCCACCGGTCGGGGTGATCTCGACCTCAAGGATGATCTTGGCGGCGGCGGCCTTGGCCAGCAGCTCCTGGCCGATGGCCAGGTTGTCGGCCAGGGACTCGGCGGAGCCGTCCCACATGTGCGACTGGAACAGCGGGTTCTGGCCGGCCGCGACGCGCTCGGCGGAGATGTCCAGCAGCGGGCGGACGTAGCCGTCCAGCTTGTCCTTCGGGCAGTGGTCGGTGTGCAGCGCGATGTTCACCGGGTACTTCTTGGCGACGACGTGCGCGAACTCGGCGAGCGCGACGGCGCCCGAGACCATGTCCTTGCTGTACTGGCCGCCCAGGAACTCCGCACCACCGGTGGAGATCTGGATGATGCCGTCGCTCTCCGCCTCGGCGAAACCGCGCAGCGCGGCGTGCAGCGTCTGCGTCGAGGTCACATTGATGGCCGGGTAGGCGAACTTGCCTGCCTTCGCCCGGTCGAGCATCTCGTTGTAGACCTCGGGGGTTGCGATGGGCATCTGTCCGCTCCTTGTGATGTGCGGGTGGGCGAGGGGGCCCTGACCTAGGGGGCGACGTTCATCGTCGCCCCCATCTTCCCAGACTCGCCGAATTGCTCCACATGGGTCCTCGGCCGGGGAAGCGCGAAGGGCGGGCTGGTTTCACGTGAAACCAGCCCGCCCTTCGGGATGCTTTGAAAAAACCGCAGGTCAGGACAGATCGAGGTCGCCCAGGGAGTAGCCCGTCACATAGCGCAGGCCCGCGCCCTCGATGGCGGAAGCGGCACCGCGGTCGACGATCGTCGCCACGGCGACGACCTCCGCGCCCGCCTCGCGCGCCGCCTCGACGGCGGTCAGCGGCGAGCCGCCGGTGGTCGAGGTGTCCTCGACCACCAGGACGCGGCGGCCCTTGATGTCCGGACCCTCGATGCGGCGCTGCATGCCGTGCGTCTTCTGCGCCTTGCGCACGACGAACGCGTCGAGCTTGCGGCCGCGCGCGGCGGCGGCGTGCAGCATCGAGGTGGCGACCGGGTCGGCGCCGAGGGTGAGACCGCCGACGGCGTCGTACTCCAGGTCGGCCGTGGCGTCCAGCATCACCTGACCGACCAGGGGAGCCGCCTCGGCGTCCAGGGTGATCCGGCGCAGGTCGATGTAGTAGTCGGCCTCCTTGCCGGAGGAGAGGGTCACCTTGCCGTGGACCACGGCCTTGTCCTTGATCTGCTGCAGCAGGGCGTCACGCGCTTCGCTCATACCGACGAGCTTAGGCCGTGTCCGGCGGACCTCGTCCCAGTGCGGGCCGTCCGCCGTCCGCGGCCGGAACGCCCTGCGGGCGCGTCCTCACGCGTCGGACGGGCTTGATGTGGCCGGCCTGGGTGCGTATTTCCGCGGTCCCGCCGGATACGGATCACGCCAACGTCCGCCACGTCCACGTCGTGGAGATCTCCAGAGGGTCGATCGGAGTGACGAGGCGCGGCAGGGTGTTGAGGCCGTTCGGGGGGCCGGACTGCGGTTCGACGCAGACCGCCTCCTTCTCCTCGTCGTAGATCACGACCCACTCGGCCCGGCTGGCCACCTTCAGCTCCAGCAGACCGGGCCAGGTGAGGGTGACGTCCACGCCGTCCGGCATGCCGAAGCAGTCGTCCCAGGGGCCGGGCTGCGGCGCGATGCGGCGGCCCGTCGGCAGATGGTCGTCGCCACGCTCCTCCTGCCACTCCGCGTCGAACGCGAGCTCCGCCTCACCGCCGGAGCCGAGGTCGCGCAGGAACCACGGGTGCCAGCCGGCCTGCGCAGGAAAGGAGTTGTCGTACGTCTCGACGCCCATGGTCAGCGTGAGGGAGTCCGCCGCCAGCTCCACCAGCTGGGTGACCCGGCCGGAGTACGGCCACGGCTCGGCGAGGTCGTACATGAACGCGGCGGAGGTGTCGTCCGCGCGCACCGTGCTCCAGGCGGTGTCGCGGCCGGTGCCGTGAATCGCGTGCGGGGGATGGTTGACGGGCATCTGGTGGCGCTCGCCGCCGTTGCGGAACTGCCCCAGCTCGATGCGACCGCACCAGGGGACCATGGGGAAGGCGCCGTATTTGGCACCCTGCCGCAGGAGTTCGGTGCCGCGGATACGCAGGCTGGTGAGCCTGCACCCGTTCCGGGGATCCACGGTCAGCTCGGCGTCGCCCGCCTTCAGGTGGACCTGATTCGTCTTGTCGGTGCTCACGAAACGACCTTATGGGCCGGACACCGGGATTCGGGGCTCCGCCCCGAACCCGGACCCTCGATCGCCGGTCCGGGCTCTTCGCCGGGCAGCCCGGCTCCGGGCCGCACGGCTCAGCGCCTGCGGCGGAGCGCCCGGCTCACCACGACCGCCGAGGCCAGGGCCACCGCCGCCGCGGGTGCCGCCCAGCGCAGCGCGGCCGCCGTCGCCGAGGCCGCCTCCGGCGCCGGGACGGGCGCGTAACGGCCGCGCGGCGGCGCGTGGTCGACCTCTTCCGCGCTGCGCCCGATCATCGTGCGGCGCGCGTGCGCGGCCTCCGCGGGCGGCTCGTCGTCGACGTCGTCCTCGTCGTCAACGTCGAGTTCGTCGTCCGCCGACGGGTCGAGGGACGGCGGCGGGACCTCCGTGTCGAAGACGCTGCCGCCCTCCAGCCGGGGACCCTCACCCGCGGCGCCCGCCTCCTCCTCCGCGTCCTCCCGCAGCTCCTCCACGAGCGCGGCGGCGAAACGGTCGAGCAGGCGGCGGGCCGTGGCCTCCACGGCCTTCTCGTCGAACTCCGCCAGCCGGCCGGTGCTGCCGACCGTTCCCGTGCAGGTCAGCCGGGAGCCGTCGGCGGTGGGCGCCAGCACGCCGCGCAGCGCGAGCGTCACCGTGCCGGAGCCGCGCACCTCGCTGCCCTCGCCCGACAGTTCGTAGGAGCCGTCGCGCTCGGTCAGGTGCAGCGAGCCCCGGTAGGTGATGGTCGAGCCACCTATGCGCAGCCGGAGGCGTCCGGCCACGAGCGCGCCGGAGGCATCCGCGACGTCCTGCTGGAGGCCGGGGACGCAGCGCACCACGCGGGCGGGGTCGGCGAGGACCCGGCGGACGGAGTCGACGGAAAACGGAACGAACACCTCATGCTCCATAGCAAGCGAGCCTACCCATCAGGCCCCTCACCAGTGCCTCTCAGGCCGAACTTTCCGTCGCGCCCCGCCCGCGGAACCCCGAAGGGCGAATGTCAGTCGCCGACCGTGAAGCGCTCGCCCACGTGCTGCGGACGCTCGATCTCGTCCACGAGCGCGACCGCGTAGTCCTCGGCGGAGATGCGGCTCTTGCCGTCGGCACCGATGACGAGGTCCTCCAGGGCCGTGCGGTACGTGCCCGTGCGCTCGCCCGGCTCGATCAGCCCGGCCGGGCTGATGTTGGTCCAGCGGACGTCGTCGACGGTGCGGTAGTAGTCCAGCGCGTCGCCGTGCGCGTGCATGATCTGGAGCAGGAACTCGGGGAGCCCCTCGGTGTCCCAGACCTGCTTGCCCTCGGGCGTGCGCAGCGAACCGGCGCCACCGACCGCGATGATGCGCGGGGCCGCGTCACCGAGCGTACGGACGCCCGCCACCAGCGACTTGGCCGCGGGCTCGATGGTCGCGATGTGGCCGGGGCCGTCGCCGCCGCCGACCGCGCTGACGACGACGTCCTGGCCCTCGGCGACCGCGGCCACCGACTTCGGGTCGAGGACGTCACCGGTGACGACGGTCAGGCCGGGCGCCTCGGAGAGCTTCGAGGGGTCACGGACGACGGCGGTGACCTGGTGACCGCGGTCGAGCGCCTCGCGCAGGACGCGGCTGCCGATGGTGCCGTTGGCACCGAAGAGAGCGATCTTTGCCATGGGGGCTCCTCAGAGAGAGATAAGGATGGGAAGGGGGGAGAGGGGTCAGTGCTGGTCGAGGGCCCGGGTGAGGGCCGCTGCGGACGAGGTCGGCCCGCCGAGGCGCCGTACGCCGCCGGGGGTGTGCAGCAGCAGCGTGGGGAAGCTGTCGACGCCCAGGCGGCGCACCTCGCGGAAGTCCGCCTCCGCCTCGCGGCGGGCGTCCGGGTCCGCCGCGGCGGCCACGACGGCCTCGCCGTCGACGCCGTCGAGCCCGGCCGCGACCGCGCGCAGGGTGTCCGGGTCGGAGAGGCTCAGCCCGTCGACGTACCAGGCGCGTTGCAGTGCGCCGGCGAACTCCAGTGTCCTCTCGGGCGCCTGTCGGCGCAGCGCGACCAGGGCCGTCGCGGCGTCGGCCGAGTCGAGCACGGCGGTGCCGTCGGCGAACGCCTTGGCGTAGCCGGGGCCGAAGACGGCGCCGGTCAGCTCGCCGATGCGGGCGTCGGCCTGCGGGATGTAGGAGTACGCGGAGACGGGCTGCGCCCGGGGGCCGGTGAAGAGGCCGCCGCTGCGCACGGTCAGCTCGACGCGCCCGGCGTTCGCCGCGGCGAATTCCCGGACGGCCGGTCCGAAGCCGTAGCACCAGCCGCAGTAGGCGTCGAATGCGTAAGTGAGCTTGTGCCGTGCCATGTCTTTCCCTGAAACGGGCAGCCTGTCCCGGCCGGGACGACTGCTGTGGGCCACGCACTCCTTGTGGTGCGTTACGACCAAGCTATGGCCGTTTCCGGGGGCCGACCAGGTACGCTCAGGTCTCCTCATGGTGAAAAATCGACACGCCCGCGAGGAAGAGATCGTCGAGCTCACCTACCGGGCCCCGCCGGGCACGCCCGAGGGGGTCGAGGTGATGACGCTCGCCCAGCTGCGCGCCCGCTCGCCCGAGGGCCTGCTCGCCAAGCCGCAGCGGCTGGACTTCCACCAGATCATCGCCGTCCGCTCCGGGTCCGCGGGACACACCGTCGACTTCACCGGTTACTCCCTGGAGGAGGGGTCGGTGCTGTGGGTGCGGCCCGGACAGGTGCAGCAGTACGGCGCGGTGGAGGGCATCGACGGCGCGGTCGTCCTGGTGCAGCCCGGCTTCCTCTCCCCCGGCACGGCCGTCGCGGCGGTGGCCGACGACCCCTTCCGGCCGGTGCTGTGGCAGCCGGTCGGACAGGACCGGGAGGCCGTCTTCTGCGCGGTGCACCACTTGGAGGCCGATTTCCGCACCAGTCGCGGACTGCCCGCCGACGTGCACTCCGCCGTCCTGCGGCACCTGCTGTCCGTGCTGGTGCTGCGCCTCGCGCACCTCACGGCCCCGGTCGGCAGCAACGTGCCGGCGCCGGGGGACGCCTTCGTGCGCTTCCGGGCGGCCGTCGAACGGGACTTCGCGACCAGCCACCGGGTCGCCGACTACGCCCGCACGCTCGGCTACTCCCCCCGCACCCTCTCGCGCGCGGCCCTCACGGGCGCGGGGGTGGGCGCCAAGGAGTTCATCGACCGCCGGGTGATGCTGGAGGCCAAGCGGCTGCTCGCGCACAGCGAGCTGCCCGCCGCCCGGATCGCCGAGCGGATCGGCTTCGACGACGCGGCGAACTTCTCCAAGTTCTTCCACCACCGCGCCGGTTGCTCCCCGGGCGCCTTCCGCGCCACGTTCCGCCGGCAGCCGGATGTCACTCCCCATAGCGGGGGTGCATGAGGGTCGACGGCAGCAGCCCGGGCTCACGGCTGCGCTCGGCGGCACGGGCGGCCGCGGCCAGCTCGCCGGGCGTCAGGGACTGCAAGGAGGGGCGCACCGGCGGGAGTTGCAGGGATATGGACTCCCGGGACGCCAGGACGAAGCTCCAGTCGTCCCCCTCCTCCGCGCGCTCGACGGCCCGCCGTCCGGCCGCCCGCCCGGGCCCGCCGGGCGCGCCACCCACCCGGTAGGCCCGGGTGCGCAGGCCCAGCGAGCGGATCGTGGCCTCCACCGTCCAGAAGACGCGCGGGCGGGCGTCGACCGTGCCGGCGTGCACGGCGAGCCGCCCGGCGGAAGACAGGCGGCGCTCCGCCAGGCCGTAGAACTCCTGCGAATACAGCTTGGTGCTGGGCGTGATGCCCGGGTCGGGCAGATCGCAGATCACCACGTCGTACGGAGGGTCGTCGGCGGGGCGGCCGCGCAGCCAGTCGAAGGCGTCGCCGACGACCGTGCGCACCCGCGGATCCCGGAAGGCGTCGTGGTTGAGCGCGGTCAGATCGCGGTCGGTGCGGGCCAACCTCAGCAGTGCGCGGTCGAGTTCGACGACGGTGACCGAGGCGACGTCCCCGTAGCGCAGCACTTCGCGCAGGGCGAGGCCGTCGCCCCCGCCGAGCACCAGGACCCTGCGGCGCGGCCCGGACATCGCGGGGTGGACCAGCGCCTCGTGATAGCGGAACTCGTCGTCCCCGCTGACCTTCAGCCGCCCGTCGAGGAAGAGCGAGAGCGGCTTCCCGCTGCCGCCTCCGCCGGTGAGCACGACCTCCTGCACATCCGACTGCACGGCCACCCGCACATCCGAGCCGTAGACCGCCTGGCGCGCGGCCCGCTCGAAGGGGCCGGTGAGGACCGTGCCCGCGGCCAGCAGCGCCAGCACCAGCGCGTTGGCGGCGAGGAGCGCCCAGCGCGAGCGCGCGCTCAGATCGCCGCGGAAGAGCCAGAGCACCAGCGCCCCGCCCGCCGCCGCGTTGACCGCGCCGGTGAACAGCGCGCCCGTCAACTGCCCGAGCACGGGCAGCAGCAGGAAGGGGAAGGCGAGTCCGCCGACCAGGGCGCCCACATAGTCGGCGGCGAAGAGGTCGGCGACCGCGCCGCCCGCGTCCTGCCGCCGGATGCGCTGGATGAGGGTCATCAGCAGCGGCACCTCGGCACCGATCAGCACCCCGATGGTCAGGGAGAACGCCACCAGGGCCGGCCGCGCCTGGCCGAACCAGGCGAAGCAGGCGTAGAGCGCCATGGCCGACAGGCCGCCGGCCAGCGCCAGCACCGCCTCGACGGCGGCGAAGCCCAGGGCGGCCCTGGCTCTCAGCCTCTTGGCGAGCAGCGAGCCGATGCCCATCGCGAAGACCATCACCGACAGCACGACCGACGCCTGGGTGACGGAATCGCCGATCAGATACGAGGCCAGGGCGACCAGCTCCAGCTCGTACACCAGCCCGCAGGCGGCGCAGATGAAGACGGTGGTCAGGACCACGAAGCGGCCGAGCCCGGCCGGTACGGGCAGCCGCGCCGGTACCGGGCGGTAGATCATGATGGGAACGCTACGTCACGATCCGACAACCTTTTGTCACCCACAAGGGTTTATTACAGGTGTTCCATGGCGCGTTTCCGGGCGCCTCGCGGGGTCGCTCAGAGGGTCGCGGCGGCCCGCACGGCCACTCTCGTGCGGGTGGCGACCAACCGCCCCTCCTGCGGATACGCGTGCCAGGTACGCCAGCTGACCTGGCCCTCGCGCCGCTGCGCGAGCAGCGCGGTGAAGGCGTGCGGGCTACCCGGGAACGTGCCGGCCAGTCCGTACGGATGCTCGGCGACCAGCGCCAGCAGCTCCTGCGCCCGGCCCGCGAAGGAGCCGTGCGACAGGGTCTCTATCCGGGCCGCGAACTCGTACTCCCAGGCGCCGACGCGGCGGGCCACGCCCAGCGGCAGCGGGGTGGCGCTGCCCGGCAGACAGGCCACGGTCTCCGAGCAGACACCGCCCTCCTCCTCCAGCAGCACCTGGTGGGAGGCGCCGAGCAGCCGCAGTTGGACGAGGGAGTCGGCGAGCCGCAGGTCGAGGACGGCCAGGGCGGGGAGAGGGTCCTTCCCCAGACACCAGGCGAGGTCGGCGGCACGGGTGTCGGTGTAGGTGGTCTTGAGGGTGGTGAGCATGGGTCGGCTCCGCAAGCACGCAGTGGAGGGTGGGCCGGCCCGCCGAGGAGGACCAGAGTCTTCGAGTGCGCCGGCTCATGCCCACATATGAGTGTTCCGTGGGGTCCGATGACAGTGATGCCGAGGATTCCGTGAGGAGTCGTCTCCGACACGTGTCTCTGAATGAGAGGGAATCATGAATTGACCGGCGCTCACAGCGTTTTTACCCATCTCATCGTGCTTTCCATCCACGCGAGGGCCAGGCAGTTCAACTGTTCAGAATCATTGCGCACGACAGGCCCAGGACAAGCGGCCGGACGCATATGCGATCAGGCCTGAGCCATCTGCAAATCCCCTGCTCAAACAGCCTTTCCGGGCGCTGCCGATGCCATGGACACGGGTTCTTCACCAATACGGAACGAGAAATGCACGACACTGGAGGGCGCATTGGGGCGCGTTACGAAGGCGGGCGCGCGAATGCCCACCACCCCGGCGCGCGAAGGGAGTTCACAGGGAAATCGCACGCCGTCCGGACGCGTCCACGCGCGGACGGCCGGTGGCGGTGCCGGGCGCCTGCCGCGCGCACCGCGGTGACGCGCGCGGCACTCGGCGGCCCGCGCCCCCGGTGGAGGGCGCACACCTCCCTCGGCCCGCCCCTCTGCACACCCGCGCCCCCGTCCCGCGCAGACACTCCGCCGTGCCCGCCGAGCGGGTGGAAGGCGCACCGCTAACGGGCGTTCCGTGTCGCGCGCGTGACGCGCGAGACGCATGGTCGGTATGCCGAACCGCCACCCGTCCGTACCCGTGCCCCGGCCCCCGCACCGCCCCCGCGGCGGACACCGGGCCGCGCCCGCACCGGAGGTGCCCCCGTGTCAGCCGACACCGCCGTGCCCGTACGAGCGCCGGAACCGCACCCCGCGGCCCCGAGCGCCCGTGCCCGCCGCCTCGACCGGGTGCGCGACGCCCTGCGCAGGGCCGGCCCCGCGCTCGCGCTCTACGCCGCCGTCCGGCTCACCGGGATGTCGGTCATGGCGGGCTGGGCCTGGTGGATCGGCCGCCATCCGCGCACGCTGCTCGGCCACTCCTGGGACGGCATCTGGTACGCCGACATCGCCCGGCACGGCTACGGCCTGATCATCCCCTCGCCCACCACCCGCGGGGTGGTCTTCAACGACCTGGCGTTCTTCCCGCTGTTCCCCGGTCTGGTGCGCGCGGTGATGACCGTGCTGCCGTTCACCGCGGTCACCGCCGGGCTGCTCGTCGCCTGGTCCTCGGCCGGCATGGCCGCCTGGGGCATCTACGCGATCGGCGAGCGGCTGCACGGCCGCAAAGTGGCCACCGCGCTCGTCGTCCTGTGGGGGCTGCTGCCGCACGCGATCGTGCAGACCATGGCCTACACCGAGCCGCTGATGACCGCCCTCGCCGCCTGGGCGCTCTACGCGGCGATCACCGGGCGGCGGCTGTGGGCCGGGGCGCTCGCGCTGCTCGCGGGGCTGTCGCGGCCCAACGCCGTCGCGGTGGCCGCGGCCGTCTGCGTCGGCGCCGCCCTCACCCTGGCCCGGGACCGGCCGGCCCGTACGGACTGGCGGGTCTGGGCGGGCGCGGCGCTCGCGCCGCTCGGCTGGACCGCCTATGTGCTGTGGGCCGGTTTCCGCTCCGGCGGCGGGGTGCTCGGCTATTTCGACGTACAGCGGCTGTGGGGTTCGCGGTTCGACTTCGGGCGGGACGCGTTCCGGTTCATCCGGCACCTCTTCATCGGCCGGGACGCCATGGCCTACTACGTCACCCTGGCGATCCTGGGCGTCGCGCTGGTCGCGCTCGTCCTGCTCTTCCTCGACCGGCCGCCCGCGGTGCTGGCGGTCTACGCGCTGGTCCTCTTCGTCATCGCGGTCGGCGGCTCCAGCTATTTCGCGTCCAAGCCGCGCTTCCTGCTGCCGGCCTTCCCGCTGCTGCTACCGGCGGCCCTGGCGATGGCGAGAGCCCGGCAGCGCACCGTCGTCGTGACGGTCGGCGCGCTGGCCGGGCTCTCGTTCCTCTACGGGACGTACCTGCTGACGGTCGCCCGCATGCCGATGTGAGACCGGCCGCGCATGGGCTCCGCCGGTCTCCGGCCGTGGGTCGTTCCGTCCCGCGAGCGACGGGTGGGCTGTGAGCGGCCGAGCTCAGCCGTTCGCAGCCCACCCGTCGAAGCCGGAATCCTCAGGCTTCCTCGTCCGGCTTGTCGTCGCCCGACTCGGCGTCGGCCTCCAGGCCGAGCTGCTCGATGAGCCACTTGTCGAACTCGATCGAGGCGCGCACCCAGCTGACCGTGCTGGAGACGAAGTGCTCCAGGGAGACGCCGACGCCGATCAGCATCTGCGCCTCACCGATCAGACGGACGGTGCCGTCGTCGTTGGTGTGGGTGTAGACCTTCGGCCACAGGGTCCGGCGGTTCCAGTCGTCGACGACCTCCAGGAGCTGTGCCTTCTCCTCGATGCCGTGCGGACGGTCGTAGAACGTCCGCACGGAGAAGACCTGCTGCTCTTCCTCGCCGCGGAACATGAAGTACGTACGGAACTGCTCCCACGGTGCGGCGAGGTCTCCCTCGTCGTCCACGACGTACTTCAGCTCCATCTGCTCGAGGAGCTGCTTGACCAGGTCCTGGTCGGGGATGACGGGGCCGGCCGGGCCCGTCTCCTGCGGTTCGGGCTGGCCCCCGAAATTCGGAATCGAGGACGGGTCGATGCTCACCGTGAATTTCCCTTCGTACGGTTCCCGCCATCCTCCCCCATGCCGGGCGGGGGCTGGCAACCCCCGCCCCTCGGGATCACGCCGCCGATGACGGACCCGCGAGCGCTTCCCGCCGCTCCGGCCCCACCGTCAGGCCGTCCCCGGCCGGATCGACGTCCACCTTCACAGTGTCGCCCTCCCGGATCCCGCCGGCCAGGATCGCCCGCGCGAGGCGGTCGCCGATGGCCGTCTGCACCAGGCGGCGCAGCGGGCGCGCGCCGTAGGTGAGGTCGGGCGTGGCCCCGTCCGGGGCGTCCGGGCTCTGGCCGAGGGTGGCCAGCCAGCGCAGGGCGGGCTCGGTGACGTCGAGGGTGAGGCGGCGGTCGGCGAGACGCCGCTGGAGGTGGGCGATCTGGATCCCGGCGATCCGCTCCAGCTGGCTCACGCCGAGGGCGTGGAAGACCACCAGGTCGTCGAGGCGGTTGAGGAATTCGGGCCGGAAGGAGGCGCGGACGGTCTCCAGCACCCTTTCCTTCTTCTGGTCCTCCTTGAGCAGCGGATCCACCAGATAGGTGGAACCGAGGTTGGAGGTCAGGATCAGGATGGTGTTGCGGAAGTCGACCGTGCGCCCCTGGCCGTCGGTCAGCCGCCCGTCGTCGAGGACCTGGAGCAGGATGTCGAAGACCTCGTGGTGGGCCTTCTCGACCTCGTCCAGGAGCACGACGGTGTAGGGGCGGCGGCGGACGGCCTCGGTGAGCTGGCCGCCCTCCTCGTAGCCGACGTAGCCGGGCGGGGCGCCGACGAGGCGGGCCACCGAGTGCTTCTCGCTGTACTCGCTCATGTCGATGCGGACCATGGCCCGCTCGTCGTCGAAGAGGAAGTCCGCGAGCGCCTTGGCCAGCTCGGTCTTGCCGACGCCCGTCGGGCCGAGGAAGAGGAAGGAGCCGGTGGGCCGGTCGGGGTCGGCGATGCCCGCGCGGGAGCGGCGCACGGCGTCGGAGACGGCGGTGACGGCCTCCTCCTGGCCGATCAGCCGCTTGCCGAGCTCCTCCTCCATGCGCAGCAGCTTCTGCGTCTCGCCCTCCAGCAGGCGGCCGGCCGGGATGCCGGTCCAGGAGGCCACGACGTCGGCGATGTCGTCCGGGCCGACCTCCTCCTTGACCATGAGGTCGCGGGTGGCGGCCTCCTGCTCGGCCTCGGCCTCCGCCTCCGCGGCGGCCGCGAGCTCGCGCTCCAGGCCGGGGATCTCGCCGTAGAGCAGCTTGGAGGCGGTGTCGAAGTCGCCGTCGCGCTGGGCGCGCTCGGCCTGGCCGCGCAGGTCGTCGAGGCGCTCCTTGAGCTCACCCACCCGGTTGAGGGACTGCTTCTCCTTCTCCCAGCGGGCGGTCAGCCCGCGCAGTTCCTCCTCCTTGTCGGCGAGGTCGCGGCGCAGCTTCTCCAGGCGCTGCTTGCTGGCCTCGTCCGACTCCTTGGAGAGCGCGAGCTCCTCCATCTTGAGCCGGTCGACGGCGCGCTGGAGCTCGTCGATCTCCACGGGGGAGGAGTCGATCTCCATGCGCAGCCGGGAGGCCGCCTCGTCCACGAGGTCGATGGCCTTGTCGGGCAGGAAGCGGGAGGTGATGTAGCGGTCGGAGAGGGTGGCGGCGGCGACCAGGGCGGAGTCGGCGATCTGGACCTTGTGATGCGCCTCGTAGCGGCCCTTGAGGCCGCGCAGGATCGCGATGGAGTCCTCCACGGAGGGCTCGGCGACCAGCACCTGCTGGAAGCGGCGCTCCAGCGCGGGGTCCTTCTCGATCCGCTCGCGGTACTCGTCCAGCGTCGTCGCGCCGACCATGCGCAGCTCGCCGCGGGCCAGCATCGGCTTGAGCATGTTGCCCGCGTCCATGGCGGAGTCGCCCCCGGCGCCCGCGCCGACGACCGTGTGCAGCTCGTCGATGAACGTGATGATCTGGCCCTCGCTGGACCTGATCTCGGCCAGGACGGTCTTGAGCCGCTCCTCGAACTCACCGCGGTACTTCGCGCCCGCGACCATCGCGCCGAGGTCGAGCGAGACGAGCCGCTTGTTGCGCAGCGACTCCGGGACGTCGCCCTTGACTATCCGCTGCGCCAGCCCCTCCACGACGGCGGTCTTGCCGACGCCCGGCTCACCGATGAGGACCGGGTTGTTCTTCGTGCGCCGGGAGAGCACCTGCACCACGCGGCGGATCTCGGCGTCCCGGCCGATGACCGGGTCGAGCCTGCCCTCGCGGGCCGCCGCGGTGAGGTCCTGGCCGAACTTCTCCAGGGCCTTGTACGTGCCCTCCGGGTCAGGCGAGGTCACGCGCTGCCCGCCGCGGGCCGCCTCGAAGGCCGCCAGCAGCTTCTTCGCGGACGCGCCCTGCCGCTCCAGCAGCTCACCGGTGCGGCCACCCTTGGCGGCAAGCCCGATGAGCAGGTGCTCGGTGGAGATGTAGGTGTCGCCCAGCTCGCGGGCGCGCTGCGAGGCGTCGGCGATGACGGCCAGCAGCTCGCGGTTGGGCTGCGGCGGCGCGACCGTCGACCCCTGCACGCTCGGCAGCCCGCCCAGCTCCCGCTCGGCACCCGACCGCAGCGCCGCGGCGTCGGCCTCGACGGCGGCGAGCAGGTCCATCACGTTCTCGTTGTCCTGGCCGGCGAGGAGGGCGAGCAGCAGGTGCGCGGGGGTCATGTCGGCGTGCCCCGCCGACACGGCCCGCTCACTGGCACCGCTCAGCGCCTCACGGCTCTTGTTCGTCAGCTCCGCATCCACGACTGTGCACTCCTCCTCTGTCCCGCTCCGATGGCTGCCCTGCTGAAGCCAACGTGCGATAAGTTGAGCGTAGTCCACTCAACCTTGGATTGGCCAGCAGATCCGCCCGGTTCCATGCTCCGCCTGCGGGCCGCCGTCCGCACACGCGTGCCTGGCGCGCTCCTTCGAGTGACATCGCCACGATCACCGCCCACCCCGCCGGTCCGCGGGCATCACTGGCCTTCAACCGCATTGGGGGTGCAGCATGACTGCTATGGCATACGAGCCGACGGCTACGCAGGAAGAACTCCTCCTGGAGAGCTTTCTGGCCCTGGAGACCCCTGAAGGCTTCAAGGCCGAGCTCATCGAGGGGGAGATTGTCGTGTCACCGGCACCGGATGGCGAGCACGAGGACTACCTGAGCACAGTCATCCGTCAGGTGCTGCGCATGTCACGCACCGACATGGACTGCTCCGGCAACAAGGGCCTGCTCATGCCCAGCGGAGGGCGGTGCCCGAAGAACCACGTGATCCCCGACGCCACATTCGCCCCGCGCGAGCTGCGTCTCTTCCGCGGCGCTCCCTCGTGGATGCCCTGCGACGGTGTGGCCATGGTCGTCGAGGTCACCAGCAACAAACCGGACGGCGACCGCATCACCAAGCGCCACTGCTACGCCCGTGGCGGGATCCCGCTCTACGTCCTCGTCGACCGTGAGCAGGGCACCGTCACGCTGCACAGCGACCCCGACCCCGCGATCGACGACTACGCGGAGGTCCACTCCACGGCCTTCGGCAAGCCGCTTCCCCTCCCCGAGCCGTTCGCCTTCGACCTGGAGACGTCCGACCTCGCCTGAGCGGGCCACGACTACGCTTCCGGCATGGCTCACGATCTGCGCAACCTCTCCCCCGCCTACGTCGAGTTCTGGCGGGAGCGGCACATCTGCACCCTGACCACCACCCGGCCCGACGGCAGCCCGCACCTGGTGCCCGTGGGGGTCACCTTCGATCCCGCGGCCGGGATCGCCCGGGTCATCACCAACAAGGACAGCCGCAAGATCGCGAACATCCTGGCCGCCGGAGCGGACGGCGCCCGGGTCGCGGTGTGCCAGATAGGCGAGCGGCGCTGGGCCACCCTGGAGGGCGTCGCCGTCGTGCGCACCGAGCCGGAGGCCGTCGCGGACGCCGTCGCGCGCTACGCCGAGCGGTACGGCCGGACGCCCGCCCCCAACCCCGACCGCGTCCTCGTCGAGATCACCGTCACCAAGGCGCTGGGGCTGGTCTGAACCGACCCCGGTTGGCCCTGTGCTGATGCCGCGCGGCGCGGGCACTCGTACCGTCGGGATGACGGTCGTCCCGACGGCAAGACTCGACGGCAAGAGGAGTACCCACGTCATGAGCGGCGCCGAGAGCGCGGATCACGTCAGCGTCCACCTGACCGGCTGCGGACACCAGGACGCGGGCGCGGTGTTCCGCGCCCTGGAGGCCGCGTTCCCCGAGGGCGCCGGGCCCCCGCGCAGCGAGACGAAGGCGGCGGGCCCCGGGCACCCCATGGTGTGGTGCATGGTCGTCGACGCCCGCACCCGCCGCACGCCCGCGAAGGGCGCGCCGGTGCCGCTGTCCGGCCCGGTCGACGTCGATCTCTTCGGTGCCGCGGACCCCGTGCGCCAGGTCGGCGAGGAACTGGCCACGGCCTTCACCGTGGAGAGCCGCGGCACGGTCCCCGGCGAGCACGAGCTGGAGGTCCGCCTCCGCCTCACCGGCTGAGGCCGTCGGCGAGGAGACACGGAGGGGCCCGGAGAGCATGCCGCTCCCCGGGCCCCTCCGGACCGGCTCAGCCCTGGTCGCGCCTGGGGCGCCAGACCACGAGCGCGCTCGTCTGCTGCACGTCCTGATACGGGACCAGGTCGCGGCGGTACGAAGCGTGCACCGCGGCCTCACGCTGCTGCATGGCCGTGGCGGCGCCCTCGACCGCGCCCTGGAGCTCCGCGATGCGCGCCTTGAGCGCGGACACCTGGTTCTCCAGCTCGATGATGCGCTTGATGCCGGCGAGGTTGATGCCCTCGTCCTGGCTCAGCTGCTGGACCTGCCGCAGCAGCTCGATGTCGCGCGCCGAATAGCGCCGGCCGCGCCCGGCCGTGCGGTCCGGGGAGACCAGGCCGAGCCGGTCGTACTGCCGCAGCGTCTGCGGGTGCAGGCCCGACAGCTGCGCGGCCACGGAGATGACATAGACCGGCGACTCGTCGGTCAGCTGGAAAGGCTGTGCTGGTTCGAAACGCCGTCGTCGGCCGTCCATCTCATGCTCCCTTCGCGGCCTGGAACAGCTCGGCCCTAGGGTCCTGGCCCGCCGTCGCCTCGCGGTACGCCTGGAGGGCGTCCCGCGCCTTGTCGTCGAGCTCCTTCGGCACGGCCACCTCGACGGTGACGAGGAGGTCGCCGCGGGTGCCGTCCTTGCGCACCGCGCCCTTGCCCCGGGCGCGCATCGTACGGCCGTTGGGCGTGCCCGCCGGCAGCTTGAGGGTGACCGGGGGGCCGCCGAGCGTCGGCACCTTCACCTCGCCGCCCAGCGCCGCCTCCGCGAAGGAGACCGGCACGGTGACGGTGAGGTTGTCGTCCTTGCGCCCGAAGACCGGGTGGGTGTCAACGTGGACGACGACATACAGATCGCCGTTCGGCCCGCCGCGCTCGCCCGGGGCGCCCTTGCCGCGCAGCCGGATCCGCTGGCCGTCGGAGACGCCCGGCGGGATGCGGACCTGCATGGTGCGCGAGGACGTGGCCCGGCCGCTGCCCTTGCAGACGTCGCAGGGGTTCTCGGGGATCAGCCCGCGGCCCTTGCAGTCGGGACAGGGGTCGGTCAGCGAGAAGCCGCCGCCCGAGCCGTGCGACACCTGACCGGTGCCGACGCAGGTCGGGCAGACCCGCGGCGTGCCGTTCTTGTCGCCCGTGCCGGAGCACGTCTTGCACGCCGCCGAGGAGGACATCCGCAGCGGGACCGTGGCCCCGTCGACCGCCTCGGTGAAGCTGAGCGACACCTCGGACTCGATGTCCTGGCCCCGCCGGGGCTGCGTACGCGTGCCGCCGCCGCGGTTGAACAGGCCGCCGAAGACATCGCCGAGACCGCCGCCGAACCCGCCGGCGCCCGCCCCGCCCTGGGCGCCCCCGAAGAGGTCGCCCAGGTCGAAGTTGAAGGAGCCGCCGCCCGCGCCGCCCGGCCCGGGACGGAAGCCGCCGCTGCCGAAGAGGGCGCGTGCCTCGTCGTACTCCTTGCGGCGCTTGGGATCGGCGAGGACGTCATTCGCCTCGGAGATCTCCTTGAAGCGCTCCTCGGCCTTGGTGTCGCCCTTGTTGGCGTCCGGGTGGTTCTCGCGTGCGAGCTTCCGGTACGCCTTCTTGATCTCGGCCTCGGTGGCGTCCTTGGGCACGCCGAGGACCTTGTAGTAGTCCTTCTCGACGAAGTCCTTGGTGCTCATCCCCGGCGTCCCTCCTTCCGGTCACTGCGGTCGGTCATAGCGTCAGCCCTTGTCCGGGCCACCGCTCTCGTCGGCCTCGTCGCCCTCGCCGTCGCCCTTCTGCGCGCCCGGCTGGGGCTCGGCGACCGCGACCCGCGCGGGGCGGATCGTCCGCTCGCCGATCCGATACCCCGGCTGCAGAATCTGCACGCACGTGGTCTCGGTGACGTCCGGCGCGTAGCTGTGCATCAGCGCCTCGTGCACCAGCGGGTCGAAGGGCTCGCCCTCCTTGCCGAACTGCTGCAGGCCCATCTTGGCGACGACCGTCTCCAGCGACTCGGCGACGGACTTGAAGCCGCCGACCAGCTCGCCGTGATCACGGGCGCGGCCGATGTCGTCGAGCGTGGGGAGGAGCTCGGACAGGAGGTTCGCGACGGCGATCTCCTTGACCGTGACCCGGTCCCGCTCCACACGGCGACGGTAGTTCTGGTACTCGGCCTGGAGCCGCTGGAGGTCAGCCGTGCGCTCACTGAGCGCCGACTGGGCCTGGTCCAGCTGTGCCTGGAGCCCTACCTCGACCAGTTCTTCCCCGGCCGGGGCCGGGCCCGCCTGGTCGGCGGACCCGGCGCCCTGCGCCGCGTCTTCGGGGGGGGCGTCGGAGGGGACTTCAGGCTTCTCGTCGAAACCCGGGGTCTCCTCGGTCACGCCGCACCGCCCTTGGGCTTCTCGTCGTCGACGATCTCGGCGTCCACGACGTCGTCCTCGGGCTTGGCCTGGCCGGCGCCGGCAGCGCCCTCGGCACCGGCGGCGCCCTGGGCGGCCTGCGCGTCGGCGTACATCGCCTGGCCGAGCTTCTGGCTGACCGCGGCGACCTTCTCGGTCGCGGTGCGGATCTCGGCCGTGTCCTCGCCCTTGAGCTTCTCCTTCAGCTCACCGACAGCGGTCTCGACCTCGGTCTTGACCTCGGCCGGGACCTTGTCCTCGTTGTCCTTGAGGAACTTCTCGGTCTGGTAGACGAGCTGCTCGCCCTGGTTGCGGGTCTCGGCGGCCTCGCGGCGGCGGTGGTCCTCCTCCGCGTACTGCTCGGCCTCCTGGCGCATGCGGTCGACCTCGTCCTTGGCGAGCGAGGAGCCGCCGGTGACGGTCATCTTCTGCTCCTTGCCCGTGCCCAGGTCCTTCGCGGTCACGTGCATGATGCCGTTGGCGTCGATGTCGAAGGAGACCTCGATCTGCGGGACGCCACGCGGGGCCGGCGGCAGACCGGTCAGCTCGAACATGCCGAGCTTCTTGTTGTACGCCGCGATCTCGCGCTCGCCCTGGTAGACCTGGATCTGCACGGACGGCTGGTTGTCCTCGGCCGTCGTGAAGATCTCGGAGCGCTTCGTCGGGATCGTGGTGTTGCGCTCGATCAGCTTGGTCATGATGCCGCCCTTGGTCTCGATACCGAGGGACAGCGGGGTGACGTCGAGCAGCAGGACGTCCTTGACCTCACCCTTGAGGACACCGGCCTGGAGCGAGGCGCCGATGGCGACGACCTCGTCCGGGTTCACACCCTTGTTGGCCTCCTTGCCGCCGGTCAGCTCCTTGACGAGCTCGGCGACGGCGGGCATACGGGTGGAACCGCCGACCAGGACCACGTGGTCGATCTCGGACAGGTTGATGCCCGCGTCCTTGATGACGTTGTGGAACGGCGTCTTGCAGCGCTCCAGCAGGTCCGCGGTCAGCTGCTGGAACTGGGCGCGCGTGAGCTTCTCGTCCAGGTGCAGCGGGCCCTCGGCGGACGCCGTGATGTAGGGCAGGTTGATCGTGGTCTCGGTGGACGAGGACAGCTCGATCTTCGCCTTCTCAGCGGCCTCGCGGAGGCGCTGGAGGGCCATCTTGTCCTTGGACAGGTCGACGCCGTGGCCGTTCTGGAACTGCTTGACCAGGTAGTCGACGACGCGCTGGTCCCAGTCGTCACCACCGAGGTGGTTGTCACCGTTGGTCGCCTTGACCTCGACGACGCCGTCGCCGATCTCGAGCAGCGAGACGTCGAAGGTGCCGCCACCGAGGTCGAAGACCAGAATGGTCTGGTCGTCCTTGTCGAGGCCGTACGCCAGGGCGGCCGCGGTCGGCTCGTTGACGATGCGCAGGACGTTGAGGCCCGCGATCTCACCGGCCTCCTTGGTGGCCTGGCGCTCGGAGTCGTTGAAGTACGCCGGGACGGTGATGACCGCGTCGACGACCTTCTCGCCCAGGTAGGCCTCGGCATCCCGCTTGAGCTTCTGCAGGATGAAGGCGCTCATCTGCTGCGGGTTGAAGTCCTTGCCGTCGATGTTGATCTTCCAGTCGGTGCCCATGTGGCGCTTGACCGACCGGATGGTCCTGTCGACGTTGGTGACGGCCTGGCGCTTGGCGACCTCGCCGACCAGGACCTCACCGTTCTTCGCGAAGGCGACGACGGACGGCGTGGTCCTGGCGCCCTCGGCGTTGGTGATGACGGTGGGCTCACCGCCTTCGAGAACACTGACGACGGAGTTCGTCGTACCCAGGTCGATGCCGACCGCACGTGCCATGTCGATTCCTCCAGCTGACTTGAGTGGAACAGACTCAAGCGTGCAACACAGATCTCCCGCTGTCAACGGAGATGAGTCGAGGGCGCTCAACTCTTATGCGGGTCTTATGCGCAGGGCGGGTCCGGGGAAGGGGCGCCGAGGGGGGTCCGAGCGACACAGATCACCGGCGGTGCGCCTATATCGGGGGCGCGGGAGTGAGTAGTCTCGTACGGACTGGATAAGTTACCCATTAGTAATCCCGCTCGCGCAGGTCCGAGGAGCCCCTCCATGCAACTCGCCGCGATCATCGTGTCGCTGGTAACCATCGCGGTCGGCGTCGCGCTGCTCGGCCGTGCCGTCCTGCAGATCTACCGCCAGCTGCGGCTCGGTCAGCCCATCCCCGCCGGCACCCGCACCGACGAGCCCGTGCGGCGCACGGTCACGGTGGCCAAGGAGTTCCTCGGCCACACCCGGATGAACCGCTGGGGCGTGGTCGGCGTCGCGCACTGGGGCGTGGCCCTGGGCTTCTTCTCGCTGCTGATCACGATCGTCAACGCGATCGGCCAGCTCTTCAAGGCCGAGTGGCTGCTGCCGGTCATCGGGGACTGGCTGCCGTACGAGCTCTGGGTCGAGTTCTTCGCCCTGGTGACGACGCTCGGCATCCTCACTCTGATCGTCATCCGGCAGCTGAGCAAGCCGGGCAAGGCGGGCCGCAAGTCCCGCTTCGCGGGCTCCAACTTCGGCCAGGCGTACTTCGTCGAGGCCGTCATCCTGATCGTCGGCGCCTGCATCATGACGCTGCGCGGCCTGGAGGGCGCCCTCCACGGCGTCGACCACTACGAGGTCGGGTACTTCGCCTCGTACCCGCTGGTCGCGGCCTTCAGGGGGCTCAGCCTCGAGACGCTGCAGAACGTCACCTACCTGGTGGCGATGATCAAGATCGCGACGTCCTTCATCTGGATGATCACGATCTCCCTCAAGACCGACATGGGCGTCGCCTGGCACCGCTTCCTCGCCTTCCCCAACATCTGGTTCAAGCGCGAGTCCGACGGCGGCGTCGCCCTGGGCGCGCTCCTGCCGATGGTCAGCGAGGGCAAGCCGATCAACTTCGAGGACCCGGGCGAGGACGACCAGTTCGGCGTCTCCCAGATCGAGCACTTCTCCTGGAAGGGCCTCCTCGACTTCGACACCTGCACCGAGTGCGGCCGCTGCCAGTCGCAGTGCCCCGCCTGGAACACCGGCAAGCCGCTCTCCCCGAAGCTGCTGATCATGTCGCTGCGCGACCACGCGCACGCCAAGGCCCCCTACCTCCTGGCCGGCGGCGGCAAGGACATGGAGGGCACCGAGAAGGCCACCGCCGAGCAGCTGAAGGACGTCCCCGCGGCGGCCCTGGCCGAGGCGGAGCGGCCGCTGATCGGGACGCTGGAGGAGAACGGCGTCATCGACCCCGACGTGCTGTGGTCGTGCACCACCTGCGGCGCCTGCGTCGAGCAGTGCCCCGTCGACATCGAGCACGTCGACCACATCGTCGACATGCGCCGCTACCAGGTCATGATCGAGTCCTCCTTCCCCTCCGAGGCGGGCACGATGCTCAAGAACCTCGAGAAGAAGGGCAACCCCTGGGGCCTGGCCAAGAAGCAGCGCCTGCAGTGGACCAAGGAGGTCGACTTCGAGGTCCCCGTCGTCGGCAAGGACATCGAGGACCTCACCGAGGTCGACTACCTCTACTGGGTGGGCTGCGCCGGCGCCCTGGAGGACCGGGCGAAGAAGACCACCAAGGCGTTCGCCGAGCTCCTGCACATCGCCGGCGTGAAGTTTGCCATCATGGGCGGCGACGAGAACTGCACCGGTGACTCCGCCCGCCGCCTGGGCAACGAATTCCTCTTCCAGCAGCTCGGCCAGCAGAACGTCGAGATGCTCAACATGGCGTTCGGCGAGTCCGCCGAAGGTGAAGAGGGTGAGGAAGGCGTCAAGGTCGAGAAGGCGAAGAAGAAGATCGTCGCGACCTGCCCGCACTGCTTCAACACCATCGCCAACGAATACCCGCAGCTCGGCGGCGACTACGAGGTCATCCACCACACCCAGCTGCTCCAGCACCTCGTCGACGAGGGCAAGCTGATCCCCGTCACCCCGGTCGAGGGCCTGATCACGTATCACGACCCCTGCTACCTGGGCCGCCACAACAAGGTCTACACGCCGCCGCGCGAGATCATCGCGAAGGTGCCGGGCCTGCGCAACGAGGAGATGCACCGCCACAAGGAGCGCGGTTTCTGCTGCGGCGCCGGCGGCGCGCGCATGTGGATGGAGGAGCGCATCGGCAAGCGCATCAACAACGAGCGCGTGGACGAGGCCCTGTCCCTCAACCCGGACATCGTCTCCACCGCCTGCCCCTTCTGCCTCGTCATGCTGACCGACTCGGTCAACGGCAAGAAGAACGAGGGCAAGGCCAAGGAATCCATCCAGGTCGTCGACGTCTCCCAGCTCCTCCTCGAATCGGTCAAGGCACCGGTCGAGCCCGAGGGCGACGGGGAAACCGCCGACGCACCCGAGCCCGAACCGGTGAAGTAGCCGACTGGCAGGCATCGCGCATTCCTGACGAAGGCCGGTCCCCGCGTGACATCGCGGGGACCGGCCTTCGTCGTCCGGTGTGACGCGCTCTCCATTTGCCGGCGCCGCCGCTTCACACCTCGCCGGGCCCTGAGTTTTCCCCTAAGGGATGTCACAGGACGGCAGCAATGGCGGGGCCGATTCCCCGCCCCCGGCTCCGCACTTCCCAGGAGCGGGTACGTTCGAAGCGTGGCTGGATTCAGGATGGGACGCGGACGGGACTCACACGACCCCGGCCCCGCGCAGCAAGGACAGCGCCCGGGGCAGCGGTACCAGGCCCCGTACGGCGGTCAGACCGGTGCTCAGGGCGGCGGTCAGCAGTGGCAGCAGCCACCGGGGCACGACGAGCCGGAGTACTTCGGCGGTGGCCCGCAGCAGGGCTACGGTCAGTACGACCCCGGCCGCCCCGCCCCGCACCACGGGCGGAGCGCCGACGATCCGGGCCACACACAGCAGTTCAGCGTCGGCGAGGCGCCGGACGCCTACGGCGCGTACAACGGCGGCCCGGCGGGCGGCCCGTACGGCCACGGCCCGCACAACGACGGCTACGGCGACGGCTCCTACAGCGGCGGCACGTACGGCGGTGGCTCCTACGGCGACGGTTCGTACGGCGGCGGCGACACCTACCGCGCGGGGCAGCAGATGCCCGCGCCGCCCGCCGGGCCGCGTCTGCCGTGGAAGGAGCTGCTGAAGGGCATCGTCCTGCGCCCGTCGGCCACCTTCTGGCAGACGCGCGACCACGCGGTGTGGGTCCCGGCCGTGATCGTCACCTTCGTCTACGGCCTGCTCGCCGTCTTCGGCTTCGACAAGGCCCGTGACGACGTCCTGCACGCCACGCTCGCGAACAGCATCCCGTGGGTGCTGATGACCGGCGTGATCGTCGTGATCTCCGGCCTGATCCTCGGGGCCGTCACCCACACCCTCGCCCGGCAGCTCGGCGGCGACGGCATATGGCAGCCGACGGTCGGTCTGTCGATGCTGATCATGTCGATCACGGACGCGCCGAGGCTGCTCTTCGCGATGTTCCTGGGCGGGGACAGCACGATCGTCCAGGTGCTCGGCTGGGCGACCTGGCTGGCGGCCGCCGCGCTGTTCACCTCGATGGTGAGCAAGTCGCACGACCTGCCGTGGCCGAAGGCGCTGGGCGCGTCCGCGATCCAGCTGGTCGCGCTGCTGTCGATCATCAAGCTGGGCACGCTGTAGCGGTCGCCCGTATGTCATGGGGAAGGGCCCCGGTCGCACCACTTCGCGACCGGGGCCCTTCCCTATGCGCTGCTGCCTCTACGCATTTACGCGCACTCGCATTTATGCGCGTAGCAGGCTTACGCGTCGAGGACCTGACCCTCACGCCGGACGACCGGCGGTTCCACGCTCCACGGGAAGTTGATCCACTCGTCGGTGCGCTTCCAGACGTACTCGCAGTCCACCAGGGAGTGCGACTTCTGGTAGATCACGGCGCTGCGCACCTCGGCCACCGTGCCGAGGCAGAAGTCGTGGACGAGCTTGAGCGTCTTGCCCGTGTCGGCGACGTCGTCGACGATCAGGACCTTCTTCTCGGAGAAGTCGATCGCGTTGGGCACCGGCGCGAGCATCACCGGCATCTCCAGCGTGGTGCCCACACCGGTGTAGAACTCCACGTTGACCAGGTGGATGTTCTTGCAGTCCAGCGCGTACGCCAGGCCACCCGCGACGAAGACGCCGCCACGTGCGATGGAGAGGATGATGTCCGGCTCGTAGCCGTCGTCCGCGACGGTCTGCGCCAGCTCACGGATGGCCTGCCCGAAGAGGGGGTAGGTCAGATTCTCGCGCTTGTCACTCACTGTTGCTGTTCGCCTTGTCCCTGCTCAGACCTGTGTGCGGTGAAAGTTCTGGAAGGACCGCGAGGGCGTCGGCCCGCGCTGGCCCTGATAGCGGGAGCCGTGCTTCGCGGACCCGTAAGGATGCTCGACGGGTGAGGTCAGCCGGAACATGCACAGCTGCCCGATCTTCATTCCCGGCCACAGCTTGATCGGCAGCGTGGCCATGTTCGACAGCTCCAGCGTCACATGACCGGAGAAGCCGGGGTCGATGAAGCCGGCCGTCGAGTGCGTCAGCAGGCCGAGCCGGCCGAGGCTGGACTTGCCCTCCAGACGGGAGGCCACATCGTCGGGGAGCGTGATGACCTCGTACGTCGAGGCGAGCACGAACTCACCGGGGTGCAGGATGAACGCCTCGTCACCCTCCGGCACCACCTCACGCGTGAGGTCCGCCTGCTCGACCGCCGGGTCGATGTGGGGGTACCGGTGGTTCTCGAACACCCGGAAGTAGCGGTCCAGCCGCACATCGATGCTCGAGGGCTGCACCATCGATTCGTCGAACGGGTCGATGCGCACCCGGCCGGCGTCGATCTCGGCCCGGATGTCCTTGTCTGAGAGAAGCACGGGTCGAGGATACGCGGAGAAGACGGACAACGCGGGCCCGGTCCGATCGGACCGGGCCCGCGAGGCACTCAGGACTCCTTGATCACCGCTTCTGGACCGCCACCGGCACGGAATGCCGCAGCCGGGCGCAGCGCGGGCAGCGGAGCAGCCGCCCCGGGCCGAGCCGGCCGGGACCGAGGTTCTGCATCGGGAACGAAGCGGTGCTGAACACGTGCCCTTCGGCACAACGAACGACGGTGCGCTCCATCGAGCTCCCTTTCCCCATGGTGTTGCTCATGCGCGCCTCCGGCACGACATGAAAGACAAAAGCCACATTAGGGGATGTATCGCAGCGACCCGCACCCGGCACTCCCGGCCGCCCCCGCCGACTTGTCACCCCCCACCGTACGCCCCAACTCCCGCCCCCCGAGGCCGTGTCCCCACCCCCTTCACCAACCCCGCAAAAGCCGTGAAGACCCTCACGGCACGTGCGCCGGGGGTCTTCGATGGGGTAGAGTGTGCGACGATACGACGCTCCGAAACGGGCGTCCGCGCGGGTGTAGTTTAATGGTAGAACATGAGCTTCCCAAGCTCAGAGCGCGAGTTCGATTCTCGTCACCCGCTCCAATGAGAAAGCCCCAGGCCGTCGGCCCGGGGCTTCTTTGTTGTGCGGATCCCCCGGTCTTGCGGGCCGCGGGCGCGGCACCGCCGGTCATGCCGTCAGGTGCGCGATCCGGCCGAGCTCCGGGCGGAGGGCCGCCGCCGACGCCGGGTCGACCGCGCGCAACAGGGCCCAGGCGGCATGGGCGTTGCGGGCCGCGCGGCGCGTCTCCACGTCCGGGGCCCCGGCCTGGCGGCGGCGCTCGGCGGCGAGGACGTGCAGCCGGGTGGCGGCGGCCCAGTCGTCGCGCAGCAGCAGGGACAGCCAGGCGCGGGTGGCCAGCGCGCCGAGGGTGTGCGGGTGGAGGGGGCCGAGGTCGGCGGTCAGCGCGGTCTCCAGGTCCGCTGCCGCGGCCGCCGCGCCCGCCAGGTCGCCCCGCAGCTCGGCGGTGACGACCCGGCCGAGCAGGGCCGCGTGGCGGGGTTCGAGCGGCCCGGTCCGCTCGGTGAGGGACGCGAGTGGGGCGGCGGGTGCAGGAGGGGCCACCGGCGCGGGGTGCGGAGCGTCCAGCGGTGTCACCGCGCCATCGTGGTCGACTATCAAAGGCCAGACCGAGCCGTCGGGCTCCTTGGCGTTGATCCGCACCGGATGCCCGCGGCGTGCGGCCCGGACGCGGATGTCGGCCAGGGCCGACGTGCGCGCGTCCTGCCCCGGCAGGTTCTCGACCGGCTCCCCGTCGACGGTGGTTTCTCCCGTGGCGCTGATCACGATCGTGTACACGGGTGTCAGCGGGACCGAGTCGAGGTCCGTCACAACAGGCATGGCCAATCCTTACTTCCCGCCGGTCCCCTTCGGTTCGGCGGCACCATCATCACCCGGGTCATCCCGCGTTGGGGTAGTAGGGGGGTGACCAGCCCAGGTACTTCGCACCCCACTTCGTCTCGATGTCGGTGGCGGGCACGATGGATATCTCGCCCGGCGTCACGATGTCGTTGGACGCGACCTTGCCGTCCCCGACATAGATCGCGACATGTCCGGCACGGTGTCCGGTGTCCCAGAACATCAGGGCGCCCGGCGGCGGGTTGCGGTCGCCGTCGTGGCGCATGTCCTTGGGCATGACGTCCGTGTAGTGGTCGATGGCGTAATTGGTGCCGGAGGAGTTCCAGCCGTACGCGATCGAGGTGAAGGCCAGGCACTTCTGGTACCAGTCCGAACGGTGGCTGTCCGCCTCGGCGCGCGCCCACTTGATCGCGTCCTCGGTGGAGTGGCGGTTCTTGACGACGTCGGGCCAGGACGACTTGCCGTCGTGGAACGGCTCACCCGGCTTGCCGGGTTCGCCCGTACCGGACGTGTCGCATGTCTCCGGCGGCTCGTCGGGGTCCTTGCTGCCCTTGCCGTTGTCCGCGGGCTTGCCGCTCGATCCGCTGCTGTCGGACTTGCCGGGGTGGTTCTCGCCCGAGCGCTCCAGGTCGATGCCCGCTTCCTTGGCGATGCTGCGGGCCTGGGTCTCCTTCGGTCCGTAGGCGTCGGCGAAACCGGAGCGCTGCACCTTCTGGGCAGCGTCGTTCAGCGAGAGGTTCTCCCACGGGACGTCGTCGAGCCCCGGCGGGTCGCCGCTGTCACCGCCGAAGAAGAACATGTGGGCCGCGTATTTGGGGTCCAGGATCTGCTCCCTCGTGCCCCAGCCCGACGAAGGCCGCTGCTGGAAGAGACCGAGGGAGTCCCGGTCCCCGTAGTTGATGTTGTCCAGCTGGGACTCGGCGAGCGCCGTCATCAGCGCGATGAGCGTGGCCCGGCCGGGCAGCTTGCCGTCCTTGGCGACCTGGTCGATGATCTTCGCGTTCGCCACCTGGCGCGCGCGCAGCTCCTTGCCCGCCCCGCCCGTCGCGTCCCCCTTGCTGCCGTTGCCCGACGCGCCGTCGTCGGCGGGCTGGCCCGGCTTGCCGCAGCCCATGGCGTACGCACCGCCACTGCCGCCGAGGCCACCGAGCGCTCCGAACAGGATCAGGAAGGCCATGAACAGGGCCGCGACCGGCAGGCCCAGCTTGATCATCAGGGCACGTCGGGCTCCCCCCGCCGCCAGGGCGAGGGCCTCACGTCCGTCCAACGACTCAGACCCCCAGGATCCTGCCCACGCGCCAGCCGTCGTCGCCGCGCATGATCTCGGTCAGCAAGACCTTGGTCTCGGTGTATTTGCGATAGCCCGCGACCGTCGTGTCCACGGTCACCTTGCGCCACACGCGCGTCGGCGTGTCCGCCTGCCGGCTCACCCGGTCGTCGTCGGCCGGGCCTACGGTGACCTTGTCCACCGTGGACACGCCCCCGTTGGAGACCAGTTCGCCCCACGCCTTGTCGTCGAACTGCCGGAGGTTGTCCCGCAGAGCGGAGGTCATCCACGGCGCCGCACGGTCCACCGCCGCCTTGTGTGTCTTGTCCACCGGCGGGTTACGGGCCCAGTAGGCCCGTGCCCAGTCCTCCGCCGTCTTCTCCGGCTTGCCGAGATCCGGCTTGGCGGAGCCGGAGGGGGAGGGCGAGGCGGCCGGGTCGGCGCCGGGCGCCCGGGACGGGGCCTCCGCGGTGTGCGTGTCCGCCTCGGTGCCCGGCTGTACGACCCGCGCCGGAGCGTCGTGAGCCGGCCACCAGTGCGTGGCGGCCGCCCCGAGGGCCAGGAACCCGGCGATCACCAGGATGGCACCGCCCGCGGTGACCGGCTCCCGGCGCCGCTCCTCCGCGAGACGGCGCTTGACCTCCACCTTCTGGCCCTGCCGGTAGACCTTGCGGGCCCGGCGGCGCAGGGACCGCTTGGGCGCCGTCTCGATCTCCTCCGGGTATTCGTACGGAGCCTTGAGCAACTCCCGCCACTCGGCAGGGTTCCTGGGCCCCTTGTCCTTGCTCACTTGGTCCTCCTGCGGCGGCGGGCGGGGGCACTTGCGGAGGCGTTCCGCCGCACGGTGACCGTCGCGCTGCTGGGCGGGGCCACGCGCGGCTGCCGGGGCTTGCTGCCGAGTTTCGGCCCCCGGCGGAACTCGTGGGCGCCCTGGCCCTTGGCGGGCTTCGACGACGCCGCGTTGCGTCGGCTGTGGGCACTCTGCGCACGTGGCGCCTGCTCGGAGCCGTTCCGTGCCTTCGGGTTGTTCTGGGCGCCCTGGTCGTTCTGGGCGCGCCCCCGCCCTCGGTGAGCGGCGACCGTCGCCGTCGCGGACTTCGGGTGCACGCTGGCCACGCTGGTGGTACGCCGCTCCGGCAGGTCCACGCTGGTGCCCGCGCCCCTGCGGTACGCGCCCGCCCGGGTCGCCCCACCGGCAGCGCGCGGGCCGTCCGAGCCCGTGCTCCGCCCGTCCGCGCCCGGCCGGTCCGATCCGGCCGGGGACTTGGCGCCTCCGCGCACACCGAGCGGGACGGTGCTGTTGGTCGCGGCCCAGGAACTCATGGCCATGGCCTTACCGACATGGGAGACCTTCTCGTCGAAGGCCTTCGCGCCCTTCCGCGCTCCCGTGGCCGCGAACCTGCCGGCCTGCTTGCCGGCCCGGCCGGTACCGCGCGCGGCCTTCCCGGCCGTCCAGCCAGTCGCCTTTCCGGCCATGCGGCTGGCCCCGCGTCCCATCGCCATGCCCAGTGCCGAGCCGCCGGGAGTCAGCGTGCCGGAGACACCGACGATGCTCTCCATCACGGAACGGAACTTGAACGCCACGATCGCGCTGGTGATGCTGACACCGGCGGAGGCGAAGTAGCCGTACGTGCCCAGCATCGTGATGCTGACGGTGTTCAGGACCAGGACGACGCCCAGCACCATCGTGCTCACGAACGACTGCATGGCGAAGCCCAGAAGGGCGTCGAACCAGCGCATGCCCCATTGCCGCGGTCTGCCGGGGATCACCCACAGACAGGCGAAGACCACTCCCGCGAGCAGCAGCATCAGCGCGCCGATCAGCGAGGCGAGGGAGGCGAAGGCCAGGGCGATGGCGAGGACGGCGAAGAGCGCGGCGCAGACGAAGGCGGCGATCGCGACCGTGACGCGGCCGGCGTTCTTGCCCTGCCGCCACTTCATGGCCGGTGTGCCGATCTTCTTGTCACTGAGGGATTTGCTCAGGTACTCCTTGCGGGCGTCATCGAAATCGTCGTCGTCCGTCGGCTTGTCCGTCTTCCTGAGGGTTTCCTCGCCGAACTGCTTGCAGGTGTTGAGGTTGCCGAATTCGGCGATGCACCAGGGAGTGACGACATACGAGCGCCAGATCGCGTCGGTGGACTTGCGGACCAGCTTGTTCTTCTTCGACTCCTCGGCTTTCTTCTGCTCCTTGGGGTCCGTCTTCGGCTTGTTGTCGTCCTCCGTCTGGCCGAGGTTCGCGTCCCCCTTGACCTCGAAGGGCTCCTTCACATCGCGGTCCAGGCCGGCGCTGGTGGCCTCCGCGGCGATGCTGGCACCGACCTCGCGCACGCTGTCGATGCCGTCGACCCACACCTGGGGGGTCGAGATAAGCGAGACCGCCAGAATGCCGGAGGCCGCCACCCAGCCGAGCTGGCTGAGCCCGCTGCCGCTCGCCTTGCGGTGGTTGGCCCAGGCCACCATGGCGCCCACGGCCAGGGCCGAGGGCAGCAAGGTCGCGGAAACCGTCCCGGCCGCGCCGGATATGGACTTGATGATCGCGTCGTGGATGTCCTGGACCTTGGTGAGGTCCATCGTCCACTGGACGGCGACCACGGCCGACTGGGTGACGAAGACCGTCAGTCCCATGAAGAGTTCGGCCATGCCGTTGAGCATCGACCAGCCGATGTCCTTCCAGCCCAGCTCGCTGTCCAGCCGGTAGTAGAGCGCGGCGCCGAACTGCTCGTAGAGGGTCTGGCCGCCGCCCTGCCCGATGCGGGGGGTGCGCAGGAGGTCGCCGATGCCCGCCGGCTTGTACTTGTCGAACTTGTCGTCGGCCGCCGCGGCCCCGGCTGTCGCCATCAGCGTGGTGAGCGCACCGAGGAGGGGTATCGCGAGGTTCCGGAAGCGGGGAATCCTCATCCCGAGGACCTCATCAGGGCGCTGCGGACGGGACTGGCGGCCGACATGTCTTCGTCACGCATGTGCGTGAACTGGTCGACCAGCCACGTGCCGTCGTTCTTGACCATGCGAACGGCCCACCGGTAGGCGGAGATCCGCGCGCCGTCGGCGGTCTTCTCCGTGACCATCAGACCCGTCCCCTCGGGATGGTCCTTGACCGGCGGGACGGTCAGCGGCCCGCCCTCGGTGGCCACGGTGCCGACGGCATCGGGCTTCTCGCCGTCCCGGTCCTGGAAGTTCTTCACACAGCCTTCGAGGCCGCCGTCCCCCTGCTTGTTCGGGGTCATCAGGCCGCACATCGTCCGTACGTCGTTGCCGACGCTCGCCTTCGTGTACCGGACGGCGGCGTCCTTCATGGCCGCCTCGTCCTTCGCCCTCGCCTGGGCCTCCGCGTCCGCCCGGGCGCGCTCCTCCTTGTCGGCGCCCGGATTACCGCCGGCCTGCCCGCCCTTGCTGTCCGAGGACGACGAACACCCCGTCACCACCAGGATCGACGCCACCACGGCGGCCATCGCTGTCATCCGCTTCACGCGTTCGCCCCCTGAGGCTCGGGCTTGCTCATCGACATCGGGTCCGCCCCGACGCCCGTCGTCTTCGGCGTCGTACTCAGCAGCTCCAGCACCTCCAGCGACGGCACGTCGAACTGCACCGTCGCGCTGTTGAAGCGGCGGTCGCGCATGATGCAGTGGCCGTGCCGGATCTCCTGCGTCACGTCGACGCCGATCGCCTGGATGAGCTGGCGTGTGTGGTCGCCCTTCGGGAGGTCGAGCAGGGCCGCCATCGCGTCCTGCTGTTCCGGCGTCGTGAGCTGGAAGCCGAAGACGGTCGTCATCTGCTCGACCAGGCCGGTGAGGCTGGCCAGCGACTCCGGGTCCTGGGTGTCGACGACCAGGGCCGTGTGCAGCGCGCGGCCGACGCGGGCGATGTACTGGAGGAACGAGCTGCCCTCCCGGGTCGCCGTCAGCACGTGCACCTCCGGCACCGCGACGACCTTGCGCAGGCCGCGCAGGTCCTTCCGGCCGGCCATGCTGATGCCGTACGCCAGCAGCGAGTGGACGAGGGCGACCGAGAGCCGCTGGTGGACCGACCAGTCGTCGCGGTCGTCGTCGGGGGACGGCAGCGTGATGCCGGGGACCTGGACGACCCAGATGCCCGGTGTGGGCATGAGCAGCGACGAGCCGTCCGGCTTGCCCATGAAGGGCGCGCCGAGGCCGGTCAGCGACAGTTCGTAGAGGGCGTTGCCCGCCTCGCGGGACAGCTCGTCCTCGGAGCGCCGCAGCCGCTCGATGACCTTCCAGGTCGCGGGGTCGCCCGCGGCGATGGTCTCGTTGACCGCACTCTGGATCGGGGTCTCCGCGCCCCGCATGCGCAGGTGCTGCGGCAGGGCGATGCCGAGCTGCGCCGGGACCTCGGTCTGCGCGCGCTCGGCGCTCTCGCCGGAGAGCAGGGTGAAGAGGTCGGCGACGCCCGCGAACTGCGCCCCGGTCTCGATCAGATGGGCGTTGAGCCCGAAGCGCTGCCCGGCCGACACGAGGCCGCCCATGTCGCCCTTGAAGTCCAGGGCCAGCACGAACGAGCCGCGGAAGCCGGAGTCCAGCAGGGACAGCATCATCGCGGTCGTCTTGCCGCGGCCGCTTCGCCCGATGAACGCCGTGGTCGTGGCGTCACCGCGCTCGGAGCCACCGGTCAGGTCGTTGCGCACGACACCGGGCGTCGAGCCGGTCAGGTAGCCGATCGCCGGGCCCGTGTCGTCACCGACCGAGGCGCCGCCCCAGAACCAGGAGCCGGCGAACGCGCCGACCGTGCGCGTGTGCACCAGGTCCGGCACCCGCAGCATGTCGCCGGGCTGGGACTCCAGCCACAGCTCGCGCTGTTCCTCGGCGGCGACGCTGACCTCGATACCCAGGCCGCCGTAGTAGCCGATGACGGCGTCGCAGCGGGCGCGCAGATCGTCCAGCGAGACATCGCTGCTGACGATCAGGCGGGGGTGGTCCTCCATCAGCGTGACGTCCTCGCGCTTCATGTCGCGCGAGAGGCCCGTCATCGTCTCCTCGGTCTCCTCGATCTCCTGCGCGGTCTCGCCGGCGGAGTGCTTGGCGGCGCTCTGCCGCTGCTCCTTGGCGAGCCTGCGCACCTCGTCGATCGCCTTCAGGGCGTCCCGCTTGTGCAGGACCTTGAAGCGGACGGAGGGCTCGGGGTTGACCGGCTTGACCTGGATGTCGGCGTCGTGGTCGTCATCGGCGTACTCGGGTACGTAGGTGATCTCCGCGACGGCGCGCAGCCACTCGCCCGCGCCCGGGGACTCCATCTCCTCCGGGAAGCCGTCCATGGTGAGGATCGCGGTCCAGGAGGTGGTCTCGCCCTGCTGGTCGACGAAGCGCAGGTGGTCGGGGTAGGGCAGGACGCGGCCGCGGGTGAGCTGGGCCAGCTTGGCACCGGATATGAGGCCGTCGCCACCCGGCGTCGGCAGCACGGTGCCGCGGCGCTGCTCGCGGGCGACCATCCAGGCCAGCATCTCGACCGTGGCCGGCTGCGCCTTCCACGGCGTCGTCTCCAGCTGCCGGCCCAGGCGCCGGGTGAGCGCGTCGAGACGGGCTATCTCCTTCTGGGAGACGGAGGTCGAGCTGATGCCCAGGGCCTCCTGCACGCCCCGGCTGCCCCGGGCCTTGGCCTGGGTGGAGCGCTCGGAGATGCGCACGCCGAGCAGCAGCAGCCGGGTCGGCAGCTCCAGGTCGTCGAGGCGCTCGACACGGATGTCGGCCCACTCCGCGTAGTTGCCGGCCGAGAAGAGGGTGTCCGCCTCGTTCCGGTACTCGGCGGCGTTCAGCGGCGCCCACAGCACCTTCAGGTGGCAGTCGTGGCCGGAGAGCGTACGGGCCAGCGCGCTGCTCGCCTGGTCGTGCTCGGCGTCCCGGGCGCTCTCCGACATCAGGTCGGTGTTGGAGCCCGAGAGGACGAACCACGCCTCGGCGTGCGTCTCGGTGACGACCAGGCCGTCCGCGAGGGCGACGTAGCGGGGCGGCGGGGCGGAACGGTCACCCTCGACGCCGAGAAAACGGGCGATGCCCTTGAACAACTTCAATGTCGGCTACCTTTACGTGCCATTCGGGCCGGGCCGGTGCGCCGCACTGCCCGTCCATGCCTGCTGGGCCGCGCTCTGCGCCTGCTGCTGGGCCGCCGCCTGCTCGGCGGCCTTGCGCTCCTTGCCGGAGAGGCCGCGCATCCGCGCGCGGTAGACGTGGTCCGGGCCGTAGAGCCGGGGCCTGGCGTCGAGCTTCGCCTGGCGGCCCGCCGTCGGCTTGGGCTCCTCGCCACCGAGGACGCCCTCGAAGACCCCCATGCCCGGGAGGTCCAGGAGCGTTTCCGTCCGGTCGCCCAGGCGGGCCCGGAGCGGCAGCCACTCGCTGCGGTCGGCGGCGCGCCGGCCGCCGTTGACGACCGGCCGGTGCCCGACCGTCAGATAGCGGACCGCCAGGGCCCACTGCGTGAGGTTCCACCGTCGCTCGTTACGCCGGGAGCGCTGCGCGCCGTAGAACGTGATGAGCGCGGGCGGGGCGAAGTAGAGCGTGAAGAGGAACTGCGACGGGAAGCCGAAGACGAGCAGCAAGCCGCCCACCCAGACCGCGTAGATCGCGGCACCGGTCACCAGGACCCGGCGGGAGGGACCCTCGCCGAGGTCCATGCCGAACAGCTCGTGCTGCCGTGTCTCCAGGTCGAAGTGGCGGGTGAACGTGTGCCCCACCCTCATGCGCCGGCCACTTTGTTCCAGACCTCGGTCAGCATGTTCTTCGAGGCGTCCGGCGCGAAGACGAAGCCGGCCACGACCACACCGGCCAGGAAGTGGCCGAGGAGCTCGCCCCATTCGCGCTTCGCGTAGTGGCCGATGGCCCTGACCGCGAGGACGATCAGGAAGATGTTCCCCGCGATCAGGAACACCCAGTTCTTGAGGTCGGCGCCACTGGTCAGCGCAAGTTGCATCGTATTTCCCTCGTGGTGAGACGGGCAGCGGTGAATCGATGAATGCCGGGGGACCGGCGGAAAAGGTGGAGGAGTGACGGCCGCGCGGGCCGGCTACGGCGTGAGTCCGCCGTGGACCTCGGCGACCTGCCAGCGCTCGGCCTGGGCGGACGACACGCGGGTCACCTTGACGCGGTAGGTCTGCTCGATCGCGGCACCGCCGACATTCCAGCTGACGACCGCGGTGCCGACGCGGTCGGTGCCGCTTCCCTCGTCCACGGTCCAGTTGCGGACCGAGTCGAGGGCCATGCCGGACGGCAGGGCGGGAATGGAAGCGCCGGGCGCGGCCACCGAGTCGGACTCGCCGGTGGCGTACTTCGAGAAGAACTCCTCGATCACACCACGGGTCTTGCCGCCGAAGTCCATGTCGTTGCTCTTGCTGTCCGCCGCCGGGACGGACGGGCCGCTGTTCGGCACACCGACGATGCCGGGCTGGCCGGTGACGACGACGCGGCCGGACGCCTGGACGACGGGGACCTCCAGGCCCATCCACCGGGTGGCGGACTTGGCGTCCTTCTTGCCGTCGTCCTTTTTGCTGTCGTCCTTCTTGCCGTCGTCCTTCTTGTCGCCCTTGTCGGCGGGCGCGGGGGCGGCGTCGGGAGTGTTCACGAGGACGTCCACCCGGACGCGGGCGCGCTTGTCACCGAGCACGGAGACGGTGCTCGGCTGGACGACGAGCACCTGCTGGTGCCCCTTGGAGTTCCAGCCGTCGCTGGTGTCGGCTCCCCTCGGCATGTCCCGCGCGAGGGCGGCGGCCCGCGCCTGCGGGTCGCCCTCGTCCCAGGTCAGATACGAGCGCGCGAACCGCGCGGCGACCGCCTGCGCCTCCTCGACCGGATACCGCGGCCCGCTGTCGGCCTTGGCCGGGGCGGGCTTGGCCGGGGCCGGCGCCCAGATCCACGACCGGACACCGGTGATCACGGCCAGCGCGACGACGCCCCAGAGCACACCGCGGCCGACCTTCACCGCGAACTTGGCGCCGCTCTTCTCGTCCTCGATCCGCCACGGAACCTGGCTGTCGGACGCGGCCTTGGCCCCCGCTTCCGGCGGCACCGGCTCGGTGCGGGCGGGGCCGGACGTCTGGGCCTGGAGCCGCGCCGCGGCGTCGGTCCACTGCTGAAGGCCGGCGGGTACGGAAGCGGCGGGAGCCGTGGGGGCGGCGGGCGTCAAAGGCTTGTCCGCAATGGGAGTTGCTGTGGCCTTATCGCCTTTCGGCTCCGGCAGATTCAGTATCCGCCGCATGACCGTCTTGAACGTGCTCAACCTTGGTGACCCTTCCCCCGTACAAGGCCTGAGTGCCTGGACAGTACGTGGGCCTATTACTGATCGTCAAACAGCTTGATTTGTCCAATGAGTGACCAGGAGTGAGCGAACTCTTACCGGTTCTGCATCCGGAATTCCCGACAAGGCGGGCCTTTCAGGAACGCCGCCCCGCGATCGCGTGGCCCCCATCACGCCCATTCGGACCGCCCGGCCTCTTCACCCCTTACATCAGCGCCGGCCCGCGGCCTCGGGACTGGGCCGGGAGAGGGTCGGCGATGGGGGCCGCGGTGCGTGACTGTTGCTTTGGCTCGGTTTTTGTAGCCAATCTGTTGCGTAGGCCGGGGCCTTCTTTCTGCAGCGATTCCTCCAAGGCTGTGCCGAGGAGTGCCGATTGCTGCTGCTCATTCCTTTGGGCAGCAGCGGCCTCGTGGGTGGCGCGGAGGTCGGCTTCCATGACCCGGACCTCCTGGACGATCTCAGGATCGACATCGGGGTTGAGCTTGGCCCGGACCAATGGCTCACGCAGTTCTTCCGCGCCCGGCGGGATGCGTACGTTCGCGTACCGCTCGTTCTGCAGGAGATCCGCGGCTTCTTTGTACGACTTGGCGAGCTCCTTGTCGCCCGCGCCGATCTGTTCGAACTTTCCCGACCGCGTCAGTTCATAGAGTTCGTGGTTCTCGGACTTGGCCGCGAAGCTCTCCGGGGTGTGGAACTGAAGCTCGAACTTCTCCTCGGTTTCCGGGTGCTGCCAGGTGGTGTTGACCCCCTTGTAGACCGGGTCTTCCCAGGTGTTCGTCTCGGAGAGGGTCTCGTATCCGCGCGACCGCAGCTCCGCATAAGCCTGATTCGTCCCCTCGACGTAGGCGTCCGCCTCGAAGGTCAGCGTGTAGCGGTTGAGGTCGTCGACGTCCTCACAGACTTCCTGGGCGTCGCCACCGTTTCGCTTGACCTCGACCGCGGCCTTGCGCCGGAAGGAATCGAGCCCCTTGAGGGAGTTCTCGAGACCCTCCAGCTTTCCGCCGCGCGAGACCGATCGGTCCTCGATTCCCCGCATGATGCCGTCGAGACGGCCACGCGCCTCCTGGGCCGCCTCCCAGCGGGCGGTGACCAGACGATTCTGTTCGGGGGTCAGCTTGAGATGGTCCTCGGACTTCTCCTTGGCCCCCTGCCAAGCACCGACATCCGATCCGCTCACAGTTCGGTGGCCCCCATCACGCCACGGAGCTCCTGAAGAAGCCGCTCGGCCTCATCGGCAGTGAGCTCGATCAGATGCGGCGGAGTCGTCTGGCGCGCGTCGAAGAATTCGAAGATGGCGCTGTCGGGCTCCCACACGTTGTCCGACATGAACGTCTCGTCGTAAATGCGCTCAGGACTCCTGCGCCGCCGCACCACGGTCTTGGGACCCTGGCCGGCCCGCCACCTGCGCTCGTTCGAGTAATAGGCCCAGTACCGCACCCAGCCCTGCCGGTCGGCTTCGAGCTCGGCGGCCCGTTCGGCCGTGACCTCGTGCAGAATCTTCGCCGCCGGCGGGTGTGTGACGTTCGTGTCCTTGATGTTGTGCCACTGCCAGTCGAGCAGCGACAGGTACTCCCATTCCTCCCCGGAACGCCGCCACAGCCCGTCCGGCCGCTCCGGGGTGTAGCCCTCCGGCACCTCGACGAAGTACTCGTACTGTTCGCTCATCATCGGCCTTCCTCTCCCGACTTCATGCCGTACCGCCCGCTCTGCACCAGCTCGGCCGCCTGCTCGCGCGCTTTCGAGAACTCGGCGCCGTCAGCCGCCGCATCGCGCACCCGGCCGGAGCGGTAGAGATCGTAAAGGAGATGGTTCTCCGACTGGACCGCATAACTCGCGTCCGTGTGGAACCTGATCTCGAATCGGTCCTCTCCGCCCGGCCGCTGCCAGGCCGCCCGGAATCCCTTGTAGAGGGGGTCCTCCCAGGTGTTCCGTTCCGAGCCGGGTACGAGCTCGAAGCCCTGCTCGTGCAGGAAGGCGTACGCCTGTCGGACGCCCGCCGTGTAGTGATCGGTTGCGAGTACGACGGTGTAGCGATTGAGGTCACTGATCTTGCGCGCGAATGCCCCCACATCGACACGGAGGCGCTTTCGCGCGGCGGCCTGGCGGCGGAAGGCGAGAAGGCCCTTCAGCCGGTACCGCTTTCCTTCCAGCCGGGCGCCGATCGCTTCTCCCGAACGGGCAACGAAGGCGTCCAGGACGGCGTCGAGTTGTCCGTGGGCCGCGCGGGCCTTTTCCCAGCGGGCCGTGACGAGGCGGTTCTCCTCCGCCGTCAGCTCCAGCGGGCGGGCGTCGTCGGAGCGGCTCTCGCGCCAGGCGCCGGCCGGCTTGTCCGTACTCACAGCTCCGTGTCCCCGTTCGCCAGCCGTGCCGCCTCCGCCGCGTCGATCTCCACCAGGTGCGGCGGGTCGGAGGGCCGGGCGCTGAGGAAGTCGTGGACGGCGTCGGTCGGCTCCCAGCCGTCCGGGCCGTACGCCTCGTCGAGGATGCGCTCCGGGCTGCGCCGCCGCCGGACCACCGTGGTCGGCGGCGCCCCGGCTTGCCAGTCGGCCTCGTCGGTGAAGTGGGCCCAGTACGTGACCCACGCCTGCCGGTCCGCGGCCAGCTCCAGCGCGCGTTCGGCGGCGAGCGGACGCAGGATCTCCCGTTCCACCGGCAGCTCCGCCGCGGCGTGCCACTCCCAGTCGAGCAGGGAGAGGTACTCCCAGCCGTCGTCGGCGCTGCGCCACAGGCCGTCCGGCCGCTCGGCGGTCCACCCCCGCGGGACCTCGGCGAAGAAGGCGTACCGCGCGTTCTCCAGACGGCGGCGCTCGGCCTCCGCCTCGGCGACGCGGGCGCTGAGGGCGGCCGTGTCGGTGGGGCGGCCGGGGCGGTCCGGGGAGTGGTCGGTCTCGCACTCGGCGAACATGTAGTTCTGCCGGATGCGCTCGACCGTGGGCCACAGCCACATCTGGTGCCAGTACGCGAGCTCGGAGCCGCTCCGGGTGGGGTCGGCGTCGGCCTCGACGGCCGCGCACCAGGCCGCGCGGAGGGCGGCGAGCTCCTCGACGACACCGCCGTGCTTCGGCCAGCAGGGCCAGATGCGCAGGTGGAGCTGAGGCGCGTAGTGCCGCCCGAACCAGTCGAGCCAGTCGGCCAGGTCCTGCCAGTCCCGCTCCGTGGCCCGCAGCGACCACGGAAGATGGCCACCGGCCCCGGCACCGCCGGAGGCGGTGGCCTCCAGGGCGTTCAGGCGGCCGAGGATCTCGCCCAGGATCTCCTCGACCTCGCCCTGTTCGCGCTTGACGCCCAGGGCGAACGTCTTGATCTGCTCCTCCAGGCCCGCGCGGTAGGCGGCGAAGTCCGAGACCTTCAGTACGTCGTCCACGGTGTGCTCCTAGAGCTGTTCGAGCGGCGTCGGGCCGATGCGCGCCGCGCGGGTCGCCAGCTCACCTGCGCGCAGCGCCTGCCCGTCGCGGCTCTGGTCCCACGGCTCCAGCTCGACGATGACGCCCGGCGCGCCGCGGAAGAGGAGCAGGGCCTGGCCGTGCGGGAGCTGGCGGATCTCCTCGGGGCGCAGGATGCGGCGTTCGCGCTTGACCTCGGACGTGGTGTAGCCGAAGAGGCGCTGGGTGTCCCGGGAGGTGGAGAGCTCGGCCAGCTCGGTCTCGCCGATCAGCTCGGAGAAGCGGCGCAGGGCCTCGATGTCCTTGAGGCCGCCCATCACCAGGGACGCGGCGGCGTTGTCGAGGAGGGTGGCGGCCTCCTTGTCGCCCCAGCGCAGTCCGGCCTGGGCGAGGGACTGGAGGGCGTAGACGAGGTGGATGCCGTAGCCGCGCGCGTCGGAGGCGAGCGAGGGGAGCTTGGGGAGCGGGGCGACGTTCGCGACCTCGTCCAGCACCAGGCGCAGGAAGGGGTCGAGCCGGCCCGAAGGCGTCCGCGGCGCGCGGCGCTTGGCCGCGTCGACGACCTCGCCGAGCAGCATGGTGGTCAGCGGCGAGACATTGGTCGAGGCGTTGGAGTCGCTGATGAGGACGAGCGTGTCGCGGGAGGCGACGAAGCGGTCCGCGTCGAAGACCGGCACGCCTTCCTGAGGGGTCACGCAGCGCAGCACCTTGCGCAGCGCGAGGGGCTCGATCTGCGCGGCGAGGGTCTGCCGGGTGGAGGCGACGGTCTCGTCGGCGCCCGTCGAGACGGACCGCAGCAGGACGTCCCAGCCGGGTTCGGCGCCGGGGTGGTCGGTGAGGATGGCGCGGGGCTCGCTCGCCTTCTCCAGGTTGGTGGCCCAGCGCAGCACATGCTCGATGGTGCGCCCCTCCAGCGCGGCCGCGTGCAGCAGGCGGGTCAGCGCGGAGGAGGCCGTCTGCTGGAAGAAGCCGGCGTTGGTGGACGAACCGTCGTCCGCGCCCATGCCGACGGAGAAGGACAGCGCGCGCGACGTGGCGGTCTCGCCGTCCTGGCAGCCGGCCACCGGGTCCCACACCATGCGCTCCGGCCAGCCGACCGTGTCGAGCGGGTCGAAGACCCACACCTTGCCCTGCCGGGAGCGCGGCTGGGCGATGACGTCGAGGACGTCGGCGCGCGTCGAGGTGACGACGAGCGGGCCGGGCGCGTCGAGGCAGGCCGGGATGACGACGTTGCGGGACTTACCGCCGCCGGAGGGCGCGATGACCGCGATCGAGTCCTCAGGCGTGGCGACGAGCGGCTGTCTGCTGCCGAGCTGCCGGCCCATCCGCCAGCCGAACTCGCGCAGTTCGGCGCGGGCGACGGCCTTCGGGTCGTAGCGGCCGTCCTTGCCGGAGAAGCTGGTGGCGCGGGTCTGCGCGGCGGCGGCCCGGGCGCGTGCCTCGCCGAGGTTGTGGCGGGCCTCGACGGCGGAGGCCAGGCCCTCGCCGCCGGCGCCGCGGGCGCGCCGCCGACGGGCGCGTACGGCCAGCGTGATCAGGGCGATGGGTACGGCGATGAAGACCAGCCAGACGCAGACGGTGACGGCGGGCGAGGCGGCGTGGATGCCGTCCTCGCCCAGGCCGTCCAACGGCCGGTGCAGGGCGAGTGCCTTGACGGTCGAGGCGACGTCCGACACGGCCATGCCGTCGGCGGTGGCCACCAGGGCCAGATGCCAGGTGGCGAAGAGCCCCACCACGAGGGCGACGCCCTTCGCCAGGGCTATCTCGCCCTGGGGCCCCGCTCCTTTTTCCCGCTTCCGCCCCGATTCCCGTGCGTTCGCCACGCGCGGCCCCCGTTCTCACCTGCGTTCAAGGTCCCTGACGGTAACACCCCCGTATCGCGCGAAAGCCCCAGGTCAAAGGTCTGGGCCTGGCCTACGGGAGCGGACGGCCGGACGCCCCGGGGGCCCGCGTTCCCCCGCCGGTACGATCGGCTGCATGCCGCAGGAGGCCCTCGACGAATTCGCCCGGTCCAGCAAGGACAACACCGGCCCCAACAGCGGCATTTCAGGTAGAATCCACAGTTTCCGGACAGCCGGACAGCCGGACAGCCGGACAGCCGGACAGCCGGACAGCCGGACAGCCGGACAGCCGGACAGCCGGACAGCCGGACAGCCGGACAGTGCTCATCGCCGTGCGTTCGGCGGGCGCCCTGCACCGGCTTCTCGACGCGCTCCCCGTCTTCGAGGGTGACGAGCGCATCGCCGTCCGGTTCACGCTCGTACCGGGGTCGGCGTTCGACGTGGACGCCCTCGCGGCCCTGGAGCGGTCCGGCGCTCGGACGGTCGGCTGGGAGCAGGCTCGCGCCCGCGAGCACGACCTCATACTGACCGCGAGCCCGAAGGGCGCGCTGCGGGTCCTGTCCGGCCCCCGGGTGGTGATGCCGCACGGCGCGGGCTTCAACAAGGCCCTCAGGGACGAGGGTTCGCCCCACCTCCCCTCCGGCCTGGACCCCCATTACCTGCTCGCCGACGGCGAACCCTGGGCCGATCTGCACGCGCTGGCGCACGGCGAGCAGCTCGACCGCCTCACCGAGCACTGCCCCGCGGCCGCCGCGCGGGCCTCCGTGGTGGGCGATCCGACCCTGGACCGGCTGCTCGGCTCGCTCGCCCACCGGGAGGGCTACCGCGCCGCCCTCGGTACGGGCGAACGGCGGCTCATCGTGCTCACCTCCACCTGGGGCCCGGAGTCACTGCTGGCCCGCCGGCCGGACCTGCCGCGCGAACTCCTCGGCCGGCTGCCGCACGACGCCTATCAGCTGGGCCTGATCCTCCACCCCAACGAACACAGCCGCACCGGCCCCTTCGACATCGCCCGCCGGCTGGCCCCGGCCCTCGCGGCGGGCCTGGTCCTGGCCGGTCCGCACGAGGAGTGGGCCGCGCTCCTCGTCGCGGCCGACGCGGTGGTCACCGACCACGGCTCCACCGCCCTCTACGCGGCCGCTCTCGGCCGCCCCGTCATCGGTGCCTACGACGGCGGGAGCGAGCTGATCCCCGGCAGCCCCATGGCGGACATGCTGGCGTCGGCGCCCCCGCTCGCGGAGAGCCTGCCGGCCGCACTCCGGGCGGCGGTAGCGCGGGACACCCGGCGTTTCGCGGACGCGGCCTTCGCCCGGCAGGGCCAGTCCCTGCGCCGGCTCCGGAGCGAGCTCTACCGACTGCTGGGCATCCGGCCGCCGACGGCCCCCGTGGCCCCGCACCCGCTCCCCCGCCCGGCCACCGCGCCCCGCCGTCCCGCGGCCTTCGCCGTACGCACCCAGGTCTCCGGGCGCCGGATCGGCGTCGAGCGCTTCCCCCCGTACACCTCCGAGGCCGTACGCCATCTGGCCGCCGAACTCCCGGAAGCGGACACCCGCCACACGCAGACCGCCGCGGTGCTGTGGCGCCGGGCCCGGAGCGCCGCACCGGCACCGCACAGCAGCGCGTGGACAGCGGCCGGGTGGACCGAGCGGATCCTGGACGACGCCCCGGCGTGCCGGACCGCGGCCGCGCTCCTCACCCCGGAGCGGGTCCTGGTCCGGCACCGCTCGGCCGGTCCGCTCAGCGTCCGCGTCGAACCGCGCGTGGCCGCCGGCCGCGTCCTGCGCGCCGACCCGGCCGCCGTCGTCTCCGCGGTCCACGCCTGGCTGGCCGAGGCGCCGCAGGTGACGCCCCCGGTGACGCTCCTCTGCGACACCGGCCCGCTCACGGTCCGGGCGCACCTGGCCCCGGCGGACGAGGCGGACCTCGCCTACGAGCTCTGACCACCGCCGGTCAGGCCGCCCGCGCGGTCGGCCAACAGCTCTGCCAGCGCACGCTGTTCGGCCGCCTCGGCCGTCGCACCGCGCTCGTCGGCCAGCCCCGCGAGTTCCTCCAGGACGCGCGCCTCGTCGGAGGTGGAACCCCGCTCGCGGGCGCTCTCCAGCGCCGCGCGTGCCAGGGCCTCGGCTTCCGCCGCCCGCCCCGCGCACCTCAGCGCCCGGCCGAGCTCGAATCCGGTGCGGGCGGTCATCCGCTCCCGCTCCTGCTCGCGCGCCATCCGGTGCGCTTCCTCCAGCAAGCCGACCGCCCGCCCGACCTCGCCCTGACGCAGGGCGGTACGGCCCAGCAGGTGCGTCTGGAGGAGCACGCCGTAGGCGTTGCCGATCGCCGTGTGGATCCGCCGGGAAGCCTCGAAGTCCGCCGTCGCGCCCGCGAGGTCGCCCTCGGCGAGCTTCAGCAGGCCGCTGAACTCCACGGCCGAGGCCCTCAGTTTGCGCTCCGGACCGGAATCGCCCAGCGCCTCGGACGCGCTCAAGGCGCGGCGCAGGCGATCGGCGGCTTCCTCGTACCGCTGCTGTTCCCACAGGGGACGGGCCAGCTGGCAGCGCATCCGGACCATCGCCGGCAGGTGTTCCAGGCGATCGGCGGCCGCGACGCCGGTCGCGAAGGCGTCCGTGACGTCCGCGTAGTGCGGGTGGTCGAGGAAGTGGGTCCACAGCGGTTCGCACAGCGCCCACGCGTCCTCGTACAGCCCGCTGTCGAAGGCCAGCCGGACGCAGCCGTACAGCGCGAGCCGCTGCGACTCCAGCCATCTGAGCGCTTCCGGCTTGGTGGCGAACGCGACGTCGGGGACACCGGCGACAGGACCCGGCAGCTCCGCGAGAGTCATGCGCGGACCGGCCGCCGTCCGGTCCGCCCGCGCGGCCTGGCGGCGGTACCAGCGGATCAACGCGCGCCGCGCCTCGGCCCGTTCCGCTCCCTCGGGGTCGGCCTCGCGCGCACGGCGGTCGGCGTGGCCACGCAGCAGGTCGTGCATCCGGCAGCCCTCCGGCCGGTGCTCCAGCAGCCCCGCCGACTCCAGCTCCTCCAGCGCGTCGACGGCCCGCCGCTCTCCGGCGCCGAGCAGCGCGGCGGCCGCCGGCGGGGTGATGACCGGCGCGGGGTGGAGCGACAGCAGGCGGTAGAGCCGCGCGGCCTCCTGACCCAGCCCCGCGTACGCCGCGTCCCACACCGCCTCGACCATGGGGACGCCCTTCTCGCGCAGCTCCGCCGTCAGCTCCTCGACCAGCCGGGACAGGCTGCGTCTGCGGTACTTGCGGATCCACTGCCCGGCCACCTTCAGCGCCGCGGGCAGTCCACCGCAGCCGCGGACGAGCGCGGCCGCCGCCTCCGGCTCCGCGGGCAGCCGGTGGTCGTCCACGATGTGCGCGAGGAGCCGTGCCGCGTCCTGTGGGGCGAGCGGGTGCACGGGCACCTCGACCGGCGCCGTGCCGTCGAGGTCGTAGAGCGTCCCGTGGCTGGTCACGATCGCCAGGGCGCCCGCGGACGCCGGGAGCAGCGGTACGGCTTCGCTGCCGTACCGCGCGTTGTCGATGATCACGACGAGCCGCTTGGCGCGGGTGAGCGACCAATACTGCTTCCGACGGCCGGAGAAGGACCGCTCCAGCCACTCCGCGCTGACGCCCAGGCCGGTCAGCAGCTCCGCGAGGGCATCGGCGACCTCCACCACGCCGTCCCGGCGCAGATCGTCCAGATCGACGTACAGCACACCGTCCGGATAGCGCGGGCCCAGCTGACGGGCCACATGGAATCCCAGCGCGGTCTTGCCGATCCCGCCGATGCCACTCAGGGCCACGACCAGCGGGGCGCCGTCGCCCGTGTGGCTCTCGGCGGCCCGCGCGATGCGCTCCTGCTCGGCCCGCCGGTCCGCGAAGTACGCGAGCGCGGGCGGCAGCTGGAAGGGCACCGGCCGCTCCGGCGCCGCCGCCACACCGTGCAGATGCTGATGCAGCGCTTCGATGCGCCCGGCCTGGACCACCACGTCCGCGCGCCCGTCCAGGCTGTTGTGCGTCTCCTCGGCCATCCGCCAACTCTACGGTGGGTCAGTCGGCCTGACGGGCCGACGGATCGTCGGAACAGCCGCGTCCGGTGCGTCGCACGCTTCTATGGTGGCTACAACCGACGACCACCCAGGGAGCGTATCCATGGACCCGATCACGGCGGCGGCCCTCACCGCACTGGCCGGAGGGCTGGGCGGGGAAGCCGCCCGGCAGGCATGGCAGGGCCTCTCCGCCCTCGTGCGGCGCCCGTTCGGGCGGGGAGGGGCACTCGACACACCCCCCGGTGTGAGCACGGGCGAGCCGGAGCTCACCTCCCTGGAGGGTGCCCCGGCCGATCCGGTGCGGGCCCAGGCGCTGGCCACCGCGCTGGGCGTCCGGGCCGCGCTGGACGGCGAGTTCCGGGCGCTGCTGGAGGAGTGGTGGCAGCGGACGCGGGCGACGACGGCCGGAGACGTGCACAACCACATCAGCGGCGGGACGCAGGGCGAGGTGTTCCAGGGCAGGGACTTCTCCGGCATCACCCTTCACGTGCACCGGGGCCCGGGGCAGGCGGACCGGCGCTGAACCGCGTGCGGGCCCCGGCCGCGCAGGCCCGGGGCCCACACGGGCCTACGCGGCAGGCTTGCGGACGAGAGCCAGGAAGAAGCGGGTCTTGCGGACGAGGATGTCGCGTACCGCCGGGAGGCTCGCGATCAAGTGGTCGGTGAACTCCGCGCCGAAGCGCTCGGTGAACTCCTCCCGCTTGTCGTAGCAGGCCAGCGCCATCACGTTCATGGTCATGGCGAGGTTGGCCGACAGGTCCTTGAACTCCAGCGTGTGGAAGCCGGCCTTGCCGATCAGGTCGAAGAACTCGGGCAGGCGGGGCGGGAGATTGCTGGCGAACACCGTCTCGAAGAGGGCGACATCCGCCTCGGTGAGCTCGTCGGTCACCACCGACTCCAGCACCATGAGCTCACCGCCGGGGCGCAGCACCCGCCACGCCTCGCCGAGTGCCTTGGCGCGGTCCATGTGACAGATGCTCTCGACCGCCCAGGCGCGGTCGAAGGTCTCGTCGGCGTACGGGAGCCGCATGGCGTCGGCGTGCTCGAAGGTGAGGCGGTCGGTCAGGCCGTGCGCCGCCGCGAGCCGGTTGGCGCGGTCGATCTGTTCCTTGCTCACGGAGACGCCGGTCACCTTGGCCTCGCGCTGCTGGGTCAGGCGCAGCGCGGAGCGGCCGGTGCCGCAGCCTATGTCCAGGACGTGCTCGCCGGGGCGCGGGTCGAGGGTCCTGATGAGGTAGTCGGTGTAGCGGTCCTGCGCCTGTGAGGAGAGGGCGACCAGGTCCATGCTCGCGGGGTGGGGCTCGTCCGGCGGGAACCACAGGCCGCAGTGCACGCTCTCGCCGAGGGTCATGTGGTACACCTCGCCGAACTTGTCGTACCAGTCGCCGACCTCGTCGGCGGTGACCTTCAGCTGGGGGGTCGTCGTCTCCTGCGGCACGGTGCGTTCCTTTCGAGTGCGGCATCGATGGATCGCCGGGCCGGACATGACGGTGCTCGGTCACGGATCACCGGCCCTCGCCCGGAGATCCTTCAGCACCCGCCGGAAGCCGGACAAGGCCGCCTGCCCGCGTGAACGGACGGTTCAGGCCACCGGTCTCACTCGTCCTCGAACGCCGCTTCCTCCATGAGCCGCTCCGCGATGTCGTCGGCCCACGCCTGGGCCCAGTGGCGGAGTTCGCCGACGGCGGCCTCGTCCAGGCCCTGGGCGGTGAACTCGCTGTCGTCGATCCACTCGGCCCCGGCGAGACGGGCCTGGAGGTCGGTGAGGTCGAAGTCGGCGTCGCGGGCGTGACGCCGGCCGAGCTCCTCCAGTTCGACGGGGGACCAGCGGGCGGCCGCGGCACGCACGTCGACGAGGCTGCGGGCGAGCCCGAGGTCGGCCAGGGCGCGCACCTCCAGGCCCACGACGTCCGGGGCGGCGGGCACGGGCCCGTACTCCGTGGGGACGGGCGGCCGCCACAGGGTCTCCTTGCGGAGGTCGACGGCGCACTCCTCGCCGGTCGTGGGGTCGGCCACGGTGAGCCGCACCGCGAGGGGACCGGCCGAGACCGGCCGCACCTCCCAGCCCCGCTCCGCCAGCCCGGCCCGCAGCGCGGCGGCGATCGCGTCCATGGGCCGGGGCGCGTCGGTGACGAACTCCAGGTCCCGGCCGGGCCGGCCCCCGAGCCCGTGCGCGCGCACCGCGTGGGCCCCGGCGAGCACGACCGGCGCCGGGGCGCAGGCTGCCACCACATCGGCCGACAGCCGCCGGTGCAGCCCTTCCGGAGGGGGCGGGGGCATCTCGGGCAGCATGATCGCGATTATGGCGCACGGGCGGCCCGGAACAGCGGTGCCGCCTCTCGCGGCCCGGCCGTCACCGCGCGGCAGTCCTGGGCACCGGCCGCCGGGCATCGCCCGCGCGCGGCGTGGCCGGCCCGCGCTTTCGACGCGGACACCGACCCGTACACGCCGAAAGCCGCCCCCGGGTCGGCCCGGGGGCGGCTTCGATCAGGTGGTGGCCGGGTCAGTGACCGTGGTGACCGCCGTGACCTTCGTGGCCGTGGCCATGGCCTTCGTGGTCACCGTTGAAAGAACCGTTGTCGGACAGGATCGGGATCTCGTCCAGGATGTGCGACAGCGGGTCGTCCCCGTCCTGGATCGTGGAGTTCTCGGTGCACTGCTGCTGCTGCTGCGAGGACAGGATCGGGATGTCCTGGAGGCCGATGTTGAGCAGGCCGATGAGCGACTGTGCGCCGAGCTTGCCGATGCCGAGGCAGGGCTTGTTGAGCGAGCCGTTGATCAGCCCCATCTGGGGGCTCATATAGCCGCCGGTCCAGGTGTTGCCGTACATCTGGCCCGCGCCGTTCGCGTTGGAGACGTCGTGTCCATTGCCCACCGCCATCGCCGGGGCGGTGGAGACGCCGGCCGCGGAAGCCACGAGCACCGTGGTGGCCACTACTTTCTTGATCACGCTATTCCTTCGCTCTGGTCGACGACTTACGGGAGCGCCCTGGCTAACTCGAAATTCCTGCGGAGGTTATTCGGCTTCACTCCTTCAGCCCACCACGCGGCCCTATCAGAATAAAAGCGCGTGGTGCCGCGCATCGGGAACCGCAACGAAAAGCCCCCCTGCCGCGGGGCCCGCACACCCGCGACAGAGAGGGCTTTTCTCCTGCGTCCGGTGCCGTCCGGGGGGCCTACAGGCCGCCGTTGCCGGAGCCGTTGCCCGACAGGACCGGGATCTCGTCGAGGATGTGCGACAGCGGGTCGTCCCCGTCGTTGATCGTGGAGTTGTCGGTGCACTGCTGCTGCTGCTGCGAGGTCAGGATCGGAACGTCCTGGACGCCGATGTTGATGAGGGCCAGTACGGACTGGATACCCAGCTTGCCGATACCCAGGCAGGGCTTGTTGAGCGTGCCCTGGATCAGGCTCATCTGCGGGCTTTCGACGCCCCCGGTCTTGGTGTTCCCATAGCCGGTCCTGGCTGCGTTGCCGTTCGCGACGTCCTGGTCGTTGCCGATCGCCAGCGCGGGGCCGGCGAGGGAGCCGACCGCGGAAGCCGTCATCGCGGCCGTGGCCATTACCTTCTTGAGCACGTCTATGCCTTTCGATCGTGTAGCGCCCCCACTGGGAAAGCGTTCTGAATAACTCCGGCCTATTGGAGAGGTTCCGGGCTTTCACTCATTCGCGCCAGTGGGCTCGCCGCACGTATTACTGGCACATCGCGGGACGTATTACCGGCACTTTTATGACCGGCCGGGCCGCCGACAGGGCTTCGTAGAGCGCGCGTTCCGTCTGCGGGCCGCACAGCACGCGGTCACGGATGCGGAAGAGCGGCACCCCGGTGACGCCATGGCGGCGCAGCCGGTCCAGCTCCTCGCGCAGGGCCTCGGCGTCCGGCTCCTCGTACGGCGTCGTACCGCCGCCCGGAAACCGACGGAGAAAACCGTCCGGTCCGGATGTGCCTCCGGTCGTCTCCAGGCCGCACTCCTCGGCCAGGGCGCGCAGCACTCCGGGGTCGCCGATGTGGAGCCCGTCGGTGAAGTGCGCGCGGAAGAGCCGCTCCACCATCGCCTCGGCGCGGCCCCGCGCCTGCGCGCGGGCGATGAGCAGATGGGCGGCGAAGGTGTTGCCGACGACCGCCCGGCCGTAGTCCAACTCCAGCCCCTCACGGGCCGCTTGGCTCCGCGCGCGGGCCATCTCGGTCTCGGCGTACGGCCCGAAGAGGCGCTGGAGCACCGGCACCAGCGGCTGCGCCACATTGGGCGCGGCCGGCGCGAGCTCGTACGGACGGAACGTCAGCTCGACCTCCCGGCCCGTGGCGCGCAGCCGCCCGGCCGCCCGGCGAAGGCGGGTAAAGCCGATGTAGGAGTGGACGCAGATGACGTCCAGGACCATGTCCGCCTTCACCACCGGGACCCCCAAGCGCCAATTTTCCATACCGCCGAGCCATTGAACAGGAACGTAGATCAGTAACTTGCCGGGCGTCAAGTATGGTTTTGAGGGCCTCGTCGCCCGGCCCGGACGCCCGTTGGGACCCTTCCCGGAGCCCCGGCGGTCACGAGCGCCGCTCCGGCCACCGGTCCGCCCGCCGCGTCACCTGCGCGCCGCACCGTGCCCGCGCGCACCAGGTCGGGCAAGTGCGGAGCGGCGGCGGGGGATTGAGGGAAGGGGCGGAGACCACGGAGCCGACGACAATGTACGCATTGCGTGCCGGTGGTGTCGCGGTCGCCGTCACCGACCCCGTCGCGGAGCTTTCCTGCGGCATGATCTCCACGCCCGCCCAGCGTGTGCGACGGCGGCCCGGCCCGGTCGGCCATGTGCGGACGGGCGCGGTGGGACCGCGAGGACAGGCTGCCGACTTGCCGGGCGTCAAGTAGGTTCGGCTGAGGGCGGCAGCTTCACGACAACAGCAGGAGAGACCATGGGCAGCACCCCTCAGGCGCGCAGGAGCGACACCCGTGAGCGCATCCAGAAAACGGCCCTGGACCTCTTCGTCTCACGTGGTTACGAGAAGACGTCGCTGCGGGAGATCGCCGAGGAGCTCGGCGTCACCAAGGCAGCGCTGTACTACCACTTCAAGACGAAGGAGGACATCCTCACCGCGATCTCCGAAGACCTCGGCCGCCCGGTCGACGAACTCATCGCCTGGGCCGCGGAACAGCCGCCCACGCCCGAGACCCGGCGGGAGCTGATGACCCGCTACAGCGCGGCCCTGAAGTCGGCCAAGCCGATCTACCACATCCTCCAGGAGAACCAGGCGACCCTGCGCGACCTGGCCGTCGGGCGCACGCTGAACGACCGCGTGGAGGCCATCTGCCGGCTGATGCACGCCGGGGACATCGACTTCGACACCCACGTCCGCGTCGCCAGCGCCCTGCTGACCGTCCACTTCGGGGCCTTCACGCTGGACCAGCTCGGCGGCACGGACGAGGAGAAGCGGCAGGCGCTCCTCAAGGTCGCGCTGGACACCCTCGGCACCCCCACCGATTGACACTTTCAGGCGACCCCGGCCGGGGCGGCCGTGCGCTGCCGCTCCAGCTCCGCCAGCGCGCGGGCGCCCCGGCCGGGGGCGATGTCGAGCCGGGCGAGCACCGCGGGCACGGCCACGCCGGGCATCAGGTGCTCATAGAGCACGATGGCCCGCCGCTCCAGGTCGGCGCGGCCGCAGACCGTCTGCGAGAGGGCGTTGATGCCGCCGTACGCGGCGACGATCAGCTCGGCGACCTCCGACGGCAGGACGTGCGGCAGCACCTCGCCGCGCTCCTTGCCCTCCATCAGGGTGCGGGTGTGCAGCTGGGTCCAGTCGTCGAAGCGGGCGTCGCGGTCCGGCGCCGTCGCGCTGTGCTCGATGGACAGCCGCACGCAGCCCCGCAGCACCGGGTCCACCAGCAGCCGGTGGGTGAAGATCAGCCCGATGTCGACCAGCTCCTGCATCTTGGAGGAGCGCGGCAGTTCGGGGCGCAGCGCCGTGACGGACATCCGGGTCTGGACGACGGCGCGGGCCAGGTCCTCCTTGGAGGCGAAGTGGAAGTAGAGCGCGCCCTTGGTCACTTCGGCGCGGGCGAGGATCTCGCTGATCGTGGCGGCGTCATAGCCCCGCTCGTCGAACACCACCGCGGCCGCTTCCAGGATGGTCCGCCGCGTTCTTATCGCACGGTCCTGCTTTGCCACGGTACGCCTCCGCATCGCTGAGGGACCCGCGTGCCGCGTCCTGAGCGGCAGGGCGGATCACTGACCGCTGTCGCTGCCGCCGGGTTCCCGCGCGCAGCCGCGGCGTAGAGCGTATGCAGGACACCCGCGTCAAGGGAGGGGAGCGAACCAGCCATCGTGACCGGCGCCGTGGCCCGGAAGGGGGTTGACTAGGGTCGGATGCCACCGGCCGCGGCCGGTCCGACGAGCCGAGGGAGCCCGCAGGGATGAGCCTCACCGGGACCGCGTTCTTCGCTGTGCTCATCGCGGCTACCGCGGTCGCCGTGCTGGCGACGCTGCTGCTGTGGACGAGGATCCCCGGTCCGCGCCCCCTCGCCTGGCTGGCGCGCGTCGTTCTCATCGGGCTGTGCCAGGTGACCGCGATCTGTGTGGTCGCCACCTGGATCAACAGCAGCTACGGGCTCTACGCCTCCTGGGACGACCTGCTGGGCCGGCCGGGCGGCGCGGGCCCGGTGGCGATGCCCGGCCCGCCCCCGGAGCGGGCCCGCTTCATCCGCGGGGACGCCGGGATACAGGAGACGTATGTCCGCGGGCGCGCCTCGTCGCTGTCCGGGCAGGTGATGATCTGGACCCCGCCGCAGTACGACGACCCGCGCTACCGCAAGACCGCCTTTCCCGTCGTTCTGCTGCTGCACGGCGTCCCCGGTTCGCCGCAGTCGTGGATGGAGCAGGGCCACATGCCCGGCGACTTCCAGAAGCTGCTGCGGGACGGGACGAGCCGGCCGTTCATCCTCGCCGTGCCGATCATCAATCCCGGCGGTGTCGACACGGACTGCTCGGACACCACCGGGCACAAGGTGGCGACCTGGCTCTCCTCCGACGTCCCGGACCTGATCAGGCACCACTTCAGGACGGGGAAGGGCCCGCGCTACTGGGGGCTGCTGGGCATCTCCACGGGCGGCTACTGCGCGGCCAAGCTGCCCTTGCAGTACCCCAAGGTCTTCGGCGCGGGCGCGGCCCTGGACCCGGATCCGCTGACGGGTGACCGGGGCGTCCTCGCGGACGAGCAGCTGCGGCTGCGCAACAGCCCCATGTGGCTGGTGGCCCACACCCAGGCCGACGTCGGCCTCTTCCTCGCGACCTCGCGCCAGGACCGGGACAGCCCGCCCTCGTACATCGAGGAGTTCCAGCGGGCGGCGGCCGGTAGCAAGGTCCGGCTGAAGACGATGCTGACGCAGCGGGGCGGGCACAACTACAACACGTGGATCTCGATGTATCCGGCGGCGTTCGACTGGCTGGGCGAGGAGCTCGACAAGGGGCCGGCGTAGAGGGAGAGGCGTAACGGGAAAAGGGCCCTGGCGGGCCCCTTTCCGCGTAGCCGTCTCCTCTGTCCGGCGGAGGTCAGCTGTTGACGTCCTGCGGGAAGACCAGCTGCTTGCTCATCCACTCAAGGCTCGGCGCGATCTCCCGCCGCCAGGTGGTGAAGTTGTGGCTGCCCTCGTCCAGGATCATCTTGGAGGCGAGCATCGGCTCCTTCACGGCCTTGAGGAACTTCTCCGTCTCCTTGTAGTTCTTCTCGCCCTTCTTGCTGCTGGTGACGAGCACGGAGACCTTCGGCGCCGGCAGGTTGCCCAGCCGCCAGATCAGGTCGTGCTCGCGCTCCCGCTGCTTGCCCTCCTCGCCGCCGCCGAAGAGGTTTCCGGTGGTCAGATCATTCTTGATCTTGTAGTCGGCGGAGAGGGCGGCGGCCGCGGGATAGACGGAGGGCTGGCGCATCGCGAGCTCCAGGGCGCAGGTGCCGCCGGAGGAATAGCCCAGGGCGCCCCAGGCGCTCGCCTCGTGCCCGACGCGATAGGCGCTGCGCATGGCCTCGGGCACGTCCTTGGTGAAGTACGTCTCCGACTGCGGGCCGCCCGGGACGTCCACGCACTCGGTGTCGCGCGGCGGCGCGATCGTCGGCCGGAGCATCACGATCACGGTCGGCTGCATCTTCTTCGCGGCCACCAGCTCGCTCGCGGTCTTCGGGATCTGGAGGTACTTGGAGAGGTTGTCGATGCCGCCCGGATATCCGCTGATGGCCACGATCACGGGAAAGCGCTGGCGCTCGTACTGCTTCTGGAAATACTGCGGCGGGAGATAGACGAACGCCGGCTCGACGACATTGGCGCGGCGGCCGACCAGGCGCACCGACTCGACCGTGCCGACCTGGTCCTTCGGGCCGTCCGGCAGGCCCATGCGGTCGCCGCTCTGCGAGCTCGCGGGCCGGATCAGGCCGCCGCCCTTGGCCGTGTCCACCGTGCCGTTGGCGGCCTCGGTGATCGCCGTGACCTGGCCGGGCGACCGGTCGTAGCGGCCGAGCAGCTGGCCCCAGGTGCCGTAGAAGCTGTTGGCGGAGTTCACCGCGAGCAGCACCACGGACATGATCGCCAGCTGGGTCACCAGGATCGACCCGAGCCGCCCCAGCACGGGCAGCGCGCCGCGCCCGGAGAGCCGGGGCCACAGCCATACGGTGAGGCCGACGCACAGCACGGCGACGAAGACCACCGTGTACAAGAGTGACCGGCTGGTCAGACCCATGCGTCTCTCAACTCCCTGCCCCGTGGTGGGTACTCGTGTTCGGCAAAACGATGCTCACCGATGAAGAGGCCGGATTGGGCGGAGAGGGTTGCCCTGCACCCATTTCTTACCCTGCTCTTGGCCTGCCCGTGTCCTGGACGTACGGCACCGTTACCGCGCCGGAAACCGCCCGCCCGGGGGGTGGGTGGCGGCCTCACTGGGCAGGAAAGGGCGCATGGGCGACGTCTTCTTGCGCAGGTTGAGCCGCTGGCAGTCCGACCAGTACCGCGAGCAGCTCGCGGATGTGCACACAGCGGCGTACGGGGGTGCGTCCGGCGAGCCCGCCCGCTCCCGCTTCCGGGACCGCCTCTCCGAGGACTCCGCGCGGCCCGGCTTCGACCTGGTGATCGCCGAGAGCCGGGGGCCGGTCGGCTGCGCGTACGGCTATCCGCTGGCCCGCGACAGCGACCGCTGGCACGGCTTCGACGGGCCCGTGCCCGCGGACCTCGAGGAGCTGACGGCCGCCGGGCGGGTCTTCCTCGTCGCCGAGCTGATGGTCCTGCCGCGCCACCGCCGCCAGGGCATCGGCCGCCGCCTGCACGACCGGCTGCTCGCCGGCAGCGGGGCCGGGCTCGCCGCGATGCTCCTCTCCCCGGCGGACGCGCACGGGGACGGCGCGCACGCGGCCCGGCTGGCGTGGGGGTGGACGACCGCGGGCAAGCTTTCGCCGGGCGGCCGGCCGGTGCTGGAGGTCTTCACCCGGCCGCTGCACCGGTGAGTCCGCCGGTTCCCGGTCCGTCACGCCCGAGGCGGGTGGCCTCGGATGCCGGCCGGGACGGATGTGGCCGATGCCGGGTGCGCGCGCGGCCCCGAGGCCGCACGGCCCTGGCCGGGCGGGGCGTTCCTCCAGGATGGTGGACGCATGACGGAAACCACCGCGAATCCCTACCTCAGCGGACTCTTCGCGCCCGTCCACGAGGAGATCACCGCGATCGACCTCCCGGTCACCGGCCGCCTTCCCGACTCCCTGCGCGGCCGCTATCTGCGCAACGGCCCCAACCCGCTCGGCGCCCCGGACCCGGCCACGTACACCTGGTTCAGCGGGGCGGGCATGGTGCACGGCGTGCGGCTGCGCGACGGCCAGGCCGAGTGGTACCGCAACCGCTGGGTGCGCTCCGACGAGGTCGCCGGGCGGCTGGGGGAGAAGCTGCTGCACGGCCCGCGCCACCTGGGCATGGACGCCGCGCCCAACACCCACGTGCAGAGCTTCGCCGGGCACCTCCTCGCGCTGGTCGAGGCCGGCTCGCTGCCGTACGAGCTGGACGAGGACCTCTTCACGATCGGCCCCTTCGACTTCCACGGCACGCTGCCCGGCGGGCTGGCCGCGCACACCGTCGTCGACCCGCGGAGCGGCGAGCTGCACGCCGTCGCGTACTGTCCGGCGCTGCCGTACGTGCAGTACCTCGTCGCCGGGACCGACGGGCGGATCCGCCGCTGTGTCGACATCCCGGTCGACGGCCGCCCCGTGATGCACGACTTCTCGCTGACGCGACGGCACGTCCTGCTGTACGACCTGCCGGTGGTCGCCGGGGATCCGGCCCAGCCGGGCGGCGCGCCCGCCCGCTGGGACGACGGGCGGCCCGCCCGGCTCGGGGTGCTGCCCCGGGACGGACGCGCGCGGGACGTCCGCTGGCTGGAGATCGACCCGTGCTACGTCTTCCACCCCATGAACGCCTACGAGCGCGACGGCGTCATCACCGTCCATCTCGTCCGCTACGAGCGGGTCTTCGACGGGCGGCCCGCGTCCGCCGTGCGGCACCCGCCGCTGCTGGAGCGCTGGACGGTGGACCCCGCGGCCGGGACCGTGCGGCGCACGCGGCTGGACGACCGCGAGGTGGAGTTCCCCCGGGTGGACCCGCGGCGGCTGACGGAGGCGCACCGCTTCGGGTACGCGATGGCCGCCGCCGGGGAGGACCGGCGGCGGCTGGGGGCGGGGCTGCTGAAGTACGACCTGGAGCGCGGGACGAGCGAGGAGTTCCGCGCGCACCCGCGCGGCGACGTCGGCGAGGGCGTGTTCGTCCCCTCCGCCCCCGGCGCGGCCGAGGACGACGGCTGGGTGATGGCGTACGCGTACGACCCCGATCGCGGGGCCTCGGACCTGGTGGTGCTGGCGGCCCAGGACTTCGCGGCGGGACCGGTGGCGCGGGTGCACCTGCCGGTGCGGGTGCCGTTGGGCTTCCACGGCAACTGGATCCCTGACGGTGTGTGAGGACGCGGCGTGGGTAGGCGTCCTGGGAAGCACGGCCGCTCACGGGTGCTCAGGAGTACTCACGGGTGAGCCCAGCTGGCGCAACCGGACGCGGGGGCCGTCCCCCGACGGTGTCGGGCGCGGGCCGGCTTACGAGGGTCTGAGCACGCCGGGAGGGGCGTGACGGCTAGCCTTACGTAGCCATCCGGACCAGGGATATTCCCCGACACTCCGGACATTTCATAGCTCCCGAGACACGTGAAGGACTGCTCCCCATGGGCATTCGGAGTCTGCTGCGGAACGCGTTCGGCCGGTCCAGGACAGCGACAGCCGAGCGCGACGAACCCAGCCTGCCCCAGCAGAACGCGGGACCGCAGGCCACCACCGACGGCGCGGAGCCGGCCGCCGGCGCCACCCCCGCCCCGGAGAAGGAGCCCGCGGCGGTCGTCCCTGGGCCGTCGGCGGAGCCGACGACCGCGCCCGCGCCGGGCTCTGACACCGCGTCGGCCACCGTCCCCGCCCCCGCCTCGGAGCCCGCCCCGGCCGAGCCCTTCCGCGCGCCGCTGCCCGCGCAGCCCACCACGGGCCGCGTGCCCGACCCCGGGCCGCTCGGCCCCACCCCCGGACCCACGCCCAAGCCGGACCCGCTCCCCCAGCCGGAGCCCGAGCCGACGCCGATGCCCTCCCCCAAGCCCGTCCCGGAGCCGGACCCGGTGCCCACGCCGCTCCCCTCCCCGCCGGTGGAGCCCGAGCCGACGCCGCGCCCGGTCCCCAAGCCCGAGCCCGCGCCGGGCCCTTCGCCGGAGCCCCAGCCCGCGATGCCGCCCCGCGACGCGGAGGCCGGGCCCGCCGTGAGCCTGGAGAAGGTGAAGGAGACCGCTCCCGCGCTGGTCAGCCTCTACAAGAGCGCGGCGGTCTCGCTGCGGAAGCAGGGGCTCACCGGGCAGCGGGCGGCCGTCTATCTGGTCCTCGACCGCTCGGGTTCGATGCGCGAGTTCTACAAGAACGGCACCGTCCAGCACCTCGCCGAGCAGGCGCTCGGCCTCTCCGCCCACCTCGACGACGACGGCACCGTCCCGGTCGTCTTCTTCTCCACCGACGTCGACGGCACGGCCGAGCTGGATCTCGGCGACTACGAGGGCCGCATCGAGGAACTCCACAACTCCATGGGCCACATGGGCCGCACCAACTACCACTGGGCCATGGAAGCGGTCATCGAGCACTACGAGAAGTCGGGCGCCACGGACCCGGCGTTCGTCATCTTCCAGACCGACGGCGGCCCCTACAGCAAGCCGGCCGCGGAGCGCGCCCTGTGCGAGGCGGCGAAGCTCCCCATCTTCTGGCAGTTCGTGGGCTTCGGCGACCCGGACAGCAAGGGCTTCGACTTCCTGCGCAAGCTGGACAACCTCGCCGTCCCCCAGAAGCGCGTCATCGACAACGCGGGCTTCTTCCACGCGGGCCGCGACCCGCGCGCGCTGACGGACGCGCGCCTCTACGAAGAGCTGATGGTCGAGTTCCCCGAGTGGCTGGCGGAGGCCCGCGCGGCGGGCATCGTGAAGTAGCCCCACGCGGCGGACTTCCTCACCACCCGCGGCGGACGCCCTCGTAAACCCCCGGACGAAGTCCGGGGGAGCACTCCGCGAACGCCGGGCGGGGCCGGTGGTGCGGGCCAGGGCGTCGGTCGCGGAGGGGATCACGGCCGCGCCGGCCGCATCCAGCCCGTCCGGGGCTCAAGGACCGCGGCGCGTGGTGGTACGGACAGGCACGCCGTCAGCCCGCCACGGCACCCGCGGGGAACCGCACCGTCACGCGCAGCCCGCCGCCCCGCCGCGGTACCGCGTCCACCGTGCCGCCGTGCGCCCGCGCGATGGAGCGGACGATCGACAGGCCCAGGCCCGCGCCGCCCCCGAGCCGCTCCCGCCCGGCGCCCCGCCGGAAGGGCTCGAAGAGTCCGCCGGCCTCCTCCGCGGCGACCTGCGGGCCGGTGTTCGCCACGGTCAACAGGCCCGGCCGGACGCGCACTTCCACGCGCCCTCCCGGGTGGTTGTAGCCCACCGCGTTGCGCAGCAGATTGCCGGTCAGCTGCGCGAGCAGGACACGGTTGCCGGTGAGCGGGCAGGGCACGGCGCGCGTCTCGACGCGTACGCCCTCCCGTGCCGCGCGGTCCGTGACGGCGGCGGTCTCCTCCGCCACGACCTCCGCGAGGTCGAGCGGCTCCCGGCGCTCCAGGCCGCGTTCACTGCGGGCCAGCACGAGCAGGCCGTCGATCAGGTGCTCCGAGCGCCGGTTGGTCTCCAGCAACAGCTCCTTCGTGCGCGCCAGTTCCTCGGGCGAGACGTCGCCGTCCAGGCCGACCTGGATGGCGGCGCGCTGGGTGGCCAGCGGGGTGCGCAGCTCGTGGGAGGCGTTGGAGACGAAGCGGCGCTGGCTGTCGAAGGCGCCCTCCAGCCGGCCGAGGAGCGCGTCGATGGTGTCGGCCAGCTCCTTCAGCTCGTCGCGCGGGCCGCGCTGCGCGATGCGCTCGTGGAGATTGCGCTCGGAGATGCGGCGAGCGGTCGCGGTCATGGCGTGGACGGGCCGCAGCACGCGCCCCGCCGTCCACCAGCCGACACCCACCGCCAGCAGCGCGGTGAGCAGGAGGGCGAGCGCGGACCACAGCACGAGCTGGTGCGAGGCCGCCGCGCTGACATCCCCACTGACCTGGTAGATCGTGGACGACGTCAGCCCCGGGACCGCCTGCCCCCGGAAGGGGACGGCCGTCTCGTCCGGCCGCAGCGCCTCCACCGGCAGGGCGGTACGGGCGATGACGGTGGCCTGCTCGCGCGTGCCGGCCCGGGAGAGGACGTTGACCGTGGCCAGCAGCACCGCGCCGAGCACGAGGAAGACCGCGCCGTAGGCGGCGGCGATGCGCGTACGGGCGGTGAGCGCGGGCCCGCGGAAGCGGAGCCTCACAGCGCGTACCCCACGCCCTGGACCGTGCGGATCAGCGGCGGCTCGCCGAGCTTGCCGCGCAGCTTGCTCATCGCCACGCGGACGGCCCCGGTGAAGGGGTCGGCGTGCGCGTCCCAGGCGCGCTCCAGCAGTTCCTCCGCGCTGACCACCGCGCCCTCCGCCTCCAGCAGGATCTGGAGCAGGGCGAACTCCTTGGGGGAGAGGTCCAGGTCCCGCTCGTCGCGGGACGCCGTGCGGCGCACGGTGTCCAGCCGCAGCCCGGAGCGCTCCAGCACCGGCGGCGCCGGGCGGGCGCTGCGGCGGCGCAGCGCCCGGACGCGCGAGACGAGCTCGGGGAACTCGAACGGCTTGGGGAGATAGTCGTCGGCCCCCAGGTCGAGACCGGCGACGCGGTCCTCCATGCTGCCGGCGGCGGTGAGCATCAGGATGCGGGTGCGGGAGCCGGAGGCGACGAGGCGGCGGGTGACGTCGTCGCCGTGCACCCGGGGCAGGTCGCGGTCGAGGACGACGACGTCGTAGTCGTGCAGGTCCAGATAGGCGATCGCGGCGTCGCCGCTGTAGACCGTGTCCACGGCGAACCCGGCCCGGCGCAGCCCGGTGGCGACCAGCTCGGCCAGCGTTTCCTCGTCCTCGGCGACCAGCACCCGCATGACGTTGTCCATCCTTGTCGGCATTCACCCCCTTTCCAGCATGCCTGTGGGTCTACCGCACGGGATGTTTCGCGGATGTCTCCATGCCGCCGGACGCCCCCGCGGCGGGCCGGTGCGTGCCGCGGCGGAACGCATGCCTCGCGCGCCCCCTCGGTCACCTCCGGGCGCCCCTGTGCGGTGGTGACGCCGATGCGATCGAGTGACTACCTTTGGTAGTCGTAGGATCACTCTTCGGATCCACCGGTCATCCAACGGGCCCCGCGCGACGGCACCGCCGGGGCACGACCGAGGTCTTGAGGCCGACGGGAGCCGACGAGAGCCGATGAGAGGGGGAGGGGAGCTCGGGTGGCGGGAGAGGTTCGCGCCTCCCGCCACCCGGGCAGACGTCTCCCGCCCGCACCTACAGCCAGGCCCCCAGCAGGAAGGGGCAGGCGTCGAGGATCTCCGACGGCCCCTGGATGACCTCGCGCAGCGTGAAGACGACGTACTGCTCGCCCTTCGTCGCGAAGAAGTGCGTCTCCTCCCCCACGCCGGCCGAGGTCACCGCGTCCGGCACGCCCGTGAACGCCTTCGGCAGATGCCCCAGTTCGACGTCGTGCACCTCGCGCTCGTATGCGGTCCCCGGCCGGTCGACGATCACGATCCCGCGCTCCCCGAACACCAGATAGGACGAGCCGTCCGGCGCCGCGGACACCGCCTTGAAGCGCCGGCCGACCCGCGGCTGGAGCTCCTGCGCGGGGAAGTACTCATCGGCGGGCAGCAGGTCCTCGCCCTCACGGTCGGAGAATTCGACGGCGAGGTCGCCCTTGACGCCGAGGTAGGGGTGCCGGTGGCCCCGCGGGGTGCGCGTCACGAAGTCGAAGCCGCCGTGGAATTCCTTGGCCAGGTGCGGGAACGCCTCGCTGATCTTCTGCCGGTCGGCCTCCACCCGGTTCCGCCGGGAGAACCGCACGACCTCGTCGTCCCGGAACCCGGCGAAGCGGATGTACGGCGTGCGGTCGGCCCCCGGCACCCACGTGGAGACCCTGCCGAAGACGCCGCCGGTCGCCTCCAGCGTCGTCTTGAGCACACTGGTGGCCGTGGAGACGATGCCCCCGGTGGCCGGCTCCACGAGCAGAGCGGCCAGCGCGTCGAACGCCCGTTTCTCCCCGGCCGGTTCGACGGCATCGAAGTGCCACCGCCGGTCCCCGGCCGGGGCGATCGCGCTCTCCGCCGTCTGCTCGATCACCGCGCCCTCGGCGGCGGAACCACCGCGCACGGCCAGCCGCAGGTCACTGCGGACGTTGACGACGGACGACCCCTTGCCGTCGTCATCGGAGATCCGCCAGGTCTGGCTCCGGTACGCGGGCGCCCTCTCCTCCAGGGGCGCCTGCCCGACGGCGGCGCCCTTGCCGTTGCGGCGGACCTGGAGATACCGGCCGCTGCGCAGATTCCGCACCCGGTAGGTGTCCCCGCCCCCTTGCCCGGCCTCCAGCCGCCATGCCTGCCCCGCCCGCGCCGGCCACTCGTGCAGCCGCTCCTGCACCACCGCCGCGCCCTTCGCCGTCAGATACAGCCCGGTCTCGTCGTTCCTGATCAGGTACGTGGTCTTGGCGCTGACGCTCATGGACCCTCCTGTGAACGGCCGGAATCACTGCCTTGCTCCGGCGCCCCACGTTAGGAGCGCTCGGGAAGGGGTGCGACAGGAAACCCGGCCATCCGCACGGCGGTCGGCCAAGCCTCGTTCAAGTGGCCTGATCAGGCTCCCGCATCAGTGGGCATCCTCCATGCGTGAGCAATGAAAATCCCCCCTCGCTCCCTGCCCCCACTCCCCCGCCTCCCGCGCCTCCCGCGCCCGTGAGCTATGCCGTGGACACCCGCACCGACCGCCTCGGCCAAGTCATGGACCGGCACGCCGGATACGTACAGCTACGTCCTCCCCAGGGCGGCGTCGAGTGGGACTGCCCGCCCGAGTACGCCCGGCCCGCCTCCGAGGCGGAGGCGCTGCGCGCCCGCGTGGCACGGCTGAATGCCGAGAGCCGGTGGGGGCTTTGACCGCGCGCACCGTCTTCCTGTTCGGGAACTGGACGCTCGAGCCCGACCTGGAGCCGGACGCGGAGCCGATCACGTACGCGATGCAGTGCGCGGTGTGCGAGGCGTGCTCGGACGCGGTGGAGGACGTCGCGGAGGCCCAGGGCTGGACGTTCCGGCACGCGGGGCGCCACCCGTCCCACCACACCTACCGGGAGGTGATCACCAGGCCGTGGCGGGCGTGGATGGCCGGACCGCCGCCGGCCGCGGGCGGGGCCTGAGACCCACGGGGCCGCAGCGCACGGGTGACCCCCGCGCGGACGCCGAAATCGCCGCGCGGGCACCCCTCGGCCCTCGGATACGCTAAAGGCCTCTGTACACCGCGACCAGGGAGCAGCCGGAAATGGCTCGACACCTCATCACCAGCGCCCTTCCGTACATCAACGGGATCAAGCACCTGGGCAACATGGTGGGGTCCATGCTCCCGGCGGACGTCTACGCGCGCTTCCTCCGCCAGACCGGCCGCGAGACGCTCTACATCTGCGCCACCGACGAGCACGGCACCCCCGCCGAGCTCGGCGCCAAGGAGCTCGGCCTGCCGGTCGACACGTTCTGCGCCCAGCAGCACGACGCGCAGAAGGCGGTCTACGACGGCTTCGGGCTGTCCTTCGACTACTTCGGCCGCAGTTCCTCCCCCGAGAACCGCGAGATCACCCAGCACTTCGCACGGCAGCTCAAGGCGAACGGCTTCATCGAGGAGCGGGCGATCCGCCAGGTCTTCTCGATCACCGACGACCGCTTCCTGCCGGACCGCTACATCGTCGGCACCTGCCCGCACTGCGGCTACGACAAGGCGCGCGGCGACCAGTGCGAGAACTGCACCCGCGTGCTCGACCCGACGGACCTGATCGACGCCCGCTCGGCGATCAGCGGCAGCAGCGACCTCGAGGTGCGCGAGACCAAGCACCTCTTCCTGCTCCAGTCGAAGCTCCAGGGCGAGGTCGAGGCGTGGATCGACGAGCACGGCAAGGACTGGCCGGTGCTGGCCTCCTCCATCGCCCGCAAGTGGCTGACCGAGGGCCTCAACGACCGCGCCATCACCCGTGACCTGGAATGGGGCGTGCCCGTCCCGGCCGACACCTGGCCGGAGCTGGCGGCCGAGGGCAAGGTCTTCTACGTCTGGTTCGACGCGCCCGTCGAATACATCGGCGCCACCAAGGAGTGGGCCGCCGAGGACCCGGAGAACCGCGACTGGAAGTCGTGGTGGTACGAGGCCGACGACGTCCGCTACACCCAGTTCATGGGCAAGGACAACGTCCCCTTCCACACGGTGATGTTCCCGGCCACGCAGCTCGGCACCCGGGAGCCGTGGAAGAAGGTCGACTACGTCAAGGCCTTCAACTGGCTCAACTACTACGGCGGCAAGTTCTCCACCTCCCAGAAGCGCGGCGTCTTCACGCACGACGCCCTGGAGCTGCTGCCCGCCGACTACTGGCGCTATTTCATGATGGCCAACGCCCCCGAGTCGGACGACACGTCCTTCACGTGGGAGCTGTTCTCCGCCACGGTGAACAAGGACCTCGCCGACGTCCTCGGCAACTTCGTCAACCGCGTGCTCTCGTTCTCCAGGAAGCGCTTCGGTGACGAGGTCCCCGCGGGCAGCGAGGCGGGCGAGGCGGAGGCGGCGCTCGGCCGCGAGGTCGCGGAGCTGCTCGCGGAGTACGAGCGGCACATGGAGGAGCTCCAGTTCCGCAAGGCCGCGCAGGCGCTGCGCGCGCTGTGGAGCGCGGGCAACTCCTACCTGGAGACCAAGGCCCCCTGGCTGGAGATCAAGACCGACCCCGAGGCCGCGGCGCTCACGCTGCGCACGGCGATGAACCTCATCCACCTCTACTCCGTGGTCTCCGAGCCCTTCATCCCGGCGTCCGCCGCCGCGATGCGGTCCGCGTTCGCGCTGACCGACGACAACGCCACGTGGATCACGCCGGACCAGGCCATGTCCCTGTCCTTCGTCCCCGCGGGCACGGCCTTCACCGTGCCGCCGGTGCTCTTCGCGAAGATCACCGAGGACGACCTGGCGGCGTACCGCGAGCGCTTCGGCGGTGGCGAAGAGGCGTGATCGCGCCCTTCCCAAGGCGAAGGCGGGCCCGGAACCATGACGGTTCCGGGCCCGCTTCTCTGTATTGATCGATCGGCAATCGTTCGTTGACAGCGGCCTTGCAAGGTGGGACGCGCAGATACCTGGGGGAAGACGAAGACGAGGAAGAGAAGTGTCCGACAAACGCATCACCGTGACCGTGCACGCGACCGACGAGCTCAACAGGGCGAGATTCGTCCGCCGGCTGCGGGAGCTGCCCGAGGTGCGCGTGGTCCGCGAGGACGGGGATGTGTCCTTCGTCCTCATGGGCGAGGACGACGCCCCGGCCGCCGCGGAACTGCGCCGCCGGGCCCGGGACAGCGACGAACGCGTCATCCTCGTGGCCGAGGAACTCGGCGAGACGGAGCTGATGGCGGTGGCGGAATACGGGGTGCGGTCCGTCCTCTACCGGAGCCGCCTCACGGCATGGCGCCTGATCCGCGCGGTCCACACGGCGGTGGGCTGCTGCACGAGGGCTCCGCTGGTGACGGCGCTGGTGTAGGGGTTCGTTCCACGGCTGAGCTCAGCCGTATCCAGCCCGTCCGGCGTTTGAGGACTACGCGCGAAGTGTGTCGCTGGGGGCTGGGGGAAAGCGCCCCCGGATACGCCGAACGCCGGGCGGGACCGAAGCCCACCCGGCGCCCGGAACAACGGCCGTTACTTCACCGGCGGCTTGCGCAGCGAAAGGTGAAGCTCCTTCAGCCGCGACTCGTCCACCTCGCTCGGCGCGCCCATCAGCAGATCCTGCGCGTTGCCGTTCAGCGGGAACGCGATCGTCTCGCGGATGTTCGGCTCGTCCGCCAGCAGCATCACGATGCGGTCGACACCCGGCGCGATGCCGCCGTGCGGCGGGGCGCCGAACTTGAACGCGCGCAGCATGCCGCCGAACTCGCGCTCCACGTCCTCGTTCGAGTAACCGGCGATCTCGAACGCGCGGTACATGACCTCGGGCTCGTGGTTGCGGATGGCGCCGGAGGACAGCTCGGTGCCGTTGCAGACGATGTCGTACTGCCAGGCCAGGATGTCCAGCGGGTCCATCGTGTTCAGCGCCTCCAGGCCGCCCTGCGGCATGGAGAAGGGGTTGTGCGAGAACTCGATCTTGCCGGTCTCCTCGTCCTTCTCGAACATCGGGAAGTCGACGATCCAGCAGAAGCGGAAGACGTTCTCCTCGAAGTGGCCGGCGCGCTTCGCGGCCTCGACGCGGACCGCGCCCATGATCTTGGAGACCTCGTCGAACTCACCGGCGCCGAAGAAGACGGCGTGGCCGGGGGCCAGGCCGAGGGCCTCGGTCAGGGCCTTGACGTCCTGCTCGGTGAGGAACTTCGCGATCGGGCCGGACAGCTCGCCGCCCTCGCCCACGCGGACCCAGGCCAGGCCCTTCGCGCCCTGCTCGACCGCGTACTCGCCGAGGCCGTCGAAGAACTTGCGGCTCTGGCCGGCGGTGTCCGGCACGGCCAGCGCGCGCACGTGCTTGCCGGCGAACGCCTTGAAGCCGCTGTCGGCGAAGACGCCGGAGACGTCGACCAGCTCCAGCTTGGCGCGGAGGTCCGGCTTGTCGGAGCCGTACTTCAGCATCGCCTCGCGGAAGGGGATCCGCGGGAACGGCGAGGTGACGTGGCGGCCGTTGCCGAACTCCTCGAAGAGCTCGGTCATGACCTTCTCGATGACCTGGAAGACGTCCTCCTGCTCGACGAAGGACATCTCCATGTCGAGCTGGTAGAACTCGCCCGGCGAGCGGTCCGCGCGGGCGTCCTCGTCGCGGAAGCAGGGCGCGATCTGGAAGTAGCGGTCGAAGCCCGCGATCATCAGCAGCTGCTTGAACTGCTGGGGGGCCTGCGGCAGCGCGTAGAACTTGCCGGCGTGCAGCCGGGAGGGCACCAGGAAGTCGCGCGCGCCCTCGGGGGAGGTGGCGGACAGGATCGGGGTGGCCAGCTCGTTGAAGCCCTGCGCGACCATCTTCTGCCGGATGGCGGAGATGACCGCCGAGCGCAGCATGATGTTGCGGTGCATGCGCTCGCGGCGCAGGTCGAGGAAGCGGTACTCCAGGCGCCGCTCCTCGTTGACGCCGTCGTCGGCGTTGATGGTGAAGGGGATCTGCTCGGCGGCGCCGAGCACCTCGACCTCGGTGACCTCGATCTCGATCTCACCGGTGGGCAGCTCGGGGTTGACGTTGTCCGCGCCGCGGCTCATGACCTTGCCGTCCACGCGGACGACGGTCTCCTTGGTGAGGTGGCTCAGGGCCTCGTTCGCGGCGGTGCCGGGACGGGCGACGAGCTGGACCAGACCGTGGTGGTCGCGGAGATCGATGAAGAGGATGCCGCCCAGGTCGCGCCGATTGTGCAGCCAGCCACTCAGTCGCACGTCGGTGTCGACGTCAGCCGCACGGAGCTCGCCGCAAGTGTGGGACCGGTACCGATGCATCGTTCATCCAAGTCGTTGGTCGAGGTGTGATCGAGGTCGTCGATCGAGGGCCTTGATCGAGGTCGTTGATCGGGCGGGGCGCCGGGTCAGCGACGTAGCAGCCCCTGTGCAAGCCTACCTACTGCCGCGAGCGGCCTCGGTGGTGTCCGGCGCCGATACCCGCATAAAGTGGGGCAATGCGCACCGAGGACGTACTGGCCGCTGTCGCGACCGGCCTGTGGCAGTGGGACAACGCCACTCGCGTCGTCGCCTTCGATGCCGAGGCGGCCCGCCTCATCGGCCTCCCCGCCGCGCACGTGGAGCTGACGGAGTCCGAGACCCGCGGCCGTTTCCACGCCGTCGACTGGGTGGAGATCCAGGGGATCATCAGCCTAGCGGTGGCCGAGGGCACCCTCGCCGAGGCCCGGCTCCGGGTGGTCGACGAGGAGGGGCACGTGCTGCGGACGCTGCGCAGCCGCACCCGGCCCTTCACCCGCGACGGCGAGTACGTCCTGGTGGGGACCCTGGAGGAGGTCCCGCAGCCGCTCCAGGGCACCTCGGCGGTGCGCACGTCCGTCACGGGCGACTGGCGCCGCAACAGAGAAGCGTTTCTGCTGGACGCCGGGCGGGCCCTCGCGGAGGCCCGCTCGACGGCCGAGGTGCTGCGGGTGGCGGCGGGTCTGTCGATGCCGGGCTTCGTGCCCTCGGGCCTGGCCGTCTTCAGCGCGGAGGCGTCCCGGGTCAAGGTCATCGGCCACCAGGGCTACGGTCCGGGCGAGGCCGCGCCCTTCCTCGACCTGCCGCTGGACGCCGGCTATCCGGCCGCGGAGGTCATCCGCACCGGCCGCGCGATCTACTTCCCCTCCCCCGAGGACTACGAGCGCCGCTTCCCCGAAGCCTGGAAGCAGGTGGCGCACTTCGGCCGCAAGGCGTGGGCCTTCCTGCCGCTGATCAACGCGGGGCAGACCATCGGCGCCTGGATGGCGGGCTTCAGCGTCCCGGTGGCCTTCACCCCCGACGAGCGGTCCGTGCTCACCACCGTGGCCCGGATGCTCGCGCAGGCGCTGAGCCGGGCCAGCGTCCACGAGTCCGAGCGCGAGCTGACCGTGGGCCTCCAGCGCTCGATGATGCCGACGCTCCAGCCGGACATCCCGGGGATGTCGGTGGCCGCGCGGTACGTCCCGACCGGCGGCGGCCTCGACGTCGGCGGCGACTGGTACGACATGATCCCGCTGCCCAACGGCAAGATCGCCCTGGTCATCGGGGACGTGCAGGGGCACGACGTCCGGGCCGCGGGGCTGATGGGGCAGCTGCGGATCGCCCTGCGCGCGTACGCCTCCGAGGGGCACCACCCCGACGCGGTCCTCTCCCGCGCCTCGCGCTTCCTCGCGGGGATCAACGCCAGCGAGACCGAGGGCGACGACACGGAACCGCGCTTCGCCACCTGCCTCTACACCGAGGTCGACCCCGCCACCGGGCGGCTCACCATCGCCCGCGCCGGGCACCCCGACCCCGCGATCCGGCTCACCGACGGCACGATGCTCCTGCGGCCCACGGCCGGCGGCCTGCCGCTCGGCATCGACCCCGACACCGACTACCCCACCACCCGGCTCGTCCTTGAACCCGGCGAGACGATGCTCGTGTGCACCGACGGCCTCATCGAGACCGGCGGCCACGACCTGGAGACCGGCTGGGAACGGCTGCGCGGGATCATCGAGGGGCACGTCTGCGACGAGGAGGGCGTCCGGGCCACCGAGTGCCTGGAGGCGCTCGCCGACGCGCTCGTGCAGGGCGTGCACGGGCCGTCCTCCCACTACACGACCGGCCCGCTCGCCGACCGGCGCGAGGACGACATCGCCGTCCTCCTGCTCGCCCGCGAGAGCGCGGCCCGCACCGGCGCCCCGGCCGCGCGGCGTACGGTCCTGACCATCGCCCAGGCCGAACCGGAGCGCATCGCCGAGGCACGGCGGCAGCTGCGCCTCCTGCTGCACGACTGGCCGGACCCGGACCAGGTCGACTCGGCCGTCCTGATGGTCTCCGAGATGGTCACCAACGTCCTCGTGCACACCGACGGGGACGCGCTGCTCAGCGCCCAGATCTCCGGCGAGCACGGCGCGCGCTGCGTGCGCGTGGACGTGGCGGACGGCAGCGACGAGCTCCCGCACCGACGGCACCCCGGGGAGATGGCCTCCTCGGGGCGCGGCCTGGTGCTGATGGAACTGCTCGCCGGCGCCTGGGGAGTCGACCCCCGCGGCGAGGGCAAGAACATCTGGTTCGAGCTCTACGAGACGGACGGCGCAGCCCCGCCGGCTCAGGAGTCGGCCGGGATCACACCGAGCTTGCCGGACTGATAGTCCTCGAACGCCTGCGCGAGCTCGGCGTGGGTGTTCATCACGAACGGCCCGTAGTGCATCATCGGCTCCCGGATCGGCCGCCCGCCGAGGAGCACGACCTCGAAGTTCGGGCTCCGGGACTCCTGCGACGCGTCCGCCCGGAGGGTGATCGAGTCGCCGTTGCCGAAGACGACCGACTGACCCGTGCGGAAGGGCCGCCCGTCCGTGCCCGCCGTGCCGCGCCCGGCCAGCGCGTACGCCAGCGCGTTGAAGTCGGCCCGCCACGGGAGGGTCAGCTCGGCCCCCGGGTTCAGGGACACGTGCAGCATCGTGATGGGCGTGTGGGTGATGCCCGGCCCCTCGTGCCCGTCGATGTCGCCCGCGATCAGCCGCAGCAGCGCACCGCCGTCGGCCGATGTCAGCAGCTTGACCTGGCCGCCCCCGATGTCCTGGTAGCGCGGGGACATCATCTTGTCGCTCTTCGGGAGGTTGACCCACAGCTGGAGACCGTGGAACAGTCCGCCGGTCATCACCAGTTCCTCCGGCGGCGCCTCGATGTGGAGGATGCCGGAGCCGGCGGTCATCCACTGGGTGTCGCCGTCGGTGATGGTGCCACCGCCGCCATGCGAGTCCTTGTGGTTCATGGTGCCGTCGATGATGTACGTGACGGTCTCGAAGCCGCGGTGCGGGTGCCAGGGGGTGCCCTTGGGCTCGCCCGGCGCGTACTCCACCTCGCCCATCTGGTCCATCATGATGAACGGGTCGAGGTACTTGTAGTTGATCCCCGCGAAGGCCCTGCGGACGGGGAATCCCTCGCCCTCGAAGCCCGACGGCGCGGTCGCGACGTGCAGCACCGGCCGCTGCTTCGCGTCTACCGGAGCGGCGACGCGTGGCAGGGTCAGCGGGTTCTCAACGGTCACAGCCGGCATGACAGCCTCCTCGGTTGTTCTGCCTCCAAGTTAGTTGAAGGATGAACAACTGGCAAGGGGTTCCGCATTCCCGCGCACCGGACGCCACCGCCGACCATGGACACTGGATCAATGCGCCTGAACGTCCGTGGACCCGGCCCGGCCGCCCTCTCCGCCCTGATCGCCGCAGTCCTGGCCCTGGGCGCCCTCGCGCTGATGATGGCCAAGCACGGGATCGCCACGGACGCGCCCGTCGCGGAGGGCGACGCCGCGGGGCACTACGCGCAGCCGGAGGCGGCGGGCGACGCCGCGTCGAAGGCGCTGCTCGCGGCGGTGCGCAGCGAACCGGCCGCCCCGGCGCACCCGGAGGCCGCGCTCGCGGAAGGCCCGGACCCGCTGCCCGCCTCGGAGCCGCTGGAGGCGTCCGGGATCAAGCCGTCACCCGCGGTCGGGCCGCTCTTCTACACCGGCGAGGGCACGCCGGGCCACGGCTGCACCGCGAGCGTCGTGCACAGCCCCAAGGGCGATCTCGTGCTCACCGCCGCGCACTGCGTCCACCAGGACGGCTTCCGTACGGACATCGCCTTCGCCCCGGGCTATCACGACGGGGTCGCGCCGTACGGCGTGTGGGTGCCGGTCTCCATCGACATCGACCCGGAGTGGTCGGCGGACCGCGACCCGGACCACGACGTCGCCTTCCTGCGCGTCCGCAAGGTCGGCGACCGGACACCGATCGAGCGCGTCACCGGCGCGGAGAAGCTCGGCCTGAAACCGGCCGTGGGGCGGCCGGCACGGCTGATCGGCTACCCGGCGGAGGCGGAGACCCCGGTCGCCTGCCAGAACGCGACCGCCAGTTACAGCCCCACCCAGCTCCGCTTCGACTGCCGCGGCCTGACGAACGGCACGAGCGGCGGCCCGATCCTCACGGACGTCGACCCCAGGACGGGCCTGGGCACGGTCGACGGCGTCGTGGGCGGCCACCAGGAGGGCGGCGACGACGAGACGTCGTACAGCTCGTACTTCGGCGACGACGTGGCGGCGCTCTACCGCAGGGCCACGGCCTAGCCGTACATCCGGCGCATCGCGAAGTCGACCATCTGCTCGACCGCCTTCGCGTCGAAGACCATGCGGTGGTCGCCCTCCATGTCGAGGACGAAGCCGTAGCCGGTCGGCAGGAGGTCTATGACCTCGGCACCGGTGATCACGAAGTACTTCGACTCCTTGCCCGCGTACCGCCGCAGCTCCTTGAGCGAGGTGAACATCGGGATCACCGGCTGCTGGGTGTTGTGCAGGGCGAGGAAGCCGGGGTTGTCACCGCGCGGGCAGTAGACCTTCGAGCTCGAGAAGACGACCTGGAAGTCCTCCGCGGACATCGACCCCGTGGTGAAGGCCCGGACCGCGTCGGCGAGCGACGGCGGGGACGGCTCGGGGTAGAGCGGCTGCTCGCCGTAGCCCCCGGGCTGCTGCGGCGGTGCGTAGCCCTGCGTTCCCGCGTTCTGGTCGTAGCCGTACATGCGCCAAAGCGTACTCAGTCACAGTTGGACGATCAGGGGTTGCGTCTTATTACCGGTGGGTAGCATCATGGAAATTACTGCCCGGTACGTATTTGAGGTCTACCTCTCCCAGTCTTACGGAGCCGTTGTCATGGGCCACTACAAGTCGAATCTCCGCGACATCGAGTTCAACCTCTTCGAGGTGCTCGGCCGCGACAAGCTGTACGGCTCCGGCCCGTTCGCGGAGATGGACGTCGAGACCGCCAAGGACATCCTCTCGGAGATCACGCGCCTCTCCGAGAACGAGCTCGCGGAGTCCTACGCCGACACCGACCGCAACCCGCCGGTGTTCGACCCCGAGACCAACACCGCCCCGATTCCGGACACCTTCAAGAAGAGCTACCAGGCGTACATGGACGCCGAGTGGTGGCGTCTGGGCATCCCGGAGGAGATCGGCGGCACGACCGCGCCGCGTTCGCTCCTGTGGGGCTTCGCGGAGACGATCCTCGGCTCGAACCCGGCCGTGTGGATGTACTCCTCCGGTCCCGCCTTCGCGGGCGTGCTCTTCGAGGAGGGCACCGAGCAGCAGAAGCACATCGCGAAGATCGCGGTGGAGAAGCAGTGGGGCTCCACCATGGTGCTGACCGAGCCGGACGCCGGCTCGGACGTGGGCGCCGGCCGCACCAAGGCGGTCAAGCAGGAGGACGGCTCCTGGCACATCGAGGGCGTGAAGCGCTTCATCACCTCCGGTGAGCACGACATGGCGGACAACATCCTCCACTACGTCCTCGCCCGCCCCGAGGGCCACGGCCCGGGCACCAAGGGCCTGTCGCTCTTCCTCGTGCCGAAGTACGAGTTCGACTTCGAGACCGGCGAGCTGGGCGAGCGCAACGGCGTCTACGCCACCAACGTCGAGCACAAGATGGGCCTCAAGGCGTCCAACACCTGCGAGATGACCTTCGGCGACAAGCACCCCGCCAAGGGCTGGCTCATCGGCGAGAAGCACGACGGCATCCGCCAGATGTTCATGATCATCGAGTTCGCCCGGATGATGGTCGGCACGAAGGCCATCGCCACCCTCTCCACCGGCTACCTCAACGCGCTGGAGTACGCCAAGGAGCGCGTGCAGGGCCCGGACCTGGCCAACTTCATGGACAAGACCGCGCCCAAGGTCACCATCACGCACCACCCCGACGTGCGCCGCTCCCTGATGACGCAGAAGGCGTACGCGGAGGGCATGCGCGCCCTCGTCCTGCACACCGCCGCCGTCCAGGACGACATCCTGGTCAAGGAGCACGCGGGCGAGGACACCAAGGCGCTGCACGGCCTCAACGACCTGCTCCTGCCGATCGTGAAGGGCTACGGCTCGGAGAAGTCCTACGAGCTGCTCGCGCAGTCGCTGCAGACCTTCGGCGGCTCCGGGTACCTCCAGGAGTACCCGATCGAGCAGTACATCCGTGACTCGAAGATCGACACGCTCTACGAGGGCACGACCGCCATCCAGGGCCAGGACTTCTTCTTCCGGAAGATCGTCCGCGACCAGGGCCAGTCCCTGAACACCCTGGCCGAGGAGATCAAGAAGTTCCTGGCCTCCGAGGCCGGCGGCGAGGAGCTGGCCGCCGCGCGCGGCTCGCTCGCCAAGGCCGCGGTGGACCTGGAGGCGATCGTCGGCAAGATGATCACCGACCTCACCGCCACCGGCGAGGACGTCAAGAACATCTACAAGGTCGGCCTCAACACCACCCGCCTGCTGATGGCCTCCGGCGACGTCGTCGTCGGCTACCTCCTGCTGCGCGGCGCGGCCGTGGCCGCCGAGAAGCTGCCGACCGCCTCCTCCAAGGACAAGGCGTTCTACGAGGGCAAGATCGCGGCGGCGAAGTTCTTCGCCCACAACATCCTGCCGGGCGTCTCCCTGGAGCGCGGCCTCGCCGAGTCCATCGACAACTCCCTGATGGAGCTGGACGAGTCCGCCTTCTGAGGCACCCCGCGCGCGGCACGCGACCGGACCGTAAGGTTCCGCTGACCGTCACGGCGCACCGCTTCCGCGCACCGGCCACGGGCCCGCTCTCCCTCCCGGGGGCAGCGGGCCCGTTGTCCTTATCCTGAGGCCATGAGCCCTGCGCACCGCTTCGACCGCGGCCACACCGACGACCTGATCTCCTTCCTCGCCGCCAGCCCCTCCCCGTACCACGCGGTGGCCAACACGGCCGCACGACTGGAGAAAGCGGGCTTCCGCCAGATCGCGGAGACCGACGCGTGGGACGCGTCGACAGGTGGGAAGTTCGTGCTGCGCGGGGGCGCCCTCATCGCCTGGTACGTACCTGAGGGCGCGACAGCCGCCACCCCCTTCCGCATCATCGGCGCGCACACCGACTCGCCCAACCTCCGCGTCAAGCCGCTGCCCGACACCGGTGCGCACGGCTGGCGCCAGGTCGCCGTCGAGATCTACGGCGGCACGCTGCTCAACACCTGGCTCGACCGCGACCTCGGCCTCTCCGGCCGGGTGACCCTGCGCGACGGCAGCCACCACCTCGTCAACGTGGACCGCCCGCTGCTGCGCGTGCCGCAGCTCGCCATCCACCTCGACCGGGGTGTCAACGACAGCCTCAAGCTCGACAGGCAGCGGCACATGACGCCGGTCTGGGGCCTGGGCGAGCCGCGCGAGGGCGACCTCATCCGCTTCGTCGCCGACGAGGCCGACCTGGCCGCCGAGGAGATCGCCGGCTGGGACCTGATGGTCCACAGTGTGGAGCCGCCCGCCTACCTCGGCCACGACCGCGAACTCCTCGCCGCGCCGCGCCTGGACAACCTGCTGTCCGTGCACGCGGGCGCGGCCGCGCTGGCCGCCGCGGCCGGCGAGCACCTGGCGTACATCCCGGTGCTGGCCGCCTTCGACCACGAGGAGAACGGCAGCCAGTCCGACACCGGCGCGGACGGCCCGCTGCTGGGCACGGTGCTGGAGCGGTCCGTCTTCGCCCGCGGCGGCTCGTACGAGGACAAGGCGCGCGCCTTCGCCGGCACCGTCTGCCTCTCCTCCGACACCGGCCACGCGGTGCACCCCAACTACGCGGAGCACCACGACCCGGGCCACCACCCGGTGCCCAACGGCGGGCCGATCCTGAAGACCAACGTCAATCAGCGGTACGCGACCGACGGCGGCGGCCGGGCCGTCTTCGCCGCCGCGTGCGAGCGGGCCGGCGTGCCGTGGCAGCACTTCGTCTCCAACAACTCCATGCCCTGCGGCACCACCATCGGTCCCATCACCGCCGCCCGCCACGGCATCTCCACCGTCGACATCGGCATCGCCTGCCTGTCCATGCACTCCGCGCGCGAGCTGTGCGGCGCGGACGACCCGCACCTGCTGGCCGCCGCGCTGACGGCCTTCCTGGAGGGCTGATTTGGAGTTCTCCCTGCTGGGTCCGGTCACCGCCACCGCCGCCTGCGGTGAGCTCCCGCTGGGCCCCGCCAAACGGCGCAGCGTGCTCGCCATGCTGCTGTTGCAGCCCAACACGACGGTCTCCGTGGCGCAGTTGATCGACTCGGTCTGGGAGGACGCGCCGCCCGCCCACGCCCGCACGGTGGTCCAGGGCCATGTCTCGCGGCTCCGGGCGACCCTGGCGGAGGCGGGCGCCGACGCGTACGGGGTGTCGCTGGCCACGCACGGTTCGGCGTATCTGCTGCGGCTGCCGGAGCCGGCCGTCGACACGTACCGCTTCGGCGAACTCATCGCCCGCGCGCGCCCGGAGGAGGCGCCGGAGGAGGCGGTGGGGCTGCTCCGGGAGGCGCTGGGCCTGTGGCACGGCCCGGCGCTGACCGGCACGGTCCTCACGCCGCCGCTCGCCGCCGCCGCGCACGCCCTGGACGAGCGGCGGCTGACGGCCGTCGAGGCGCTCGCGCGCGCGTACGGCGCGCTGGGCGCGCACGACCACGCGGCCGCCGCCCTGCTGCCGGAGGCCGTCGGCCATCCTCTGCGGGAGTCCCTCGTCGCCACGCTGATGCTCGCGCTGTACGGCGCGGGCCGTCAGTCCGAGGCGATCGAGTGGTTCCACCGCACGCGGCGCCTGCTCGCGGACGATCTGGGGGTGGGCCCGGGCGAGGCGCTGCGCGCGGCCTACGCGCGCATGCTCGCGCCCGCGGCGGGCGGCGGGGACGCGCGCGGCGGGCGGTGGCCGGCCGACGGCGCCGGCCGGCCGCAAGCGTCACCGGGGCCCTGGGCGACTCCGCAGCTGCTGCCCCGGCGGCCCGCGGGGTTCCTCGGCCGCGACCTCGAACTCGCCGGGCTGACGCGGCTCCTGAGCGGGCCCGGCGCGGCGCCCGTGCCCGCGGCCGGTGAGGTCGCGCTCGTCACCGGGCCCGCGGGGGTGGGGAAGAGCGCGTTCGCCGCGCACTGGGCACATGTCCACGGCGACGCGTTCCCCGGCGGCCGGCTCTTCGCCGATCTGCGGGGGTTCAGCGGCGGCGAGGAGGCGCAGCCCTGCGAGGTGCTGCGGGAGTTCCTGCTGGCGCTCGGCACACCGGGTGACCGCATACCCGCCTCGCCGCAGGCCGCGTCCGCGCTCTACCGCTCGCTCGTGGCCGGGCGTCAGTTGCTCGTCGTGCTCGACAACGCGCGCAGCTCCGCCCAGGTGCGGCCGCTGCTGCCGGCCGGTGCGCGGTGCGCGACGATCGTCACCAGCCGCAGCCGGCTCGACGGCCTGGTGGCGACGGACTCGGCCCGGCCGCTGCGGCTGCGCTCGCTCGGCACGGAGGACGGGGTGGCCCTGCTGGGCACGGTCCTCGGGCCCGACCGGGTCGCCGAGGATCCGGACGCGGCGGCCGAACTGGTCGCGCTCTGCGACGGGCTGCCGCTCGCGCTGCGGGCCGCGGCCGCCCAGCTGACGGCCCGTCCGCGCTGGCGGCTGGGCCGGCTCGCCGCGGCGCTGCGGGACGAGCGCCAGCGGCTGGCCCTGCTGTCCGCCGAGGACACGGGCGTGGCGGCGGCCCTGCGCGCCTCCGCGGCCCGCCTGTCGGAGGACGACGCCCGGCTCCTGAGCGCGCTGGGCACGGGCTTCACGCGCGTCGTGGACGCCTCCGCCGTCGCCGCGCTCGCGGGCGCCGACCCCGATGTGACGCGCTACGGCCTGGACCGGCTGGCGGAGATGCACCTGGTGGACGAGGAGGCGACGGGCCGGTACGTCATGAGCGACCTGGTCAAGCTCTTCGCGCAGCGGCCCGCGCAGGAGCCGGGCGACTGATTCCGGCGCGGGTTCGAACAGGGCGCGGGCAAGCCCGGGGCAAGACCACACATTCGGGGCACCCAATGCCGAAACGTTAGCGGAGCGTTAGCGGTTCGCCAATGCGCTGCGGAATGATCCATGCCGTACCGACCGGCCGACATCCCATCGGGGGATCCACCATGACTCGTACCCGCTCCCTGCGCCTTGCCGCGGCCGCCCTCACCGCGGCGGCGGCCCTCACCCTCACCGCCTGCGGCGGCAGCGACGGTTCGGGTGCCAAGACCAGCGGGAAGGCCGACACCTCGGCGGCCGACGGGCAGGAGCAGGGTCAGTCGGCGGACGACTCGGGCCAGGCGGACTCGGCACAGGCGGCCACGGCCTCCAAGGACGGCAAGAACGGGGCCAAGGGCACCTGCACGGCCGCGAACGTCAAGGTGGAGGCGAAGGCCGTCCAGACGCCGGTCAACCACCTGCTCATCGTGGCCACCAACACCTCGAAGAGCCCCTGCCACGCGTACAACTTCCCGTTCATCCGCTTCGACGCCGACCAGGCGACCGCGGGCGCCGTGGAGGAGAGCCGCCCGCAGGGCGTCATCACGCTGGCGCCGGGCAAGGCGGCCTACGCGGGCGTCATCACCTCGGCCGCGGACGGCTCGGGCGGTGCCGGCCGGGACGCCAAGAAGCTGGGCGTCTCCTTCCAGGGCTCGGACGGGAACGGCAGCGTCGGCGACCAGGCGTCGGTGGACCTGCCCGGAGGCAAGGTCCACGTCGACGACTCGGCGCGCGTCACGTACTGGCAGAGCGGTTCGCCCGCGGCGCTGAAGTGGTAGCCGGACGGCCTCAGCCGTCCAGTCCGGCCAGCACCAGCGGCAGCCGGGAGACCCCGCCCTCCACCACGCTCAGAGGCACGCCCCAGTCCTGCTGATGCATATGGCACGCCGGGTACTCGTTGTCCGGGTCGTCGTCGCAGGAGGCGGCCATCGCCGACACGTGCAGGACGCCCCCGGTCACGCCGTCCGCCAGGACGAGGTCGCGGCCCAGGTCGGTGCCCGCGCCCGCGCCCTCCGCCAGGAGCTCCGGCGGGGTGGAGCTGACGAGCAGGCGGGTGGACGGGCCGTAGCGGGTGTCGAGCTTCTGGCCGGCCGGGGCCTGGAAGACGACGTCGAGCCGCAGCCGTCCGGGGGCGACCTCCGTGGCGGCGCGCCGCGTGCGGTGGGCGACGGCCTCGACCCGTACGGCCTCCTCGGGCAGCCGCAGCCGCGTCAGGCGGTGCCGGGCGGACTCCACGACCACGATGTCGTCGTCGGCGAGCACGGCGGCGGACGGCTCGCGCAGGTCGGTCGCGAGCGTCGTCACCTCGCCCGTGGCCGGGTCGAAGCGGCGCAGCGCGTGGTTGTAGGTGTCGCAGACGGCGACGGAGCCGTCGGGGAGCGCGGTCACGCCCAGGGGGTGCTGGAAGAGCGCCTGCGCGGCGGCGCCGTCGCGGTGCCCGAAGTCGAAGAGGCCGGTGCCGACGGCGGTGCGGACGGCGAAGCCGTCGCCGTCCCGCTCGACCCAGCGCAGGGCGGAGGTCTCGGAGTCGGCCACCCACAGCCGGTCGCCGGCCGCGGCGAGCCCGGACGGCTGCGCGAACCACGCCTCGGCCGCCGGCCCGTCGACCAGGCCCTCGTTGGTCGTGCCCGCCGCGACCTCGACGGTGCCGGTCTCCGGGTCGTACGTCCACAGCTGGTGGACGCCCGCCATGGCGATCCAGACGCGGCCGGCGAACCAGGCCACGTCCCAGGGCGAGGAGAGGCTGATCTCCGTCGCGGGTCCCGAGGTGGGCTGCCCCTGCATCCACTGCCTGCCCGTCCCGGCGAGGGTGGTGAGCGCGCCGGTCAGCGGGTCGTACGCCCGCAGCGCGTGGTTCACGGTGTCGGCGACGACGACCGTGCCCCCGGGCAGCAGCGCGAGGCCCTGGGGCTCGCTGAGGCTCTCGGGCCCGAAGCCGCGCTCGCCGGTGCCGACGCGGCGCACGACGGTCTCGGCGTCGGCCGCGAGCTCCACGAGCTGGTGGCGGGTGGAGTCCGAGACGAGGAAGGTGCCGCCGGGCAGCCGCACGGCCTTGCCGGGGAAGCGGAGATCGGTGGCGACGGGCTCGGGCGCGACATACGGCCCCTCACCGCGCCGCAGCGTCCCCTTGGCCCCGTGCTCCGCCTCCAGCTCGCCCACCAGTGCCTCGAGGGCGTGCGCGTGCCCCTCGCCGGCGTGCTGGGCGACGACATAGCCCTCCGGGTCGATCACGACGAGCGTGGGCCAGGCGCGCACGGCGTACTGCTTCCACGTCGCGAGCTCGGGGTCGTCCAGGACGGGGTGGTGCACCTCGTACCGCTCGACGGCGTCGACCACGGCCTGGTGCTCGGCCTCGTGCACGAACTTCGGCGAGTGCACGCCGATGATCACCACGGTGTCGCGGTGCTTCTCCTCCAGCTCGCGCAGCTCGTCGAGGACGTGCAGGCAGTTCACGCAGCAGAACGTCCAGAAATCGAGGATCACGATGCGTCCTCGCAGGTCGGCGAGGGTGAGTTCGGTTCCGCCGGTGTTGAGCCAGCCGCCCTTGCCGATGAGTTCGGGGGCGCGGACCCGGGCGCTGCGGGGAGCGGGCGAGGCATTGTTCATGGTTCAAGGGTGCCATCCCGGTGTGAACGCGCGACCACAAGCGCTTGACCTGGCGGACGGTAAGGGGACACGGCACGGACAGTCCGGGCCGTTGCCCTGTTTTCCGCTCCGCGGGCCTGCAGGAGCACCTAGAGTTGACGTGTTCCGGAGCCGGGCTCCAGGAACAGGGCCGGGGAGCCGCACAGCAGTACGACTCCCCGGGATTTCGCGAGGAGACCCCGTCAGGATCCGCTGTGGTGTCCGACCAGCTCGAGTACCAGTCGAGCGATGTTGGTCAGGAACGACACCACGGCGAGCAGGATCCCGAGCGGGGTCTTTCGCCATCCGCATGGTTGCCGTCGGTCAGCTGCCATGCATGTCACCTCCGTGCGTGCGAGCGAATGGATACGGCACGGGTGGACAGCGCATGTTCCGCGGACGTCGACAACTCCGCGCTGGAACCTTATGCAGGCGCCTCAGGGGCACACGCCACATCCAGAAGTTCGCCACCGCTTCGCCAGGGGTCGCAAGATACCCGCCGCCCAACTGAGCGGGGCAGACTGGTTTTTCGTAGTGATTGCAGATTGGAATGAGGCTCCCCGGAGACTCCCAAAGCTGGAATGGGGTATGTCCATGCCCGCCCGCAGGAAATATCCGCCCGAGCTGCGGCAGGAGGCCATGCGCATGGTCCACGACCTGCGCCGCCGCAACGGCACGCCCTACGGCTCGGTCTCCGAGGTCTCCCGGGCGCTCGGCGTCGGCCGCGAGACGCTCCGCGCGTGGATACGCCAGGGCGAGGTCGACTCCGGGATCCGGCCGGGCAGGTCCACCTCGCACGCCCAGCGCATCACGGCGCTGGAGAAGGAGCTCGCCGAGGTGAAGCGGGCCAACAAGATCCTGCTGGAGGCAGGGGGTTTTATCGCCCGGGAGCTCGACCCGCGCGCGGGACGCTGACCGCGTTCGTCGACCACCGCCGGGAGGAGTTCGGGGTCGAGCCGATCTGCCGCACCTTGGGGATCGCCCCGTCCACCTACTACGCGCACAGCGCCCGGCGCGCGGCGCGGAGGAAACGTCCGCCGGCGGAGTCCGCACGGCCGCCCGGCTCCGTCAGGACCCTGGCTGTCGACTACACCCTGCTGGACTCCCCGAGGGCCGGCAGCCCCTCCGGCACGCTCTACGCGATCTTCGTGCTGGACCTCTCCTCGTCCGCCGTCCTCGCCTGGTGCATCAAGGAGGACATCCGCCCCGAGTTCGTCTTCGCCGCACTGGAGCTGGCCCTGGAGAACCCCTTCGGCCGACGGCTCGGCGCGGGCGTCCCGCTCAGGGCGGAGATCCGCTGCACGCACCGGCTCCAGCGGACCGACGCGGTGCGCGCCGTCGCCACCGCCGGTGACGTCGCCCTGGAGCGCACGATGCACGCGCACAGCAGCGACTACCGGGAATTCCTGCGCCGGCAGCAGGACGTGTACTCCCCGGAGGCGGTGGCCGGGAAGACGTGGGCGTGGGTCTCGCAGCACAACGACGAAGTGGCCAAGAGGCTGCTGGAAGCGGAGCGGTCGCCTGACGGCTAGCGCCCCAGCACGCGGTCCTTCAGCGCCGGGAAGGACTCCCGCGTCTTCGCGACCTTCGCCATGTCCAGCTCCGCCGTGAGGACTTCCTCGGCCGGACCCGCCTGCGCCAGCGTCTCGCCCCAGGGGTCGACGATCAGGCTGTGGCCGGCCTGGGGGACGCCCGCGTGGGTGCCCGCCGTGCCGCAGGCGAGGACGTACGACTGGTTCTCCACCGCCCTGGCGCGGGCCAGCAGCGTCCAGTGGTCGCGGCGGCGCTCCGGCCAGCCGGCCGGGACGACGAGGGTCTGGGCACCGGCGTCGACCAGCGCGCGGAAAAGCTCGGGGAAACGCAGGTCGTAGCAGGTGGCCAGGCCCAGCGTGGTCTCCGGCAGGGAGACGGTGACGAGCTCCGTGCCCGCCCCCATCAGGACGGCCTCGCCCTGGTCGAAGCCGAAGCGGTGGATCTTGCGGTAGGTGCGGACGAGCTCGCCCTCGGGCGAGAAGACCAGGGAGGTGTTGAAGACCGTGCCGGACTCCGCCAGTTCGGCGATCGAACCGGCGTGCAGCCAGACACGCGCGTCGCGCGCGGCGTCGGCCATCGCACGCGTGGTGGGTCCGTCCAGGGCCTCGGCGCCGGTGGCGAAGGACTCGTAGGCGAAGGCGCCCACGTGCCACAGTTCGGGCAGCACCACGAGGTCACTGCCCCGCTGTTCGCGTACGAGCCCGGCCACGCGCGAGCGCCGCGCGCCGGCCAGCTCCGCGTCGGAGACGTCCACCTGGATCAACGAGACGCGCACGGTACCACCAATCTCAGCGTCCGAAACCACTGCCAGCCTGCCCGTGCGCAGCGTAACTTAACTGCTGAACACCCGAAGAGCACTTGCCCCGCAGCCGACGCAGCACGAGCAGCCAATCCGCGCACGCACCGCCCGAGGGATTCCGTGACCGTCCACCCCAGTCTGCAGCCCGTCATCGACGCCTGGACCCACTCCATCGAAGCGATCCACGAGTTGGTGAGACCGCTTGCCGAGAGCGACTGGAACAGGCCCACCGAGTGCCCCGGGTGGTCGGTGCGCGATGTGGTCTCCCACGTCATCGGCGTGGAAACCGAATTCCTGGGCGAACCACGGCCGATCCACACGCTGCCGCGCGATCTCTACCACGTCACCGACGAGTTCTCGCGCTATATCGAGGTGCAGGTCGACGTGCGGCGCTGTCACACCGCCCTGGAGATGACCTCCGAGCTGGACCTCATCATCCTGCGGCGCTGCCGGCAGCTGCGGAACGAGCACCGGGGGCCGCAGACGCCGGTGCGCTGGCCGCTGGGCTCGGGCAACGACCAGCCGCTCGAACGCGCCCTGACCGTACGGGCCTTCGACGTGTGGACGCACGAGCAGGACCTGCGGCGCGCGCTCGGGATGCCCGGCAATCTCGACTCGCCGGCCGCTGTCCTCAGCCGTGACTTCCTGCTGGCCTCGCTGCCGAAGGTCGTCGCCAAGGACGCCGCCGCCCCGCCGGGCTCGGCGGTGGTCTTCGATGTGCACGGCCCGCTGGAGTTCCTGCGGACCGTGCGGGTCGACGCCCAGGGCCGGGGGAAGATCGACAGCAGTGTGTCGCTCGGCCCCACGGTGACCCTGGGCATGGACTGGGAGACCTACGCCCGGCTGGCGTGCGGGCGTCTGAGGCCGGACGCGGCGGCGGATCTCGTCAAGGTCGAGGGCGAGCCGCGCCTGGCCCGGGCGATCCTGCGGGAGTTCTCGATCACCCCGTGAGCCGCCCCGTGACCGGGACGTGCACCGTCGCCACCCTCGACGCCACGATCCGCTCCTCCTCGCGGCGCCGCGCGGGCGTCCGCAGGCGCAGGATCTGGGACAGTCCCAGCGCCTCCAGGACGAAGACGGAGCAGAACGCGACGCGGTAGTTCTGGCCGGTCGCGTCCAGCAGGAGGCCGACGGCGAGCAGGGTGGTGATCGAGGCGACGAAGCCGCCCATGTTGACGATGCCGGACGCGGTACCCTGGCACTCGGGCGGGTTCGCCGGGCGCGCGAAGTCGAAGCCGATCATCGAGGCGGGGCCGCAGGCGCCGAGGACGACGCACTCCACGATCAGCAGCCACGTGGGCGCGTGCGCGGGCCAGACGGCGACCGTCGCCCACAGCAGGGCGGTCGCCGCGACCGTGCCGAGGGCGAGCGGCAGCCGGGCGGCGTGGTGGCGGCCGATGATCTGCCCGTAGACCAGCCCGACGGCCATGTTCGACAGCACCACGAGGGTGAGCAGCAGTCCGGCGGTGCCGCGGGAGCGGCCCTGCGCCTCGACCAGGAACGGCATGCCCCACAGCAGCAGGAAGACCATCGCGGGGAACTGCGTGGTGAAGTGCACCCACATGCCCAGCCGGGTGCCGGGTTCGCGCCAGGCCCGCTGGATCTGCTGCCGTACGAATCCCTTGCCGGCGTGCGGGGCGGCGACCGGTTCGTGGCCCTCGGGGTGGTCCTTGAGGAAGACCAGCAGCAGGACGAGGACGAGCACTCCGGCGGACGCGCTGCCCGCGAAGGTCTTCGTCCAGCCCTCGCTGTGCAGCAGGCGGGCGAGGACGACGGTGGAGACGAGGTTGCCCGCCATCCCGAACAGCGCGGCGATCTGCGCGATCATCGGGCCGCGGCGGGCGGGGAACCAGCGGGCGCCGAGGCGCAGCACGCTGATGAACGTCATGGCGTCACCGCAGCCGAGCAGGGCGCGGCTCGCCAGGGCCGTGCCGTAGGAGTGGGAGAGCGCGAAGGAGAGCTGTCCCGCGGTGAAGAGGACGACGCCGAGGCCGAGGACCTTCTTCGTGCCCAGCCGGTCGACCATCAGGCCGACGGGTATCTGCATGCCCGCGTAGACGAGCAGTTGGAGTATGGAGAAGGTGGACAGCGCGGAGGCGTTGATGTGGAAGCGCTCCGCGGCGTCGATCCCGGCCACGCCGAGGCTCGTGCGGAAGATGATCGCGACGAAGTAGACGCCGACGCCGAGGCCCCAGACCGCGACGGCCCGCCGGCCGCCCGGCGGGTCGCCGGGCAGCGCGGCGGCCGGCTGGCTCATCGGACGTCTCCCTGCGCGAGGTTGCGCACCCAGCTGACGTGCTGGTCGACGACGTCGACGGCGGCGCGGGCGTCCCCCGCGCGCAGGGCCTCGAGGATCTCGCTGTGCTCGGCGTGGTTCTTGGCGATGCGGTCGGGGTGGGCGTGCATGACGGCCACGCCCATCCGCAACTGCCGGTCGCGGAGCTGGTCGTAGAGGCGGGAGAGGATCTGGTTGCCCGCGTTGCGGACGATCTCGGCGTGGAAGGCGCGGTCGCTGACGGAGACGGCGGCCAGGTCGCCCGCGGCCGCCTGCCGCCGCATGTCGTCGAGGAGTTCCTCCAGGCGCGTGATGAGGCGCTCGGGGGCGGGGACGGCCTTGGCCGCGGCGTGCTTCTCGACGAGCAGGCGGGTCTCGACGACGTCCGCGATCTCCTGCGCGGACACGGCGAGCACCAGCGCGCCCTTCTTCGGATAGAGCTTGATCAGCCCTTCCGCCTCCAGCCGCAGCAGCGCTTCCCGCACGGGCGTCCGGGACACCCCGACCGCCTCGGCCAGGTCTCCTTCGGTGAGCAGCGTCCCGCCTTCGTAGCGGCGGTGGAGTACGGCTTCTTTGATGTGGACGTAGACGCGGTCGGCGGCTGGGGGCTGCTTGGTGGGGAGGGGCAGGTCGGCGGGGGGAGCGGTCGGCATGCGCACAGCTTAGATACAACACGTATGCGCGACGAGGGGGCGTCCGCGATCCGGACGAGGAAGATGTCCACGGGCGTCCAGGCGACGGGACGGACGGGGTGAAACAGGGACGGCCGGGGCGGCCAGGGGCCTAGACGCCCGGCCAGCCGTCCAGCGGCGTGATGAAGACGAAGCGGAGGTCCGGGCGCTGTATCGGCAGCAGCACGTGCGTCGTCACGCGGACCTCCGCGTGCCCGTGGTACGGCAGCCGCAGCCGGAAGACGTGGCCGTCGCGGTGCTCGACGACGTCGTGTTCCTCGGCCCAGATCCGCCGGCAGTCCGCGTCCGCGTCGAGGATGTCCTCGACGAGCCCCCGCAGTTCCGCGTTGGCCGGATCGCTGTTGGCGGCGACGCGCAGCATCGCGAGATAGGTGCGCGCGCAGCTGTCCTCCCAGTCGAGCATCTGCTCGCGCGCCTCGGGGGCGAGCAGGGCCCACCGCATGAGATTCGCCCCGGGGCGCAGGGCCCAGGGAAACCACTCGCCCATGAGGGAATTCGTGGCGACGACATTCCAGGCGACGTCGGAGAGATATGCGGGATAGGAAACCTGCTGTTCCAGCAGCGCTTTGACGCCGTTGGGCAATTCTCGGTGGTCACGGGAGAGTTCGGGCGGGCGGCGGCCGCAGACGGCGAGGAAGAGGGTGAGGGTCTCGGCGTCGCTCAGCCGCAGGGCCTGGGCCACGCGCAGCAGGAAGCTCTCCGAGAAGTCCTGGCGGCGCCCGGCCTCCAGCGCGCGGTACCACCCCTCGCTCACCCCGGTCAGCCTGGCCACATGGGCCTGGGAAAGGCGCTTGCCGGGGGGCGGGACGATGCCGCGGAGCTCGCTGACGGCGCGGGCGTCGACGCGCGCCCGCCAGGCCCGGAGAAGCCGGCTGATGGATTCGCCGTCCACCCGGTCGACGCCTTCCACAGGCCCTCCAAATCCGACACTGCAAGTGTTGGTCAATGTTAGGTAATTTGCCCAGCACGGGCTATTCCACCCCCTGCCAGGGTGGTGACCCGAGGCCGCTCCGTAGCAGGACAGAGGGCCCGGACGCTGCTCTCTCCGCACTGGAGGGGGGTGAGGAGAGAAGCGGCCGGGCCCTCTGTCTTTCCGCTTTTCAACGGTTTTCTTTTCAACCGCTTTTGCCCGGGGCGGCCTCTTCTCCATCGGCCGCCCGGCCGGAGATCAGCCCCAGGTGATGAGGCGCTGCGGGTTCTCCAGCACGGCCGCGATGTCGGCGAGCACCTTCGAGCCGAGCTCGCCGTCGACCAGGCGGTGGTCGAAGGACAGCGCCAGGGTCGTCACATGACGCGGCTTGACCTTGCCCTTGTGGACCCACGGCTGGAGCTTGATCGCGCCGAAGGCCAGGATCGCGGCCTCGCCCGGGTTGAGGATGGGCGTGCCGGTGTCGATACCGAAGACGCCGACGTTGGTGATGGTGACCGTGCCGCCGGACATCGCGGCCGGAGCGGTCTTCCCCTCCCGCGCCGTGGAGACCAGCTCGCTCAGGGCCGCCGACAGCTCGGGCAGGGTCTTGGCGTCCGCGTCCTTGATGTTCGGCACGATCAGGCCGCGCGGCGTGGCGGCCGCGATGCCCAGATTCACGTAGTGCTTGCGGACGATCTCCTGGCTGTCCTCGTCCCAGGCCGCGTTGACGTCCGGGTTCCGCTTGATCGCCACGAGCAGCGCCTTGGCGACCAGCAGCAGCGGGTTGACCCGCAGCCCGGCCATGTCCGGGTCGTCCTTGAGCTTCTGCACGAGCTTCATCGTGCGGGTGACGTCGACGGTGACGAACTCCGTGACGTGCGGCGCGGTGAAGGCGCTCGCGACCATCGCCTGGGCGGTGGCCTTGCGGACGCCCTTGACCGGGATCCGCGTCTCGCGGGCACCGGCGGCCGGGGCCTGCGCGACCTCCGTGACCGCCGCCGGCTCCTCCGCGGCCGGGGCGGGCGCGGTGCGCGCGGTGGCGGCGGCGTGCACGTCTTCCCGGGTGACGACGCCGTCGGCCCCGGTCGGGACGACGGCCGCCAGATCGATGCCGAGGTCCTTGGCGAGCTTGCGTACGGGCGGCTTGGCCAGCGGGCGGCCCGCGGAGGCGGCCTGGGCGGCCGGCTCGGGCGCTATGGGCGCGGGGGCCGCCGCCGGGGCCGTGGCGGCGGCCGTGTGGCCGTTCAGCTCCGCCTGCACGGCGGCCGTCACCGAGGACGGCTGCGCGGCGGCCTTGCGCGGCCGGCGCTTGGTGGACGACGGCGCGGCGCCGTACCCCACGAGCACGGCCTGGCGCTCCGGCGCGGCCGGGGCCTCGGGCTCCGCGGGCGCGGCGGCGGGCGCGGCGGTCTCCTCCGCCACCGGACCGGAGCCCGGGGCGGTGTCGACGGCGATGATCACCTGGCCGACGTCGACGGTCGTGCCCTCGGGGAAGCGCAGCTCGTGCACCACGCCGTCGAAGGGGATGGGCAGTTCGACGGCGGCCTTGGCGGTCTCCACCTCACAGACCACCTGGCCGTCGGAGACGGTGTCCCCGACGTTCACGTACCACTTGAGGATCTCGGCCTCCGTGAGTCCCTCGCCCACGTCGGGCATCTTGAACTCGCGGAAACGCTGGCCGTTGGCGGTGCTTGCAGTCATGGTCACGACTCTCCTCGAACCCCTCAGTACGCCAGCGCGCGGTCGACGGCGTCGAGCACCCGGTCCAGTCCCGGAAGGTACTCGTCCTCCAGCCGGGACGGCGGGTACGGCGCGTGATATCCGCCGACCCGGAGCACCGGTGCCTCCAGGTGGTAGAAGCAGCGCTCGGTGATCCGCGCGGCGATCTCCGCGCCCGTGCCCAGGAAGACCGGTGCCTCGTGCACGACGACCAGCCGGCGGGTCCTCTCGACGGACGCCTGGATCCCGTCGAAGTCGATGGGCGACATCGACCGGAGGTCCAGGACCTCCAGGGACTTGCCCTCCTCGGCGGCCGCCGAAGCGGCCTCCAGACAGGTCTTCACCATAGGGCCGTAGGCGGCGAGGGTGAGGTCCGTGCCGGAGCGGACGGTGCGCGCGGTGTGCAGCGGCCCGGGGATCGCCTCGGTGTCGACCTCGGACTTGTCGTGGTAGCGGCGCTTGGGCTCGAAGTAGATGACCGGGTCGTCGCTCTGGATGGCCTGCTGGAGCATCCAGTAGGCGTCGGAGGCGTTCGACGGGGAGACCACCTTCAGGCCCGCCACGTGCGCGAAGAGCGCCTCCGGCGACTCGCTGTGGTGCTCCACCGCGCCGATCGCGCCGCCGTAGGGGATGCGGATGACGACCGGCAGCTTGATCTTGCCGAGCGCGCGGGCGTGCATCTTGGCGAGCTGGGTGACGATCTGGTCGTACGCGGGGAAGACGAAACCGTCGAACTGGATCTCCACGACCGGGCGGTAGCCGCGCAGGGCCAGGCCGATCGCGGTGCCCACGATGCCGGACTCGGCGAGCGGGGTGTCGATGACCCGGTCCTCGCCGAAGTCCTTCTGCAGGCCGTCGGTGACGCGGAAGACGCCGCCGAGCTTGCCGACGTCCTCACCCATGACCAGGACCTTGGGGTCGGACTCCAGGGCGGTGCGCAGGGAGGCGTTGATCGCCTTGACGATGGAGAGCTTCTCGGCGGACATCAGTGGCTCTCCTCGGCGAACGAAGCCTGGTAGGCGGCGAACTGGGCGCGCTCCTCGTCGACCAGCGCGTGGCCGTCGGCGTAGATGTTCTCGAAGATCGCCATGTTGTCGGGGTCCGGCATCGTCCGGACGACGTCGCGCACCCGCTTGGCGAGCGCGTCGGACTCGGTCTCCAGGGCGGCGAAGAACGCCTCGTCCGCGTGGCCCTCGCGGTCCAGGTAGGTCCGCAGGCGCAGGATCGGGTCCTTCGCCTCCCACAGCTCGCGCTCCTCGTCCCGGCGGTACTTCGTCGGGTCGTCGGAGGTGGTGTGGGCGCCCATGCGGTACGTGAACGCCTCGACCAGCGTGGGTCCCTGGCCGGTGCGGGCGCGCTCCAGGGCGGCCTTGGTGACGGCGAGGACGGCGAGGACGTCGTTGCCGTCGACCCGCACGCCCGGGAAGCCGTAGCCCTGCGCGCGCTGGTAGAGCGGGACGCGGGTCTGCTTCTCGGTGGGCTCGGAGATGGCCCACTGGTTGTTCTGGCAGAAGAAGACGACCGGGGCGTTGTAGACGGCGGAGAAGGTGAACGCCTCCGCCACGTCGCCCTGGCTGGACGCGCCGTCGCCGAAGTAGGCGATCACGGCGGAGTCCACGCCGTCCTTGGCCACCCCCATGGCGTAACCGGTCGCGTGCAGTGCCTGCGAGCCGATGACGATCGTGTAGAGGTGGAAATTGTTCTCGTTGGGGTCCCAGCCGCCGTGGTTCACACCGCGGAACATGCCGAGCAGGTTCGTGGGGTCGACCCCGCGGCACCAGGCGACGCCGTGCTCGCGGTAGGTCGGGAAGACGTAGTCGTCCGGGCGGGTGGCCCGGCCGGAACCGATCTGGGCGGCCTCCTGGCCGAGCAGCGAGGCCCACAGGCCCAGTTCGCCCTGGCGCTGAAGGGTGGTCGCCTCGGCGTCGAACCGCCGGGTCAGCACCATGTCCCGGTACAGGCCGCGCAGTTCCTCGGGCGTCAGGTCGATGGAGTAGTCGGGGTGCTCGACCCGCTCGCCCTCCGGCGTCAGCAGCTGTACGAGCTCGGGCTCGCCGGCCCGCGCGGCGCTCGTCCTGGCGCCGGCGCGCTTGCTGCTGCCCCGGCGCGGCTTGCGCGCGGCAGTGCTGTCCACAGTCACGTGTGCTCCTCCGTCTGTCCGGCCCCCGGGGTCGCCGGCGGCCGGAAGGGGTCCCCCGCCGTGAGGCAGGGAAATGCTCGCCCGGTCCCCGACGGCACACGGGGTGGGTGTGCCGAGGCCGGAACCGGGCGTGACAGGCGCCCCGGCGAATGGCCTGCAATAAGCACGTTACCCAGAAGGCCGCATTCCCGCGAAACCCCGCCTGACCTGCAATTTTGCTTGGATTTCCAAGTAAATCGAGAAAGCGGGACAACGCTCCTGGTCACGTCCTTGTGAGCACAGCCCTGCGGACTGCCGGAACGACCGCACGTTATCCCGGAGGACAAGAGCAGGGGAAGAGTTGGTGTGTGAGACTGTGACTGTGCCCGAACAAGGAAAAATCACGGTATTTCTGCTCGATGACCATGAAGTGGTCCGTCGCGGGGTGCACGAGATGCTCTCCGTGGAGGAGGACATCGAGGTCGTGGGTGAGGCCGGTACGGCCGCGGACGCCTTGGTGCGCATTCCCGCGACCCGGCCGGATGTCGCCGTTCTGGACGTTCGCCTTCCGGATGGCAGCGGAGTGGAAGTCTGCCGGGAAATCCGTTCTCAGGACCAGAACATCAAATGTCTGATGCTCACCTCCTTCGCGGATGACGAGGCACTCTTCGACGCCATCATGGCGGGCGCGTCCGGTTACGTACTGAAAGCGATCCGTGGCAATGAGCTCCTCTCGGCCGTACGGGACGTGGCGGCCGGGAAATCCCTGCTCGACCCCGTGGCGACCGCGCGGGTGCTGGAGCGGCTGCGCGACGGCAAGGACCCCAAGGGCGACGACCGGATGGCGAGCCTGACCGACCAGGAACGCCGCATCCTCGACCTGATCGGCGAGGGGATGACCAACCGCGCCATCGGCGAACAGCTGCACCTGGCCGAGAAGACCATCAAGAACTACGTCTCCAGCCTGCTGTCCAAACTGGGCATGGAGCGGCGTTCCCAGGCGGCCGCCTATGTGGCCCGCATGCAGGCCCAGAAGCGCTGAAACCGCCGGTTTTCCCCTTTCTTTCCCCTTTCGGGACCAACGTCCCCGGCCCCAGGGCCGGGTGCCCCTACGGGCGGGCGGCACCACCGGGCACAGTGGTGCCATGCTCACCGCGCCTCCGGGGCCCCACGACGACTGCGACGAATACCGCGCGCTCGAACTGCTCGCCGGCCTGCCCTACGGCAGGCTGTCCGTGAGCATGCGCGCGCTGCCCTTCGTCACCGTCGCCCGGCACATCGTGTCCGGCCGCTCGGTCGTGCTGCGGATGCACGCGGGCTTCGGCTACGCGCAGGCGTGCGACGGCAACGTCGTCGCGTACGGCGCCGACAACCTCAGCAACCGCCGCGAGGGCGACGAGGACGTCCGGACCGTGCAATTCGTCGGCACCGCGCGGCTCTTCACGCCGTCGCCCGCCGAGCTGGAGCTCTTCGGCCGGGCGCCGCGCACCGCGGACGACGCCCCCTTCGTGCCCGAATACCTGTGCATCGAACCGCAGTTCATCACGCTGCATCGCCTCGAAGGCGTCCCCGCGCGACAGGTCGCGCACTTCGCCTGATCTAACATTTGGAGCGTGCCGCGCTCACTTGTCTCCCCGCTCGTCGCCACCACTGTTCACAGCGGAACCGGCGGGGACGGCGGACTTCAGGCACCGGGCAGCGGCACGCTGCACGCCCTGCTCCGGCGGTACGGCAACGCCGGCACGCCCCTGGCCTGCGTCCCGCTGACCGAGGGCCTGCTCAACCGCGGTTACCGCCTCACCACGACGCGCGGGGCCTTCTTCCTCAAGCACCACCTCGACGGCGACCACGCGGCCATCGCCCGCCAGCACAGCGTCACCCTGCGGCTGGCCGCCCTGGGCCTGCCCGTCGCCCCACCGGTCGCCGACGCCGAGGGCTCCACCGTGACCGTCCTCGACGGCCGCTGCTACGCCCTGCACCCCTGGGTCGAGGGCCGCCACCACGACGGCGGCGAGCTGACCCGCGCCCAGTCCCGCCGCCTCGGCACGCTCCTGGGCCAGGTGCACACCTGCCTGGCGCAGGTCTGCCCGCAGGAGACCTCCGCGTCACCGGATGCCCCCGAGGAGGGCCCTGGAGGGCCCTCTGCGGGCCCGGGAGAGCCCGAGCGGAATCCTGGGGACCCGCGGGCCTTCGAGGGGCCCCAGGGGGCGGTCCAGGACGCCGCGGCGGACCCCCAGGACACCTACGCCCTCATCGAGGAGCTCCTGGTGCTCGTACGGCGCCGCCCCCGCGACTCCTTCGACGAGCTCGCCGAGCACCGGCTCGTCGAGCGCCGTGCCCTGCTGGAGCGGCACGCGCACCGCCGTCCCGCCGCCGCCCCCGCCCGCGGGTGGGTGCACGGCGACTTCCACCCGCTCAACCTCCTCTACCGGGGCGGCGAGCCCGCGGCGATCATCGACTGGGACCGCCTGGGCGTCCAGCCCCGCGCCGAGGAGGCCGTACGGGCCGCGGTGATCTTCTTCCTGCGGCCCGACGGCACGCTGGACCTGGCGAAAATACGCCCCTACGCGCGCGCGTACCGACGCGCGTGCGGCGCCGGGACGGCCGAACTGGCCGCGGCCGTGCACCGCGTGTGGTGGGAGCGGCTCAACGACTTCTGGATGCTGCGCTGGCGCTATCAGCTGGGCGACCACCGCGCCGACCCCGGCTTCCCCGCGTCCGCGGCGCTGGCCGTGTGGTGGACGCGGGCGTACGGCTCCGTGCGCGACGCCTTCACGGACTGAGCCCGCCTCCCGGTGCGGGAGACGGGCTCAGGGCCGTGCGTCGCGCGGTCAGCCGCCCAGGCCGCCCTGGAGGGTGTTGCCGGTGGTCGTACCCGGCGGCGTCGGGTGCTCGGTCGGCGGCTTCGGGTCGTCCGTCGGCGGCTTGTTCGTCGGGTCGGTGGGCCCCGTCGGACCGGTCGTGCCACCGTCCGTCGGATTGTCCGTCGGCCCCTTCGAGTGGTGGCCCCGCGACGGCACGGTGGACGGCTCGTCGTTGCCGCCGCCCGTCTGGTCGGTGTCCCGGCTGTGGCCGCCGGGGTACTCCCCGCCGGTCTGCGGGCTGCGCGGCCGCTCGCTGGGCGACTCCGCCGTGGACGGCGTGCCGGGGGACGACGGGCCGGTCGAGGTCTTGTCGGTCGTCTTGTGGTTGTCGGCGCCGGTGGACTTGGTCTGGTTCAGCGCGTAGACCACGCCCACCGCGATGGCGAGCACCGCGAGCACGGCGACCAGCACCATCTTGCCCTTGCCGCCACCGCGGTTGTCGCGGCCCCGGCCACCGTGGCCGCCGTTGTAGCCGTCAAAACCGCCGTCGTCGCCGTGGCGGGACGGGATGAGCGGCTGCTGCGAGGTGTCGCCGTGCAGCGGGTGGGGCATGGCGGTGGTGCCCGCCATGCCGCCGCCCATGCCGAGGGCCTGCGTCGCGGCGGTGGCGTGCGCGACCGGTCCGGTGTCCCAGGAGCCCGTGTGGGCACCCGCGTCGTGCAGCATCTGGAGCGCGTACTGCACCAGCCCGCGCATCTCCTCCGCGCTCTGGAACCGGTCGTCCGGATCCTTCGCGAGGGAGCGCATGACCAGCCCGTCGAGCTCCGGCGGCACGCTGCTGAGCACCTGCGAGGGCGGCACGGGGTTGTCCTGGACGTGCTGATAGACCACCGACAGCGGGGTCTCACCGGTGAACGGCGGGCGGAGCGCCAGCAGTTCGTACAGCAGACAGCCGGTGGCGTAGAGGTCCGAGCGCGCGTCGACCGTCTTGCCGAGCGCCTGCTCGGGCGAGAGGTACTGCGGGGTGCCCATGACCATGCCGGTCTGCGTCATGGTGGACGCCGCGCCGTGCAGGGCGCGGGCGATGCCGAAGTCCATGACCTTGACGGCGCCGTTGTTGGTGATGATCACGTTGGCGGGCTTGATGTCGCGGTGCACGATGCCGTGCTGGTGGCTGTAGGCCAGCGCCTCCAGCACGCCCGAGACGATGATCAGCGCCTGCTCCGGCGGCGGGGCCTCGGCGTTCAGCAACAGGTCGCGGATGGTGCGGCCTTCAACCAACTCCATGACGATGTACGGCACGACGTTGCGGCCGACGGTGTCCTCGCCGGAGTCGTAAACCGCGACCACCGCGTGGTGGTTGAGCCCGGCCACGGACTGTGCCTCGCGGGTGAAGCGCGCCTTGGAGACCGGGTCCTCGGCGAGGTCGGCGCGGAGCAGCTTCACCGCGACCGTGCGGCCGAGACGTACGTCCTCGGCGGCGAACACCTCCGCCATGCCACCGCGCCCGAGCCGGTGGGTCAGGCGGTAGCGGCCGTCGCCGACCAGTCCGCCGTTACCCCACATTTCAGGCACATCGGGCATACCGCCCCCGTTGGCGTCAGGGTCCGGTGGACCCTGGGCGCTCTGCGTCTGTGCCATCAGTCCTCGCCGTCGTGTCTGGCCGCTGCGCGTGGGAGGCGCTGCGCGGGGAAAACGGTCTTCCGCTAAGGCACGCTACAGGCTCCAGGCCGCGCGCCGGTCCGAGATGGACGCGCTATCAAACCCGCACGGGCCTGAGCAAGGCAAATCTCGTGACGGCTTGTCGCTCATCCCGTCACGGAACGGGCACGCGGCTTGACGTGCCCGCGCCCTCGGGCAGACTTGGCCGAGATATATCGACGGACCGGCCCGATCCGGACCAGTACAGCAGGCAGTGCGCCCAAGGGGGAAGTGGAACGATGAGCCAGGACGGCGCACAAGGCCGCTATGCGGGCCGTTCGGTCGGCGGTGGCCGGTATCAGCTGCGCGACCTCCTCGGTGAGGGCGGCATGGCCTCCGTGCACCTGGCCTACGACAGCGTGCTGGACCGCCAGGTCGCCATCAAGACCCTGCACACGGAGCTCGGGCGCGAGGCGTCCTTCCGCGAGCGCTTCCGGCGCGAGGCGCAGGCCGTCGCCAAGCTCACACACACCAACATCGTCTCGGTATTCGATACGGGCGAGGACGACCTGGACGGGTCGACCATGCCGTACATCGTCATGGAGTACGTCGAAGGCCAGCCGCTGCGCTCCGTGCTCGACTCGGACGTCCGGCAGTACGGCGCGATGCCCACCGAGAAGGCGCTGAAGATCACCGCCGATGTGCTGGCCGCCCTCGAGGTCAGCCACGAGATGGGGCTGGTCCACCGCGACATCAAGCCCGGCAACGTGATGATGACCAAGCGCAACGTGGTCAAGGTCATGGACTTCGGCATCGCGCGGGCCATGCAGTCCGGCGTCACCTCCATGACGCAGACCGGCATGGTCGTGGGCACCCCGCAGTACCTCTCGCCCGAGCAGGCGCTCGGCCGCGGCGTGGACGCCCGCTCCGACCTCTATTCGGTCGGCATCATGCTCTTCGAGCTGCTGACCGGGCGGCTGCCCTTCGACGCGGACTCCCCGCTGGCCATCGCGTACGCGCACGTCCAGGAGGAGCCGGTCGCGCCCTCCACGATCAACCGCTCGATCCCGCCGGCCGTCGACGCGCTCGTCGCCCGCGCGCTGAAGAAGAACCCGAACGAGCGCTTCCCGAGCGCCGAGTCCATGCGCGACGAGTGCGCGCGCGTGGTGGGCACCGCCCAGTCCGCGGCCTCGCCGGTGATCATCACGGGCGGCGCTCCGCCCCGCAGCGGCGCGGGCGTGGGCTCCGCGGTCTTCCCGCCGGTCGACCAGCAGGCGCAGGTGCCGGGCCCGCAGGGCGTCCAGATGCCGTACCAGCCGCCCGCCCAGAGCGCGTACAACGGCGGCTACGGCCCTTCCACGCCCCCGCCGGGCCCTCCGGGCTACCCGACCCCCGCCCAGTCCTTCCAGGGCGGCCCGAGCGGCCCCGGGACCCCTCCGCCGTACGCGACGCCCGCTCCGATGCCGGGCAGCGGCGGCGGCAAGAGCAACAAGCCGGTGCTGATCGGCTCCGCCGTGGTCGCGGTGCTCGCGGTCATCGGCGTGATCGCGGCGATCTCGCTGAACGGCGGCGGCGGTGACTCCGGCAACCAGGCGAAGGAGTCCCAGTCGGCCGCCCCGGTGGCCGGCTCCGGCGGCGGGTCCGCCGGGGGAGCCACCTCGGGCGGCGACACCGGCGGCACGAAGTCGCAGCACAAAGAGGGCGACAAGACGAAGACCATCGACAAGCAGAAGTGCACCAACGCCTACGACTACTTCAACGACAAGACGAAGAAGACGGCGCCCAACTTCAGCTACTTCTACGTCGACTCGGTCAAGGCGTGCCTGCAGGCGGCGGGCTGGAAGTACCGCGTCGACGTGCAGCCCGAGAACACCTGGGGCAAGGGGACGGTGCTCAGCCAGACCCCCAAGGAGGGCGACCCCTTCGACCCGAAGTCGCCGAGCGACGAGTTCGTGCTGACCGTGTCGACGGGCGACCCGGCCTCGTAGGGGCCTGACCGCGGCGGACGCGCGTGTGCCCGGTACGTCCTCGGGGGACTTACCGGGCACACGCGCGTCCGTGCCGCTGACGGACTAGAGATACGGGCCGGAGCGCGCGCCGCCGTGCTGGTGGCCGCCCTCCTCGTCGTCCCCCAGGATGCCGGGCGGGAGCGCCCGGCGCATCTGCTCCAACTGCGCCCGCGCCGCCATCTGCTGGGCGAACAGCGTGGTCTGGATGCCGTGGAAGAGCCCCTCCAGCCAGCCGACCAACTGTGCCTGCGCGATCCGCAGTTCGGCCTCGGTGGGGATCGTCTCGTCGGTGAAGGGGAGCGACAGCCGCTCCAGCTCCTCCACCAGCTCGGGCGCGAGGCCGTCCTCCAACTCCCTGACGGAGCTGTGGTGGATCTCCTTGAGGCGCACGCGGCTCGCCTCGTCCAGAGGGGCGGCCCGGACCTCCTCCAGCAATTGCTTGATCATGCTGCCGATGCGCATGACCTTGGCGGGCTGTTCCACCATCTCCGTCACCGGGACCTCGCGCGACTCGTCGTCACCCTCCCCGACGCCGGGGCTGGCGCTGCCGAGAGCCATGCCGTCCGGACCCACGACCAGGACCTGCGGGCTCTCTTGCGACCGTTCGTTCCTCGGCATATCCATGCCGCCATTCTCTCGCACAGGTGATTTCCCCCTGTTGATGCCCCCGTACACGCCTGATCCACCGTGTCACACACCCCGCCGCGCGCCCCTTTTCCACTCCGCGCGCCGCTGGTCTTTCGCACGTGTCGGCGTTCACCTTCCGCACGCGCCGGCCGGATCGGGGCGCGCACGGTCAGGAGGAGCCGCGCGGGCCGGCCCCTGTCCAGGCCACACCCTCACCCGGTCCGCCGCAACCGCAGCGCGATGAAGCCGAGGCCCAGGCCGGTGAGCATCATCCCGGTCCCCAGCGGCAGTACGCGCATGACGCGGTCCCCGTACGCGGCCTGCTCGCCGCCTCGCCCGTCCGCTCCGGAACCCCGCCCGTCGTCCGGCACCGGACGCGGACCCGGGTGCCGCGGCCGCGCCGCGTCCGCCTGTCCGCGCGTCCGCTGCGTCGCGGACGGGGACTCACCGGGCACGGGCTCGCCGGACGCCGTCTCGTCGTCCGCCTCGGATTCCGCGTCGTCAGGCTCCTCCGAGGGGGCCGGGTCGGTGGCCCGCCCCGGGTGCGTACGCCCCTCGCCGGCGGCGTTTCCCGCGAGCCGGCCATCACCGCCCGGAGGAGCGGGCGTGGGTCCGGAGGGGAAAGCGAACGGCGGTGAGGGCGCGAGGTTCGCCCTGCCGTGCCGCCCGTTCGCGGGCGCCCTGGGCGGCGGTGCTCCGGCCACGCCGCGCGGTGCGCGTCCGGCGGCCGGTGGCACGGACGACGCGGCGAGCGGCGGGGAAGGGACGGAGGCAGGCGCGGCGGAGGAAGCAGAGGAAGCCGAGGAAGGGCCCGCGGGCGGGGCGAAGGGGCGTACGGGTGGTGCCGGGGCGGGGCGCCCGGCACAGTGCGCACCGGGCGCGGTCGCCATGAGCGCTGCCATGACCACCGCCGCCGAGGCGGCGCGGGAGGCCGCCCGTATTCCACCGTTCACGCCGCCGCCCTCCGCCCGAGCCGCCGCCCCCACGCCAACAGCCCCACCCTCACACGCACTCCGCCGTCCGGCGCGGGCGAGGGGCCAAGCGGGTGACGGGCGGCGACGGCGGGCGGCTGACGCGGGCGGCAGCGCGGGCGGCTGACGGCGGTGGCCACGGCGGGCGGCCGACGCGAGCGGCAGCGCGGGCGGTCGCGGTTCATGCGCGACCGGCATGTTTGACCGCGCCCTCGCGCTTAATGCCGACGGCTCACGCGTCAGGTGGTCAGCAGCACCTTCCCGACGTGCGTGCTCTCCTCCAGCACGCGATGGGCCTCCGCGGCCTCCCGGAGCGGCAACGTCCGGTCGACCACGGGCCGTACGCGCCCTCCGGCGATCAGCGGCCAGACGTGTTCGCGCACGGCGGCCACGATCGTCGCCTTCTCCGCGAGCGGGCGGCCCCGCAGCGAGGTGGCCATCACGGCGGCCCGCTTGGTGAGCAGCGCGCCGATGTCCAACTCGGCCTTGCGGCCGCCCTGGAGGCCGATGATGACGAGCCGTCCGTTGACGGCGAGGGCGTCCACATTGCGCGCGAGGTACTTCGCGCCGACGATGTCGAGGATGACGTCCGCGCCGACGCCTCCGGTGACCTTGCCGAGCTCCTCGACGAAGTCCTGTTCGCGGTAGTCGATGAGGATGTCCGCGCCCAGCTCCCGGCAGCGTTCCAGCTTGTCCCGGCTGCCCGCCGTGACGGCGACACGCGCGCCGACGGCCTTCGCCAGCTGCACGGCCATCGTCCCGATGCCGCTGCCGCCGCCGTGGACGAGCAGGGTCTCACCGGGGCGCAGGTGCGCGACCATGAAGACGTTGGACCAGACGGTGGCCGTCACCTCGGGCAGACCGGCCGCGGTGACCAGGTCCATGCCCTCGGGCACGGGCAGCAGCTGACCGGCCGGCACACAGACCTTCTCGGCGTACCCGCCGCCCGCGAGCAGCGCGCAGACCTCGTCGCCGACCGCCCATCCGCTCACCCCGGGGCCGAGCGCGGCGATCCGGCCGGAGCACTCCAGGCCGGGGTAGGGGGAGGCGCCGGGCGGCGGGTCGTAGAAACCCTGTCGCTGCACGACGTCAGCGCGGTTGACGGCGCTGGCCACGACATCGACCAGGACCTCTCCGCTGCCGGGAACGGGATCGGGGACCTCGGCCCAGACGAGGGCCTCCGGCCCGCCGGGCTGGGGGATGGTGATCGCATGCATGCTCGCGAGGCTACTCCCGCCTCCCCCCGCCGATCCCGGAACATGGGACGCATGGCAACAAACCCGCGGCGCCCGGACTCCCGGAAGGCGCCCACCCGGCTCTCGCTCTTCCGCTCGCTCTGGCACCGCACCCGCGGCGAGGCCGAGGACGACGCGGAGGCCGGGCGCTCCATCGTGATGCCCGTCCAGAACGTGGCGGCTCCGCTGCGGCAGGTGCTGCGCCGGCTGATCATGGCGCTGCTGGTGCTCGGCGTCACGACGCTGCTGGTCTACGCCGACCGCGAGGGCTACCACGACAACGCGGACGGCGCCGTCGGCTTCCTGGACTCCGCCTATTACGCGACCGTCACCCTCTCGACGACGGGCTACGGCGACATCACACCCGTGAGCGACGGGGCGCGGCTGACGAATATCTTCGTGGTCACGCCGTTGCGCGTGTTGTTCCTGATCATTCTGGTCGGTACGACCCTGGAAGTCTTGACCGAACGGACGCGCCAGCAAGTGCGCATCCACCGCTGGAGGTCGCGGATGCGAGATCACACCGTCGTCGTCGGATACGGCACCAAGGGCCGCCACGCGATCGAGACCCTGATCGGGCAGGGCAAGCCGAAGGACAAGATCGTGGTGGTCGACCCGCAGAAGAAGGTCGTGGACGCGGCGTCCAGCGACGGCCTGGTGGGTGTCCTGGGCGACGCGACCCGTTCCGACACCCTGCAGCGCGCCGAGCTGCCGCGGGCCGCGCAGGTCGTGATCTGCACCGAGCGGGACGACACGGCGGCCCTGGTGACCCTGACGGCACGCCAGCTCAACAAGCAGGCCACGATCGTGGTGGCCGTCCGGGAGGACGAGAACGTGCCGCTGCTGCGGCAGAGCGGTGCCAACACGGTGGTGACCAGTTCCAGCTCGGCGGGCCGGCTGCTCGGCATGTCGATGGTGAGCCCGAACGTCGGCACGGTCCTGGAGGACCTGTTGACGTACGGCAACGGCCTGGACGTCGTCGAGCGCCCGGTCACCAAGCGCGAGGCGGGCAACTCGCCGCGCGACTGCGAGGACTTGGTGGTGGCGGTCGTACGCGGCCACCGGCTCCTGCACTTCACCGACCCGGAAGCGGCGACGCTCCACCTCTCCGACCGGGTGATCACCATCCAGACGGCGGGCGTGAGCGAGGCGGGCTGAGCCCCGGTCACGTCCCTGCCGGTGCCGCCCAGGGGAGGCCCAGCAGGCCCACCGTGTCGCCGTCTGCCGCACCCCCGGGCGGGACGACGGCCAGCGCGTCCGCCGCCGCGAGACCGCGCAGCATGGCGGGTCCGTGGAAGGCCAGGGGCCGTACGCGGTCACCGGGCAGCCGCAGCACCGGCATCAGCCGAGTGTCCGTGGGGTGCCCCTGCGCGGCCTCGGCGAGCGCCGCCCGGGTGCGGCCCGGCGCGGGGCTGCCGGAGAGCGTGCGCAGCAGCGGCTCCGCGAGGGTCAGCAGGCCCGCGACGGCGGCCAGCGGGTTGCCGGGGAGGCCGACCAGGTGCCGACCGGGCGCGAGCCGGGCCAGCAGCATGGGGTGACCCGGCCGGACGGCGACACCGTCGACCAGGAGCTCGGCGCCGACGCGGCGCAGGGTGGGGTGCACGTGGTCGACGGGCCCGGCGGCCGTGCCGCCCGTGGTGAGCACCAGATCGGCGTCCGAGGAGGTGACGGCGTCGTGCAGGACGTCCGCGTCGTCGCCGAGGCGCCGGGTCGCGATCACCTCGGTGCCGAGCGCGGCGAGCCAGGGGGCGAGCATGGGCCCCAGGGCGTCCCGGATCCGGCCGCCCTGGGGCAGGCCCTCCCGGAGCAGCTCGTCGCCGAGCACCAGGATCTCCACGCGGGGCCGCCGGGTGACGCGCAGCCGGTCGTAGCCCGCGGCGGCGGCCAGGCCCGCCACGGCCGGGCTGACGGTGGTGCCCTCGGGCAGCAGGTGGTCGCCGTGGCGGCACTCCTGGCCGCGGGGGCGGATGTCCTGTCCGTGCGTGACGCGGCGGGTGGCGTGCAGTTCGCCCTGGCCGGTCACCTTGCCGTGCTCGCTGCGCAGGACGGCGGTGGCGCCCGGGGGGACGCGGGCGCCGGTGGCGATGCGGACGGCGTGCCCGTCGCGGAGCGGCGTGGCACCGGAATGGTCGGCTCCGGCCAGGACGTCACTGTCGGCCTGGGGTGGCGGCAGCCGCCAGGGGCCGGGGCCGGAGACCGCCCAGCCGTCCATGGCCGAGGTGTCGAAGGACGGGAGGTCGGTGAGGGCGTCCAGGGGTTCCGCCAGCACCTGTCCCAGGGCTTCGCCGAGGGGCCGTTCCTCGGTGGGCAGCGCCTCGGCCGCCCGCGCGGCGGTCAGGTGGGCGCGCGGCCAGGGCGTGGCGGAGTGGGGCCGCGGGGGCAGGTCAGCCATGGGGGTGCCGGACGGGGAGTGGGACGACGGGTGGGTCGGTTCGCCGGAGTGCCCGGATGGTCCGCCGGAGCGCCCGGTTGCTGGAGCGGAGGCGCGCTCCGAGGCGGGCTCGGCGCGGGAAGCGGGCTCGGGGGAAGGGGCGGAAGCGGAAGGGCCGGGAGAGCAGGAGGCGGGCGGGCAAGAAGCGGGGGAGGCGGATTCACCGAAGGGGTCGTCGGCGAACAGGAACTCGTAATCCCGTGCCGGGGAACTGTTGCCGCGAACCCCGCCCGTGGAAGTGCCCGCGCGACCACCGCCGACCACGCCACTTCCTATCGGCATCTCTCCGAAGGGGAAATATGCGGTGGGAGTTTCGTCGTCGTGCACGGTCGCGGCCGGTGGCCCGGCAGGGCCGTCGTCGTGACCTTCGGTACGTCGGTCACGGGCGAACAACGCCAGCGCCTCCGCGGCGGCCCGGTCGAGCGCGGAATCCGCTTCCTTGTCGGTCATTCCGACTCTTCGGCCTTGTCATCGGACCGAGGGTTCCTGTCGCCGGAGCGGTGTCCCTGACCGGCGGCGGGCTTGCCCGGCGCCGTCGCGGGCCGCCCGGCCGGCGCGGCCGCTCCGGGGCCGTCCGCCTCCTCGGCCCAGCGCTGGGCCAGCGCGACGGCCTTGCGCGTGAGTTCGGCGACGGCCTCGGGGCCGCCGCCCCGCTGCGCGGCCGCGTAACCGACCAGGAAGGTCGTCAGGGGCGCGGCGGGGCGGGCCACGCCGTGCGCGGCGTCGCGCGCGAGATCCAGAAGGGCGACCGTGTCGACATCGAGATCGATGCCGAGCTCGGCCTTGGCAGCGGTGATCCATTCATCCAGCACCCACCCATCGTCCCTGATGCGCGCGCGGGCGGCGGCGACGTCCTCCCAGGTGTCACAGTCGAACGAGGCGTCCGGGTGCGGAAGGCGGCCGAGCGACAGCTCAGCGGTGAGCAGCCGCAGCGGGAGCCCGGACAGCGAGCCGTACTCGGTGGCGAGCAGCGCCAGTTCACGGCGGAGCGACTCTGTGCGGTAGGCCGCTACCAGCGGCTGGTCACGGCCGCCGGGGTCGGCGAGCAGGATGCCTTCCACCGCGGCGCCCCCATGGGTGACCTCGCGGAGCAGCGCCCGTACGGTCTCGGCGCGCAGGAACGGCAGGTCGGCGGAGAGCACGAGCGTGGTGGCGGCGGCCGTGTGCCGGAGCCCCGCGTCGAGCGCGGCGAGCGGCCCGCCGCCGGGAGGCTGCTCGCGCGCCCACCGCACGGCCCGTACGGTCGGACGGCGCGGCCCGACGACGACGGTGTCACCGGCGTCGGCGCACGCGCTCAGCACCCGGTCGAGCAGCGTGCGACCGCCCACACTCAGGGCGGGCTTGTCCGCACCGCCCAGTCGGCCGGCCGCACCTCCGGCAAGCACTACGGCGTCATAAGCAGTCACCCGTCGAGTATGGCCGCTCGCGCACGGCCGTCCGCTGTCCTCCCCCTCACAGGGAGCGCAGCAGCACCGCCGGGCGCTCGACGCAGTCGGCCACGTACCGCAGGAACCCGCCCGCCGTGCCTCCGTCGCAGACCCGGTGGTCGAAGGTGAGGGACAGCTGCACCACCTGCCGTACCGCCAGCTCGCCCTCCCGCACCCAGGGCTTCGGCGCAATCCGGCCCACACCGAGCATCGCGGCCTCCGGGTAGTTGATGATCGGCGTGGAGCCGTCCACTCCGAACACCCCGTAGTTGTTCAGCGTGAACGTGCCTCCGGTCAGCTCGGCCGGGCTGAGCGTGCCCGTCCGCGCCGCTTCGGTGAGCCGGGCCATCTCCGCCGACAGCGCGACGGCGTTACGGGTGTGGGCCTCCCGCACGACGGGGACGACGAGCCCGCGGTCCGTCTGCGCGGCGAAGCCGAGGTGCACACCCGGCAGCCGCACGATCTCCTGGGCCTCGGTGTCCACGGTGGCGTTCAGCTCGGGGAACTCCGCCAGCGCCGAGGTGCAGATCCGGGCCAGCAGGGCGAGCAGCGAGACCTTGGGCGCGCCGGTGGCGTTCATCGTCCGGCGGGCGGCGAGCAGTTCGGTGGCGTCGGCGTCCACCCAGCAGGTGGCGTCAGGGATCTCCCGGCGGCTCCTGCCGAGCTTCTCCGCGACCACGCCGCGCACTCCGCGCAGCGGTATGCGCAGCGCCTCGGGTCGCGGGGATGCCGTATCCGCGCTCCGGAGGGCCGTCTCCCGCCCGTCCCGACGCTCTGCCGCCGCCCGTTCGACATCAGCGCGCAGGATCAGGCCCTCGGGGCCGCTGCCGCGCACCTGGGCGAGGTCGAGTCCGCGCTCCCGGGCGATCCTCCGGACGAGCGGGGAGATCACCGCCCTGGCCACCGGAGCCGTCCTCCCGGGCACCTCGGGTGCCGCATCCCCTGCGCCCCCTGCGTCCCCTGCCGTCCGCCGCCGGTCGCCGACCGGTGCCCGGACCCGGCGCCGCCGGGCCGCGGGAGCCTGGGTGCCGTAGCCGACCAGCACGTTTCCCGAGCCCTCCGGCGTGCTGCTCCCGGCTCCCCCGGTGTGCCCGTCGCCTTCCGGCCCCACCGGCACCGGCTCGCCGACCGCCACCGTCAACAGCGGTGCCCCCACGGGGAGCTCGGACCCCTCCTCCCCGAACCGGGCGGTCACCACGCCTCCGTAGGGGCACGGCACCTCGACCATGGCCTTGGCCGTCTCGACCTCCACCACGGGCTGGTCGACGGCGACCACGTCACCCACCTTCACCAGCCAGCGGACGACCTCCGCCTCGGTGAGCCCCTCGCCCAGGTCCGGCAGCCGGAATTCGCGCACCACGGCCATCAGCGCCCGCTCCTCTCGTGCCCCGCGGGCGTCCATTCCGACTCCCACTGCAGACGCGCGACAGCGTCCAGCACCCGGTCCACGCCGGGCAGATGGTGCTGCTCCAGCATCGGCGGCGGGTAGGGGATGTCGAAGCCGGCGACGCGCAGCACCGGCGCCTCCAGGTGGTGGAAGCAGCGCTCCGTGACCCGTGCGGCGATCTCCCCTCCAGGACCGCCGAAACCGGCCGACTCGTGCACGACAACGGCCCTGCCGGTGCGCCGTACGGACGCGCAGACGGTCTCCTCGTCGAACGGCACCAGGGACCTCAGGTCGACGACCTCCAGGTCCCATCCCTCCGCGAGCCCCGCCTCGGCCGCCTCCATGCAGACCGGCAGGGACGGTCCGTAGGTGATGAGGGTCGCGGACGAGCCCGGGCGCCGGACGACCGCGCGCCCGATGCCGGGCACCGTCTCCGGGTGCGCGGCGTCCCAGTGGTCCTTCGCCCAGTAGAGCCGCTTGGGCTCCAGGAAGATCACGGGGTCGTCGGAGGCGATCGCGGCGCGGAGCAGTCCGTACGCGTCGGCGACCGTCGCCGGGGCGACCACATGAAGGCCCGGTGTGGCCATGTAATACGCCTCGGAGGAGTCGCTGTGGTGCTCGACCCCGCCGATTCCGCCGCCGTACGGCACCCGCACCGTGAGCGGCATCGGTACCGCCCCGCGCGTGCGGTTGCGCATCCGCGAGACGTGGCTGATCAGTTGCTCGAACGCGGGGTAGGCGAAGGCGTCGAACTGCATCTCCACGACGGGCCGCAGCCCGTACATGGCCATCCCGACCGCCGCCCCCAGGATGCCGGCCTCGGCCAGCGGGGTGTCCGTGCAGCGGTCCTCGCCGAATTCCTTGGCCAGCCCGTCGGTGACCCGGAAGACGCCTCCCAGGGTGCCCACGTCCTCGCCGAGGACATGGACGGACGGATCGTCGGCCATGGCGTCACGCAGCGCCCGGCCGAGCGCCTGCGCCATGGTGGCGGGCTTGTGGCCGGCCCTGACAGCCGCTGTGGTCATCACCGCGCCCCTTCCTGAGCGCCGGACTCCCCGGCGGCGGCGAGCTCGGCCCGCAACCGGTCGGCCTGCTCGCGCAGTTGGGCGGTCTGCTCGGCGTAGACATGGGTGAAGAGCTCCATCGGGTCCAGGACGGGGTCCTGGTTCATCCGGTCGCGCAGATCGGCGGCCAGCCGCTCAGCGGCCTCCCGCTCGGCCTCGACCACGGCCGCGTCGATCAGCTTCCTGCTGGTCAGCTCCCGCTCCAGCAGGTCGATGGGGTCGTGCGCGCGCCAGGTCTCGACCTCCGCGTCGGAGCGATAGCGCGTGGCGTCGTCCGCGTTCGTATGGGCGTCGACGCGATAGGTGACGGCCTCGACCAGCGTGGGGCCCGCGCCGCCGCGGGCACGGCGGACGGCCTCGGCGAGCACCTGGTGGACGGCCGCGACGTCATTGCCGTCGACCAGCCGGCCGGGCATGCCGTAACCGACGGCCTTGTGCGCGAAGGAGGGTGCGGCGGTCTGCTTCGCCAGGGGCACCGAGATCGCGAAGCCGTTGTTCTGCACGAAGAAGACGACCGGGGCCTTCCAGACGGCGGCGAAGTTCAGGGCCTCGTGGAAGTCGCCCTCGCTGGTGCCACCGTCACCGACCATGGCGAGCGCGACGACGTCGTCCCCCTTGAGCCGCGCGGCGTGCGCGAGCCCGACCGCGTGCGGCAGCTGGGTGGCCAGCGGGGTGCACAGGGGCGCCACCCTGTGCTCGCGCGGGTCGTATCCGGTGTGCCAGTCACCGCGCAGCAGCGTCAGCGCCCGCACGGGGTCGATCCCGCGGACCACGGCCGCGAGGGTGTCGCGATAGCTGGGGAACAGCCAGTCCCGCTCCTCCAGGACGAGCCCGGCGGCGACCTGGCACGCCTCCTGCCCGGTGGAGGAGGGATACACCGCCAGCCGGCCCTGGCGGGTGAGGGCGGTGGCCTGGCCGTTGTACCGCCGGCCGCGCACCAGCTGGCCGTAGAGCCGCTTCAGCAGCCCGGGATCCAGCCCGGCGGCCGCGGCGGTGCCCAGCAGGCGGTACGGCTCCGTGTCGGGCAGCAGCGGCGCGGGGTCGGTGCGGGGCTGCCAGGCAGGGGGCGGGACGGGCCGGTACGAGCCGGGCTGCTCCAGAACCGTCATGACGAGCACCTCCTTTGGGGCGGGCTTGACCGGCCGCACGGCTCAGCGCGCCGCACGCCCTCCCTACCGATTGTTCGGTCGCCGGCACATTTTGGCTACAGGCGACCCCACCCTGTGGACAAACGGTTCTCCACAACCTGAGATATGGACAGGACGTCCACGAAGGGGAGGCGGGGCGGTATGCCGGACGAACAGATGGCCTTCTCGGGCGGCAAGCCACCCGCCCGGCCGCTCGACGAGATCGACCGCGCGATCCTGCGGATGCTCCGGTCCGACGGCCGCGCCTCGATACGGTCCGTATCGGAGCGGGTGCACGTCTCGCGCGCCAATGCCTACGCCCGGATCAACCGCCTCATCGACGACGGGGTGATACGCGGCTTCAGCGCCCGGATCGACCAGGAGCGCGCGGGGCAGAGCGCCTCGGCGTACATCACGCTGAAGATCGTCCAGAACTCCTGGCGCACCGTCCGCGAAAAGCTCCGGGCGCTGCCGGGAGCCGCCCATATCGCGCTGGTCAGCGGGGATTTCGATGTCCTGCTGCTCGTCCACACCAAGGACAACCACGCGCTGCGGGAGCTCGTCCTCACCCGCATCCAGGCCATGGAAGAGGTGCTCAGCACCCGCACCCTGCTGGTCTTCGAGGAGACGGACCTGGAGGAGGGGCGGGTGCCGGGGGAGCCCTGACCGGGGCCGCGTCCGCCCGGGTCAGCCGGTGGTGCGCAGCCCGGCGAAGGCCGTGCGGACCACCGCGTCGGCCACCTCGTCACTCGTGGCCCCGCCTCGCTCCGGCCGGTACCACTCCACGACGGAGTTGATCATTCCGAAGAGCAGCCGGGTCGCCAGCCGGACGTCGACGTCGGCCCGCAGGTCACCGTCGGCCGCGGCGCGCTTCAGCAGCTCGGCGACCTGGTGGTCGAACTCGCGGCGCCGCTCCATGGCCCAGCGCTCGGTGTCCGTGTTGCCCCGCACCCGCAGCAGCAGCGTCACGTAGGGCAGCTCGTCCATCAGGACTTCCACGGTCCGCCGGGTGACGTACTCCAGCCGCTCGATCGCCCGCCCCTCGACGGCGCGCGGCTCGTCCAGGACGGCGAAGAGCCCGTCCAGAGCGCGGCTTATCGCGAGCCGGAGGAGCTCTTCCTTGCTCTTCACGTGGTGATAGATGGAGGACTTGGAGATCCCGGCCGCCTTGGAGAGGTGCTCCATGGACGTGCCGTCGTAGCCCCGCTCGTTGAACACCTGGACGGCGACCGCGAGCAGCGATTCGGGCGTGTAGGTGTCGCGCTTGGCCATGGTCATGATTACAGCAGGCTCTCTTCGACGGCTGCACGGCGGAGCAGCGGCTGGGACGGCGCGTAGCGGCCGTCGGGGTACTGGGAGTGCAGGTTCCGCAGCATCCGGCTCACTCGCGCCGGGCCGAGGATCCGGCCCCACTCCAGCGGACCGCGCGGATGGTTCACGCCGAGCCGCATGGCGGTGTCGATGTCCTCCGGGCTCGCGACGCCCCGGCCGGCGGCGTCCTCGGCGAAGTCGACGAGCATGGCGACCGTACGGGCCACGATCATGCCCGGTGCGTCACCGATGACGCTGACCTGCTTGCCGAGCGCCTGGAACAGGCCGGTGGCCGCCCGGACGTCCGCCGGGGAGGCTGCCGCGGAGGGCGCGAGGGCGACGCGGGCGCAGGTGCGGTAGTCGAGGGCCAGGTCGAAGTGGATCCGGGCGCCGGCGGGCTCCGTGGTGGCCGGGCGGCCCTGGGTGAGGGAGAGCTCCGTGCCGCCGGGGAGGACGAGATATCCCTCGTCCTCGGGCCCGGGGACCTCGGTGACCGTGATGCCGGCTTCGCGGATCAGCTCGGCCAGTGCGGCGCAGACACCGGGAAGCCGTCCGTGGACGGTGACTTCCGCGGGGGCGCCGCACGGTTCCTCGGTGCGCGGCGACGGCCGCTCGGCTCCGGCCGTGTGGTCGTACCAGCCGCGGCCGCTCTTGCGGCCGAGCAGCCCGGCCTCCACGAGGCGCCGCTGCGCGAGCGAGGGCCTGAACTTCGGGTCGTGGAAGAACGCCTCATGGACCGAACGGGTGACGGCTTCGTTCACATCCTGGCCGATGAGGTCGGTGAGCTCGAAGGGGCCCATCGGGAAGCCGCCGCTCTCACGCAGCACGGCGTCGAGGGTCGCGGGGCCGGCGGCCCGCTCCTCGTGGAGGCGGAACGCCTCGGCGTAGAAGGGCCTGGCGACGCGGTTGACGATGAAGCCCGGGGCGTCGGCACAGCGCACCGGCTTCTTTCCCCAGGCGGCCACGGTGTCGTACGCCCGCTCCGCCACAGCCGCGTCGGTGGCGAAGCCCCGGACGACCTCCACGAGCGGCAGCAGCGGCGCGGGGTTGAAGAAGTGCAGGCCGACGAGACGGCCGGGCAGCCGGAGGGCACCCGCGACGGCGGTCACCGACAGGGACGAGGTGTTGGTGGCCAGCAGGCAGTCGTCAGGAACGACCGATTCCAGCTCCGCGAACAGCTTCTGCTTGGCGGGCAGTTGTTCCAGAATCGCCTCGATGACGAGCGCCGAGTCAGCGAGATCTTCCAGTCGCGCGGCGGGGTGCAGACGGGCCAGCGCCGCGTCGCGGCCGGCGGCCGTGAGCCTGCCCTTCTCCACGAGGCGGTCGAGGCGGGCGCCGATGGCCCGGGCGGCCTCCACGGCCCGCCCCTCGACCGTGTCGTACAGCCGCACACCATGGCCCGCCACCAGGGCGACCTGGGCGATTCCCTGGCCCATGGTGCCGGTGCCGACGACTGCGACGGTCGCGTTCGGCTCGATTGCGGTCATGCCGGTGATCCTCCCCGATGAGTTGTCCACAGGTTCGCCGGGCCCTCTTGTCCCGACCGATCGTTCGGTTACTGTATCCATCGGGGGGAGTTCCCGGCCTCCCGAAGCGTCCCGCCCGCGTTCTGTCGCCCGAAGCCTGTCGCCCCATCCGAGCCCAGCTCGACGAGGAGTTGGTCAGCCGTGACCGCCGGATCCAGCACCGCCCAGTTGATCGAGAAGCACCTCCCGACGCTCGACCAGGCCCTGGACGCCATCCGCACGCGCGTCTATTGGTCCCCCTTCCCCGAGCACCCGAAGGCGTACGGCCCGGAGGGCGCCGTGCCCGGCAGCCTGAGTGCCGCCGAGGGCCAGGCCGCCTTCGAGGCGCTGCGCGGCAAGCGCTTCGAGCTGGACCAGCCGGGCTCGGACGGCTGGGCGGGCTCCGAAGTCTCCCCGTACGGACCGGAGCTGGGCATCGAGTATCCGCACCCCGGCGTCGAGGCGCTGCTCCCCGCGATGCGCGCGGCGATGCCGCAGTGGCGCGAGGCGGGCCCCCAGGCGCGGGCCGCGGTCTGTCTGGAGATCCTCGCCCGGATCAACGCCCGTACGCACGAGTTCGCCCACGCGGTCATGCACACCAGTGGCCAGGCGTTCATGATGGCCTTCCAGGCCGGTGGCCCGCACGCCCAGGACCGCGGCCTGGAGGCCGTCGCCTATGCCTTCGCCGAGCAGGTCCGCACCCCGGAGTCGGCCGACTGGTCCAAGCCGCAGGGAAAGCGCCCGCCGCTGGAGCTGCGCAAGGAGTTCACCGCCGTGCCGCGCGGCATCTCGCTGCTGATCGGCTGCAACACCTTCCCCACCTGGAACGGCTACCCCGGCCTGTTCGCCTCCCTGGCCACGGGCAACGCGGTTCTGGTCAAGCCGCATCCGCGCGCCGTGCTGCCGCTGGCCCTGACGGTGCGCGTCGCGCGCGAGGTCCTCCGCGAGGCGGGCTTCTCCCCCGACCTGGTCACGCTGGCCGCCGAGCGCGACGGCGAGGGCATCGCCAAGTCCCTGGCCGTGCGCCCGGAGATCCGCATCATCGACTACACCGGCTCCAGCGCCTTCGGCGACTGGCTGGAGGCCAATGCCCGCCAGGCACAGGTCTTCACGGAGAAGGCCGGGGTGAACACGGTCGTCATCGACTCCACCGACGACTACAAGGGCCTGCTGAGCAACCTCGCCTTCTCGCTGTCCCTCTACAGCGGCCAGATGTGCACCACCCCGCAGAACCTCCTCATCCCGCGTGAGGGGATCACCACGGACGCGGGGCCCAAGTCCTACGACGAGGTGGTGACCGACCTCGCCGCCGCCGTGGACGGCCTGCTGGGCGACGACGCCCGGGCGAACGCCCTGCTGGGCGCGATCGTCAACGACCAGGTCAAGGAGCGCCTCGCCGCCGCCGGGCAGCTCGGCGAAGTCGCCCTCGCCTCACGGGAGGTGACCAACCCCGACTTCCCCGACGCCACGGTCCGCACGCCCGTGATCGTCAAGCTGGACGGCGCCAAGCCGGATTCCGAGGCGGCCTATCTGTCGGAGTGCTTCGGCCCGGTGTCCTTCGCCGTGGCGGTGGACTCGGCCGCGGACGCCGTCGAGCTGCTGCGCCGCACGGTGCGGGAGAAGGGCGCGATGACCGTCGGGGCGTACACCACCTCGCCGGAGGTCGAACGGCTGGTGGAGGACGCCTGCCTGGAGGAGTGCGCCCAGCTCTCCCTCAACCTCACCGGCGGGGTGTACGTGAACCAGACCGCCGCCTTCTCCGACTTCCACGGTTCCGGCGGCAATCCGTCGGCCAACGCGGTGCTGTGCGACAGCGCGTTCGTCGCGAGCCGTTTCCGCACGGTGGAGGTGCGGCGTCCGCTCTAGGCCGTGCGGGCCGGGGCGGCTCCCGCCGCGAGCGGCGGGCGCCCCTCAGCCCAGAGGCCGTTCCAAGCCCGGCCCGCCCCAGTGGAAGAGGGCCATGGCGACGCTCGTGGCGAGGTTGTAGCTGGACACCTGCGGCCGCATGGGAAGGGCGACCAGCCGGGTCGCCCTCTCCCGCAGGTCGGGCGAGATGCCGTGCCGCTCGGAGCCGAAGGCGATGAGCGCGTCGTCGGGGAAGTCGACGGACCGGATGTCGTCGCCCTCCGGATCCAGCGCGAAGACCGGGCCGGGCGGCAATTCGGGCAGCGGCAGCCGCTCGACCGCGGTCGCGTAGTGCAGGCCCGCGCCGGCCCGTACGGCGTTGGGGTGCCACGGGTCCATGTCACCGGTCGTGACCACACCCGTGACGCCGAAGCCCGCGGCGAGGCGGATGACGGCGCCGACGTTCCCGAGGTTGCGCGGGTTGTCCAGCACGACGACGGGTGCGAGCCGCGGTGCCCGCGACAGGGTGTCGAGGTTCTTCCGGCGGCTCGGCCTGGCCGCCAGCGCGGCCACCCCCGTGGGGTGGACCCGGGGCAGCAGCTCCCGCAGGCTCGGCGCGGGGATCGCGACGAGCCGCTCGGCGAGTTCCTCGGTGAGGTCGTCGGCCAGCTCGGCGGCGAGCGCCAGCGTGGCCTCCTTGTCGGCGCAGACGGCCAGCCGCACGTCCGCGCCGAAGCGGAGCGCGTGCTTCAAGGCGTGGAAGCCGTCGAGCAGTACGGCGTCAGGGGCGAGCTCGCCCCACTGGCGTACGGCGGCCACGGCTTCGTCCTCGGTCATGCCCTCAGCCTACGGTCCCGCCCCGGGCGGGCCGCCCCCGCTCAGCCCACCAGGCTGCGGCGGCTCCCCTCGTCCTCCCGCTGCGACGGGATCGAGGCCGCGTGCGCGGGCAGCAGCCGGTCGCGGGCCCGTCCGGCGAGAGCGCCGACGCGTCGCAGGAAGGACGTGGGCAGGAAGACGGCGTCCGCCACGATCATCGCCAGCGAGAAGAAGGGCAGTCCGAGAGTGACGGCGATGCCGAGGTGCTCGCACATCATCACGGCCAGCAGGACGTTCTTGGCCCGCCGGTTCAGCAGGGTGAACGGGAACGCGACCTGCACCGCCACCGTGCCGTAGCTGAGCAGCAGCACGATGACGCTGTTGCCCCCGAGGACGCCGGAAAGCTCGGGCCAGGGCGAGAAGTAGTCGAGGTGCAGCGGGTAGTAGAGCGCCGTGCCGTCCTGCCAGCGGGACCCCTGGATCTTGTACCAGCCGGCCGTGGAGTAGATCAGGCAGACCTCGGCCATGATGACCAGCAGCGTCGCGTTGTGCGCCAGGTTGGCGAACGCGTCCAGGACCGTGCGCGGCTCCCCGGGGGCGTAGCGCCGTACGCACCACCACAGGCCCTGGACGAGCCAGAGCCCCCAGAAGACGGAGGCCCAGCCGAGGCCGGGGAGCGGCCCGTCGGCCGTCCAGGACATCCGGCTGTCGCCGAGGGCCTGTGCGGCGGCCAGCGCGAGTCCGCAGGCGGCCCACAGCAGGATGCCGGTGACGTCCAGATCGGCGCCGGGGCTCGTTCCGCCGGTCCGTTCCGCGTCGTCCGCCGCTCCGGTCCTGCGGCGGCGGGCGCGCCGGGCGTCGAGGGACCACACCAGTCCGCAGCGGGTGAGGACGGTGTAGAGGGCCAGCAGGTGGATGACGTTGTCGCCGCCGTCGCCGAGGAAGACGCTGCGGTTCTGGAGCGACAGCACGCCGATCATGAACAGCACGGACATGGTCCGCGTCCGCCACCCGAGCATCAGCAGGGCGCTGGACACGATGGCGAGTGCGTAGAGGGTCTCGAACCACAGAGTGCTGTCGGACCAGACGAGCGCGGTGAAGGCGTGGTTGTCGGCGGTCAGCCGACGGGCCATGTCCCAGCTCCACGGGCCGTCGGGCCCGTACATCTCATGGCGGTTGGGCCACTCGCGGAGCAGGAAGCACAGCCAGGCGAAGGAGATGCCGATCCGGATCACGGCCGTCTGGTAGCGGCCGAGGGCGCGGCGGGTGACGCGGTCGATGCCCCGGGCGAGCGGGGCGAGGGGGACACTCACCGGTTCTTCGCCTCCGGGAGGTCGGCGGTGGTGACCGGCCACCAGTTCAGCACGCGGTACGAGGGTTTGGTCCCCACCTTCTCGTCGCTCCATGGCGGCGGCGCCACGGAACGGGTCATCGACCGCACCTGGACGCGGTCGACCGGCCGGCCGTCGCGCTCGCCGCCGAGCCGGAGCAGGACGATGCGCCGGATGTACTGCTCGGAAAGGTTTCCGCGCAGGCCGTTGGGCTGCTCACGGGCGTCGTGCGTGCTCACGTAGAAGTCCCAGGCGCGCCGCACCTCGTTCTGCTGGGTGTGGCTCGGGAAGAGGTTGTGATGTATCTCGGCACCGTCCTGGGCGGAGAGGTCGACCCACGGGGTGAGCACCGACCGGCCGTCCTGGCCGCGCAGCTCGGCGCGGGCCTGGACGGCGATGTTCTGCTGGAGGGGGTTGGGAGCGAAGAGCTTCCAGTTCTGTTCGAACTCCGGATAGATGTAGTCGCCAATGGCCGCGGCGTGCTGCTTACTGACCGCGTTCGGCGGTGCCACGTGCAGGAACACCATCGCCAGGTGCACGGCGGTGGCCACCGTCACGACGGCGACGCCCAGGGCGACGGCGACGCGCGCGGGCAGGGACAGCCCCGCGACGGAGCCGGCCCGCTCGTCGTGCTCGTCATCCGTCTCCATGTCCCGCCCCGATCCCGCGTGCTGCCTGTATTCGTGCACCCGAACCGTACCCAGGACGTCCCACGGGGCCCAGCGCGCAGGGGTTATCCACAGGCTTGACACCTCACGATCCGGCGGCCCACCATTGAACCGAACGATCGGTCGGTCGGGAGCTCAGGGAAGGGCAGGGGGCATGCCATGACGACGACGGCGCCGGACGCAGGGACCTACGAGGCGGTCTTCGACGCCGCGGTGGCAGCCGACGAGCGCATCGAGCCACGCGACTGGATGCCCGACGCCTATCGCGCCTCGCTCGTCCGCCAGATAGCGCAGCATGCCCATTCGGAGATCATCGGCATGCAGCCCGAGGCCAACTGGATCACCCGCGCGCCCTCGCTGCGCCGCAAGGCCATCCTGATGGCCAAGGTGCAGGACGAGGCGGGCCACGGCCTCTATCTCTACAGCGCCGCGGAAACCCTGGGCACCGGGCGCGACGAGCTGCTCGACAAGCTGCACTCCGGCCGCCAGAAGTATTCGTCGATCTTCAACTACCCCACGCTGACCTGGGCGGACGTGGGCGCCATCGGCTGGCTCGTGGACGGCGCGGCCATCACCAACCAGGTCCCGCTGTGCCGCTGTTCCTACGGTCCCTACGCCCGCGCCATGGTCCGCATCTGCAAGGAGGAGTCCTTCCACCAGCGCCAGGGCTACGAGCTGCTGCTGGCCCTCAGCCGCGGCACCGAGGCCCAGCACGCCATGGCACAGGACGCGGTGGACCGCTGGTGGTGGCCGTCCCTGATGATGTTCGGCCCCCCGGACGACGAATCCGACCATTCGGCCCAGTCCATGGCCTGGAAGATCAAGCGCCATTCGAACGACGAGCTGCGCCAGCGGTTCGTGGACATCTGCGTCCCCCAGGCCGAATCGCTCGGCCTGACCCTCCCCGACCCGGACCTCCGGTGGAACGAGGAGCGTGGCCACCACGACTTCGGCGCCATCGACTGGGACGAGTTCCACGAGGTGCTGCGTGGCAACGGCCCGTGCAACGAACAGCGGATCAGCCGGCGGAAGCAGGCACACGAGGAAGGCGCGTGGGTGCGCGAGGCCGCCGCCGCCCATGCCCGCAAGCACGGCGGCACACCAGGGGAGGCAGGGGCATGACGAGCGCTGAGTGGCCACTGTGGGAGGTGTTCGTGCGCAGCAGGCGCGGGCTGGCGCACACCCACGCCGGAAGCCTGCACGCACCGGACGCGGCGATGGCGCTGCGCAATGCCCGGGATCTCTACACCCGGCGCTCCGAAGGCGTCTCCATCTGGGTCGTGCCCTCCGCCGAGGTCACCGCCTCCTCGCCGGACGAGAAGGACCCCTTCTTCGAACCGGCCGCGGACAAGCCCTATCGCCACCCGACCTTCTACGACATCCCGGAGGGGGTGCGGCACCTGTGAAGCCCCCCATCCCGGGCGCCTCCCCGCAGGCCCCCGGCCGTGCCCCCGGCGACCCCGGCGTGCCTCTCGGCGCGGCGCTGGCGCTCGGTGACGACGCCCTCGTGCTCTCCCACCGGCTGGGGGAGTGGGCCGGCCGCGCGCCCGTCCTGGAGGAAGAGGTGGCCCTCGCCAATATCGCGCTGGACCTGCTCGGCCAGGCCCGCTTCCTCCTCTCTCTCGCCGGCGACGAGGACGAGCTGGCCTATCTGCGGGAGGAGCGCGCCTTCCGCAATGTCCAGCTGGTCGAGCAGCCCAACGGCGACTTCGCCCACACCATCGCCCGCCAGCTGTACTTCTCCACCTACCAGGAGCTGCTGTACGGGCAGTTGGCCGCAGGGGACGGCCCCTTCGCGCCCCTGGCCGGCAAGGCCGTCAAGGAGGTCGCCTATCACCGGGACCACGCCGAGCACTGGACGCTGCGGCTCGGCGACGGCACAGCGGAGAGCCACCGGCGGACGCAGGCCGCGATCGACGCGCTGTGGCGGTATACGGGAGAGCTGTTCGACCCGGTCGACGGTCTCGACGTCGATATGGCCGCCCTGCGTGACGGCTGGCTGGCACTGATCACCAGGACGCTCGAGGAGGCCACTCTGGCCCTCCCCACCGGCCCGCCGACCGGCGCCTGGAAGGCCGGAGCGGGCCGGCAGGGCCTGCACACCGAGCCGTTCGGGCGGATGCTCGCGGAGATGCAGCATCTGCACCGCAGCCACCCGGGGGCGAGGTGGTGACCGTGCCGACCCCTCTGGATCCGCAGGCGGCGGCCCCATCGGCACCTCGCCCGCCGGGCCCGGAGCACACGACGCCCGCCCGCGGTCCGGCCGCTCAGGACGCCTCCGCCCCTGGTGCCGCCGCCCCGGCGCCCACCGCGCTGGAGCGGCGCCTCCTGGAGCTGGCCGGTGCCGTGCCCGATCCGGAGCTGCCCGTGCTGACACTGGCCGAGCTGGGCGTGCTGCGCGGCCTGCACCTGACCGGCCCCGGACGGGTGGAGGTGGAGCTGACGCCCACCTACACCGGCTGCCCTGCGATCGAGGCGATGTCCGCGGACATCGAGCGGGTGCTGCACGATCAGGGCATACCGGAGGTCGAGGTGCGCAAGGTCCTCGCACCGGCCTGGTCCACGGACGACATCACGGCCGAAGGGCGCCGCAAGCTCACCGAGTTCGGCGTGGCACCGCCGCGGAGCACCGGCCCGGAAGGCCCGGTCCCGGTGACGCTCGGCATCCGCTGCCCGCACTGCGGGTCCACGGACACCACACTGCTGAGCCGCTTCTCGTCGACCGCCTGCAAGGCCCTGCGGCGCTGCGAGGCGTGCCGCGAACCGTTCGATCACTTCAAGGAGTTGTAGATGCCAGCAGTGGCCCGCCACGGCGCCTTCCACCCCTTGCGAGTGACGGCCGTCGACCCGCTCACGGACGACTCGGTCGCCCTGACCTTCGCCGTGCCTCCGGAGCTGCGGGACGTCTATCGCTACGCGGCGGGTCAGCACATTACCCTCCGCAGGAGCACGGAGGACGGCGAGGCCCGGCGCACCTACTCCCTCTGCGGCCCCGCCCCAGCACCGGGCACCGGAGAAGTGGCCGAACTGCGCGTGGGGGTGCGGCTGGTGGACGGAGGGGTGTTCTCCACATACGCGCTGAAGGAGCTGGCCGCGGGGGACACGGTGGAGGTGATGGCACCCGCCGGACGGTTCGTGCTGGAGCCCCGCCCCGGGCACTTCGCCGCGATCGTCGGCGGCAGCGGGATCACCCCCGTCCTGTCCATCGCCTCGACCCTGCTCGCCCGGGAACCCGACGCCCGGTTCTGCCTGATACGCAGCGACCGGACCACCGCCTCCGCGATGTTCCTGGAGGAGGTCGCCGACCTCAAGGACCGCTGGCCGGACCGCTTCCAGCTGGTGCACGTCCTCTCCCGCGAGGAGCAGCAGGCGGGGCTGCCCTCCGGGCGGCTGGACGAGGAGCGGCTGACCCGGCTGCTGCCCGCGCTGCTCCCGGTGGAGGAGATGGACGGCTGGTTCCTGTGCGGCCCTCACGGTCTGGTGCGGGAGGCCGAGCGGGCGTTGCGCGCCCTGGGGGTCGGCCGTGACCGTGTCCACCAGGAGATATTCCACGTCGACACCGCCTCGGACGCGACCCCGGCCGGCTCCCCCGGCGCCGCCGTCCCCGCCCCGGCGCACAGCACCGTGACCGCGACGCTGGACGGGCGCAGCGGCAGCTGGCCAGTGCGGGAGGGCGAGCCGCTGCTGGACGCGGTGCTGCGCAGCCGTGCCGACGCCCCGTACGCCTGCAAGGGCGGGGTGTGCGGGACCTGCCGGGCCTTCCTGGTCAGGGGAGAGGTGCGGATGGACCGGAATTTCGCGTTGGAGCCGGAGGAGCTGGCGGCCGGATATGTGCTGGCCTGCCAGTCGCATCCGGTCACGGAGGAGGTGGAGTTGGACTTCGACCGCTGAGCGGGAGCGGAGCGGACGGTAGCGTCGTGAGGGCGTCAGAACGATCGCAGCGCCCCCTGCCTGCGCCCCGGACCGCTTCCCCGAACACGTCCATGTGTTCCCAATTCCTGCAACCTGTTCTACCTTGACGCACCATCAGCTCCGGGCGTCAGTGGCAGCAGCGGGCAGTGCCGGTGTGCGGGAGGACGGACAGTGGACTTCACCTTCACCGAGGAACAGCAGGCCGCCGAGGAAGCGGCCAGGGCGGTCTTCGCCGGGGTCTCCCCCGACGGCGTGCCCAGCCCGGCCCTGACCAGGGGAGCCGTGGCCGAGGACTTCGACCGGCCGCTGTGGGCGAAGCTCGCGGGCGCGGATCTGCTGAGCCTGCTCATCGCCCCCGAGCAGGGCGGCGCGGGGCTCGGGCCCCTCGCGCTGTGCCTGGTGCTGCGCGAAGCCGGGCAGGTCCTGGCCCGCGTACCGCTGCTGGAGACCGGCGCGGCCGCAGCCGTGCTGAGCAGCCACGGCGGGCCGGCCGCCGGCAAATTGCTGCCCCAGGTGGGGCGGGGCGAGCTCGTCATCACTACCGCGTCCAGCGGCCGCACCGGTCATGACCGGGCCGAACTCGCCGTCGCCGTACGCAAGGTGGACACGTCCGGCACGGAAGGCACTCGCTGGGTGCTCGACGGGGCGCAGACGGCCGTGCCCTGGGCCCGGAGCGCGGACCGCGTCCTGCTGCCCGCTCGTACGGAGGAGGGGCACACCGTGCTCGCGCTCGTCCCGCCCGATCGCCCCGGGGTCACCCTGGCCGGGCAGGTCTCCACCAACGGCGAGCGGTACGCGGAAGTGCGTCTCGACTCCGTGCGGGCCGGTGACGACGAGTTGATCACCGCGGAGGGGGCATGGGAGCGGCTGCGGCGGCTGCTCACCCTCGGCACGAGCGCGCTCGCTCTCGGGGTGGGTACGGCGGTGGCCCGGATGACCAGCGCGTACGCCACGAAGCGCGAGCAGTTCGGCCATCCGATCGCCACGTTCCAGGCCGTCGCCGTCCAGGCCGCCGACCGGTACATCGACCTGCGCGCGATGGAGGCCACCCTCTGGCAGGCGGCCTGGCGGCTGGAGTCGGGAGCCGCCGGGGAGTTGCCGGTCGACGCGGACATCGCCGTCGCGAAGATCTGGGCCTCCGAAGGCGTGCGCCGCGTCGTCCAGACCGCGCAGCACCTGCACGGCGGCTTCGGCGCGGACACCGGCTATGCCCTGCACCGGTACCACGCGTGGGCCAAGCAACTGGAGCTCTCGCTCGGCCCCGCGGCGGCGCATGAGGAGGCGCTCGGCGATCTGCTGGCCGCCTGTCCGGCCGACTGACCGCCGCAGCGGCCCCGCCGAGCGGGGCCCTCGGACGACCGGAGCTAGATCACGGCGCCGGGCGCGCCGTTGCCGTCGACGACCGGGCGGCCCGCGGCCTCCCAGACCTGCATGCCGCCGTCGACGTTCGCCGCGTCCAGGCCCTGCTGGACGAGGTAGGCGGTGACCTGGGCGGAACGTCCGCCCGAGCGGCAGATGACATTGATCCTGGCGCCGTCGGGGGCCTTCTCCGTCAACTCACCGAAGCGGGCGACGAAGTCGCTCATCGGGATGTGGAGCGCGCCTTCGGCGTGCCCCGCCGCCCACTCGTCGTCCTCACGGACGTCCAGCAGGAAGTCTTCGGGTGCAAGAGCGTCGACGCCGACCGTGGGTACACCGGAAAAATGCATGTCCCCGACGCTACCCGACCAGCGACGCGAGCTGTGCCCTGCGCTCGGCGACCTGGGCGACGAGGCCCTCGGCGATCTCCTCCAGCAGCCGGTCCGGGTCGTCGGCCGCCATCTTGATCATCGAGCCGATCGCGGAGCCCTCCAGCTCCGCCGCCACCGCCGCCAGCATCTCCTTGCGCCGGGCCAGCCACTCCAGGCGGGCGTAGAGCTCCTCGGCAGGGCTCGGCCGCGGCTCCTCGGGCGCGGGGCCCGCGGCCCACTCCTCGGCCAGTTCCCGCAGCAGGGCCTCGGCCCCGTCCGCGTAAGCGGCGTTGACCCGCACGATGAACTCCTCGCGCCGTACGCGCTCCGCCTCGTCCTGCGCCAGGTCCGGGTGGGCCTTGCGGACGAGCTCGCGGAAGATCCGCCGGGCCTCGTCGCTCGGGCGCACCCGCTCCGGGGGCCGTACCGGCCGCTCCGTGAGCATCGCCGACGCCTCGGGCGACAGGCCCTCCGAGTCCATCCAGCCGCCGAGCAGCTCCTCCACCCCCGGCAGCGGCTGCACGAGGGCGCGCGCCTCGCGGGCCCGCCGGAGGTCCTCGGCGTCGCCGCTGCGGGCCGCCAGGGCCTCCGCGATCTGCGCGTCCAGCTCGTCGAGCTGTGCGTACACCGGGCCGAGCCGCTGGTGGTGCAGCCGGGAGAAGTTCTCCACTTCCACCCGGAAGGTCTCCACCGCGATCTCGAACTCGATCAGCGCTTGTTCCGCGGCGCGGACGGCTTGGGCCAGGCGCTGGGTGCCCGGCTCCTCGGCGTGGAGATTCTCGGCTTCCGGATTCATCACCCGCCCAGCGTACGAGCTCCCGCGCCCTGCGGATCCCCCCGAGCCACACCGGCCCCTCCGTCCTCAGCCACCGGACGGGCGCGGACCGCCACCGGCCAGGCGCGGAAGCCCGCCGCGAGCACGCCCTTGAAAAGCCCCGGAACGTGTCCGGACACACACCCCGCCCGGCTACACCCCCATCTCGGCCGGCACCCGGCCGCTCCGGACGGCCGCCACGAGCTCCGCGTGGTCCGCCTCCGTGCGGTCCGCGTAGGCCACCGCGAAATCGGCCAGCGCCTCGTCCAGCTCGGCCGCCTTCCCGCAGTAGCCCGCTATGAGCCGGGGGTCCGCGGTGTGCGCGTGGGCCCGCGCGAGGAGCGCGCCCGTCATCCGGCCGTAGTCGTCGAGCTCGCCGGGGGCGAGGGCGGCCGGGTCGACGCTGCCCTTGCGATTGCGAAACTGCCGCACCTGATACGGCCTGCCGTCGACCGTCGCCCACCCGAGCAGCACATCGCTGACCACCTGCATCCGCTTCTGCCCCAGCACCACCCGGCGGCCCTCGTGCCCCTCCGGGGAACGGCCGGGCGCGAAGCCGGCCTTCTTGGCGTACGGCAGCAGGACCGAGGGCCGGGCCTCCTTGACCTGGAGCACGAGCGGCTCACCGCGGTGGTCGAGCAGCAGCACCACGTAGGACCGCAGCCCCACACTCCCCGTGCCCACCACGCGGAACGCCACGTCCTGCACCTCGTACCGCGCGAGCAACGGCAGCAGTTCCTCCGGCAGAGTGCCCAGATACTCGCCCAGCGACAGGGCGACCGCCGCCGCCTCACCGGCCGGCACCCGCCTCAGCACGGGCGGGGCGTCCACGAAGCGCCGGCCCCCGCCCCCGGCCTTCTCGGTCGCCCTCGCCGCGAAGCGGGCGCTGGTGTTCCGCCGGGCCTTCGCCGCGACCCGCTCCAGCGTGCCCAGCAGCGCCCGCGCGTCGGCGTGCGCGACAAGCTCCTCGTCGGCGATGGCGTTCCAGGCGTCGGCGGCGGGCAGCTTGGCCAGCAGCCGCATCGTGTGCCGGTAGGCGCCCGCGGCGTCGCGCGCGGCGGCCCGGCAGGTGTCCTCGTCGGCGCCCGCCTCCCGCCCGGCCAGCACCAGGGAGGCGGCGAGGCGCTTGACGTCCCACTCCCACGGCCCGTGCAGGGTCTCGTCGAAGTCGTTGAGGTCGATGACGAGTTCACCGCGCGCGTCGCCGTAGAGGCCGAAGTTGGCGGCGTGGGCGTCGCCGCAGATCTGCGCGCCGACACCCGTCACGGGCGTACGCACCAGGTCGTGCCCCATCAGAGCGGCCGAGCCGCGCAGGAAGGCGAAGGGCGAGGCGGCCATCCGGCCGACCCGTATCGGTGTGAGCTCGGGAAGCCGGCCGGCGTTCGCCGCCTCGACCGTCTCCACGGCCCCGGGGCGCCCCGCGTCGGCGGCCCACCCTGCGTGCGACGCCCTGGGCACACGCGCCCGCAGCGCCTTGCCCTCGGCCTTCGGCGAGCCCGGCTTCCCGGCCCCGCCAGGCCGCGCGAATCCTGGTACGTACGGCAGTCGCGACACAGCGCACCCCTCCCCCTCGACGCCCAACTACCCCGAATCTAACGGGCACCACTGACAACGGCCGGGCGCGGCCGATGCGGCACGGGCCTCAGCTGAACTGCTTCGGGCACCCCGCGCCGCTCTCCGGGAGGTATTTCCCGGCCCATCGCCCCAGCTCCTTGAGCGCCGGCTCCAGCGCCGCGCCCGCCTCCGTCAGCCGGTACGCCACGCGCAGCGGCGGGCCCGCGTGCACCTCCCGTACGAGCAGCCCGGCCGCGGCGAGCTGGGTGAGCCGGTCCGACAGCATGCGCTCGCTGATGCCCGGGATCGCCCGCCGCAGGTCCGCGAAGTGGACCGGGCCCTGCAGGAGCGTGGCGACGATCAGCCCCGTCCAGCGCTTGCCGAACAACTCGAAGACCCGCGTCATGCCCTCGTCGACGCTCTTGCACGCCTCTTCACCACGGTCCGCCATGCGTCCAGGGTACTGCGTTCCCCATCGTCCCTATAGAAAAGTAAGTCCCTGTGTTATTAATAGTTGCATACGGAACTACACCCCGTGGCTCCGCCCCGTCGGCGTCACGCCCGTCATCAGGAGAAACCCCATGGCCACGCTGCTGCACCTCGACTCCTCCGCCCTCCCGCAGGGCTCCCACTCCCGCGACGTCACCGCCGCCTTCCGCAAGGCGTGGGAGGAGCAGCACCCCGACGGCACGGTCATCTACCGCGACCTCTCCGCGAACCCGCTGCCGCACATCACCGCCGACGGCATCCAGGCCCTCTTCGCCGCCCCGGAGGCGCGCACCGAGGAGCAGGCGGCCGCCTTCGCGCTGCGCACCGAACTGGCCGAGGAGCTGGAGCGCGCCGACGCCGTGCTGATCGGCGCCCCCATGTACAACTTCTCGATCCCCTCCAGCCTCAAGGCATGGCTGGACCACGTGATCATCATGGGCCGCACGGCCGGTGTGGAGACGCCCTCGGCCGCCGGTACGCCGACCACCGTCGTCGCCTCCCGCGGCGGTTCCTACGCGCCGGGCACCCCGCGCGAGGACGCCGAGTTCGTGACGACCTACCTGGGCAAGGTCCTGGGTGACATGCTCGGCCTGGACGTCGACTTCATCGTCCCCGAGCTGACCCTGGCCCGCTCCGTGCCCGCCATGGCCGCACTCGTCGACAAGGCCGACGCCTCCCGTGCCCAGGCACACGAGGACGCCGCCCTCAAGGGCAAGGCGACAGCCGCGCGCTTCACGGCCTGACACCCCGGGCATATGCCGGGAGTCCCCCGGACGCCCGCCCCGACAACATCTGGCCGAAATCGACCGTTCGCCGCGTCATGCCTGGTCATGAGTGACCAGGCAGACGCAATCCCTCCGCACTGACGGAATCTTTAGCCGAATCCAGGCTTTTAGCTAAGCCTAAAGGTGGCATTCTCTTCCTCAGAGGACTTCATGAGCCGCCGACGGCGGCCGAGGAAGTGGCCGTCGGCACCTCGGTCGGCGCCACGATTCTGGGGGGTAGCCATGGCCTGGCGCCACGGTACGGAGCGCAGCCGCTATGCCGATCTGGCGGGGGCCCGCGCGGCACGGCACGCCACAGCCTCGCTCGCGGGCCTCGTCGCGGAACGGGGCATGTCCCGCAAGGAGTTGGCCGACCGCATGGGCGTCTCGCCCGGGAGAGTCAGCCAAATCCTGTCGGGTGACGAGAATCTGACACTCCGTTCCCTGGCGGCGGTCGCCGAAGCCCTGGACGTGAGCATGGAGATCTCGTTCTGCGAGCGGCCCGCCGCCGAGCACCGAGAGCCGCTGGAGACCGTGCGACCGGAGACCACGGACCGGCTGCGCCCCTTAACTCCGTCCCACCACTGAACCGCACACCTCGTGCCGCAGAGCGAGAAGCACCTTGTCGTCGCTGCGCTTGCCGTACGCGTGTGCCAGATCGAGCAGATACGTGCAGAGGTGCTCGGCCTCGCCGAACGCCCTCCGCGCCTGCCGGATCTCCTCCCGCGTGCGTTCACGCCGCTGTTGCTCGCACAGCTTCTCGATCTTCGTCTCGATGGTGATCCACTTCTGCGCCGCGGTGCGCACGTCCCGATGGCGCTCGCAGATCTCCCGCTTGAGGTGGGTGCGCCCCCTGGCCGTACGCCCCGGGATGTCCACCCGTGTCATCAGGTGCACCTTGACCCGGTCCGCGAAGGCGTCGAGATCCCAGCCGTCGGGAAAGCCGGCCACCATCGCGTGACACCACTCCGCGCGGTCCGTCCGCAGGCGCAGGGCCAGGCTGTTGAGCAGCAGCGAGTCCCCGAGGGTCACGATCGCCATCAGCGGGTGCTCACCGGATTCCCCCGCCTTGCGCTTGGGCACCAGCCCCAGTCCGGCCACGGCGCCCACCGCCGCCGGCGGCACGCTCGACGCGTGCGGCAGCAGCAGCCCGCTGGCCAGGGCCGCCATGCCGGAGGTCCAGATCAGCACGGCGAGCGCCGCCGCGGCCGACCGCGCGGTGCCCAGCAGCCGCCCCTCAGCGCGGAAGCGCCAGATCAGACAAACCCAGGTCACAGGCGCGCAGACAGCGGCGGGCAGCACCCACTCCGACAGCACGGACGACTGGCCCCACGCCACAGCGTCCCCCATTCCGGTTGCAGACGAGGCTCCCCGCGACACCGGACTCGACGCCCTTCACACAGAGCCCCAGCGCGATCACGGAATGATGTTCCCACTGCCATCGCTACCGTGTGCAGCGATTCCGGCCAAGACTTCGCTCAGGACCCCACAAATCCAGCCATGGTCCGAACAACGACTGGACAAGAGCGCAACAAAACGAAACGGACCCCTCCGTGTGACTTACGTCACTTCGGAGAGGTCCGTTTCGCTACCTCATGGTGCGCGAGGGGGGAGTTGAACCCCCACGCCCTTTCGGGCACTGGAACCTGAATCCAGCGCGTCTGCCTATTCCGCCACCCGCGCATGGGTGTTGTCTTCAACCTTCCCGCACCGCCCTCGGACTTTCCGTCCGGTTCTTGCGCGTTCGCCTTCCGACATCGAGAACATTAGCACGGTGTGGCGGGTGTCTTCACACTCGTTCCTGGTGGGCGGCCGGGGGCGGCCCCGGAGCAGCCCCGGACCCCGCGTGACCTGCCGGGGGCACGGAACGTGCGCGAAGGGGAGGAGCGGGACGGAACCGGAGGTCGCCGACGCCGCCGGAAGGTCATCCGGAAGGTCATCCGAACCCCGCCGGACCGGCGGGACGGCGGGCACCCCACCGGTTGCGGGACACTGGCTCGCGGCCGCCTCTACGATCCCTAGTGAAGGCGGCACCGGAGCACCGGGTGAAGGCGACACTCGTCACTCCTGGCGCCGAAGGGGAACCAGCCGTTTTCCCGACGCGTGGATACGATCAGTAAGCAGTATCAGGAACGACACTGAGCATCAGGAACGTCACTGAGGGAAGGAGGTGCCCCGTGGGAGTACTGAAGCGCTTCGAGCAGCGACTCGAGGGTCTCGTGAACGGCACCTTCGCCAAGGTGTTCAAGTCCGAGGTGCAGCCGGTGGAGATCGCGGGCGCGCTCCAGCGCGAGTGCGACAACAACGCCACCATCTGGAACCGCGACCGCACCGTCGTCCCCAACGACTTCATCGTGGAGCTGAGCGCTCCGGACTTCGAGCGCCTCAGCCCGTACTCCGGCCAGCTGGGCGACGAGCTCTCCGGCATGGTCCGCGACTACGCCAAGCAGCAGCGCTACACCTTCATGGGGACCATCAAGGTCCACCTGGAGAAGGCCGACGACCTCGACACCGGGCTGTACCGGGTGCGCAGCCGCACCCTCGCCGCCAGTGAGTCGCAGGACCCGCAGGCCCAGCGCCCGGCCGCGCCCCGCTCCGGCGGCGGCAGCGGTCCCGTCACCCACGGTGCCGGCTATCCGGCGCCGCCCTCGGGGCTGCCGCCCATGCCCGCGGGCCCGCCGCCCGGCGGCGCCGGGCGGGCACCGCGCACCGCCGCGCCCGGCCCCTCGGCCGCCCCGGCGTCCGGCGGCCAGACCCGGCGCTGGATCGAGATCAACGGCACGCGGCACCAGATCTCACGCCCCACCCTCGTGCTGGGCCGCAGTACCGAAGCGGACGTACGGATCGACGACCCCGGCGTCTCCCGCCGGCACTGCGAGATCCGGGTCGGCACCCCCGCGACGATCCAGGATCTGGGGTCGACCAACGGCATCGTGGTGGACGGACAACACACCACGCGCGCTACGCTCCGCGACGGCTCACGCATCGTCGTGGGCAGCACCACCATCGTTTATCGGCAAGCCGAAGGGTGAAGCGGGGGCAATGTCAGAGCTGACCCTCACGGTCATGCGGTTGGGTTTCCTCGCCGTCTTGTGGCTGTTCGTCATCGTGGCCGTCCAGGTCATCCGCAGTGACCTCTTCGGCACGCGGGTCACCCAGCGCGGCTCCCGCCGCGGCGGCCCGGAGCGGCAGACTCAGCGCGCGCAGCAGCAGACCGCACCGCCGCAGCAGCGCCAGCAGCAGGGCGGCGGCCGGCGTGCCGACCGCGGCCGCCGCGGCGCGCCCACCAAGCTCGTGGTCTCGGAAGGCTCCCTGACCGGCACCACGGTGGCCCTCCAGGGCCAGACCATCTCGCTCGGCCGCGCCCACGACTCCACGATCGTGCTGGACGACGACTACGCCTCCAGCAGGCATGCCAGGATCTATCCGGACCGCGACGGCCAGTGGATCGTCGAGGACCTCGGTTCGACCAACGGCACCTATCTCGACCGGACCAGACTGACCACCCCGACCCCGATCCCGCTCGGCGCGCCGATCCGCATCGGCAAGACCGTCATCGAGCTGCGGAAGTAGTAGGACCATGACGACCGGAGGGTGGGCAGCGTGTCTGGGAAGGGGCTGTACCCGGAGCCGACGGGCGAGGTGCGCATGAGTCTGTCACTGCGTTTCGCCGCCGGATCGCACAAGGGCATGATCCGGGAGGGCAACGAGGACTCCGGTTACGCCGGCCCCCGCCTGCTCGCCATCGCCGACGGCATGGGCGGCCAGGCCGCGGGCGAGGTCGCCTCCTCCGAGGTGATCTCCACCCTGGTCACGCTCGACGACGACGTCCCGGGCCCCGACATCCTCACCTCCCTCGGCACGGCCGTGCAGCGCGCCAACGACCAGCTGCGGCTCATGGTCGAGGAGGACCCGCAGCTGGAGGGCATGGGCACCACGCTCACCGCCCTGCTGTGGACCGGGCAGCGGCTCGGCCTCGTCCACGTCGGCGACTCCCGCGCGTATCTCCTGCGCGACGGCGTGCTCACCCAGATCACCCAGGACCACACCTGGGTGCAGCGGCTCGTCGACGAGGGCCGGATCACCGAGGAAGAGGCCACCACCCACCCGCAGCGCTCCCTGCTGATGCGCGCGCTGGGCAGCGGCGACCACGTGGAGCCCGACCTCTCCATCCGGGAGGTCCGGGCCGGGGACCGCTATCTCATCTGCTCCGACGGTCTGTCCGGCGTCGTCAGCCACCAGACGATGGAGGAGACGCTCGCCAGCTACCAGGGCCCGCACGAGACCATCCAGGAGCTGATCCAGCTCGCGCTGCGCGGCGGCGGTCCGGACAACATCACCTGCATCGTCGCCGACGTCCTCGACGTCGACGGCGGTGACACCCTGGCCGGCCAGCTCAACGACACCCCGGTGATCGTCGGCGCGGTGGCCGAGAACCAGCTCCAGCTGGGCGACGACGGCGCCCTGCACACCCCGGCCGGGCGGGCCGCCGAGCACGCCCGCGCCAACCGTCCCGTGCCTCCGCAGGGCGGCGGCTTCGGCCCGCCAGGCAGCGGCGAGGCGGACATGGGCGGGACGCCGGACGGCTCCTTCGGCGCCTTCATGGACGAGGAGTACGTCAAGCCCGTCCGCCGCGGCAGGTGGATCAAGCGGTCCCTGATCGTGGCGGTGGTGCTCGGCGTCGTCGCCGGTGGCCTCTACGGCGGCTACGGCTGGACCCAGACGCAGTACTTCGTGGGTGCCAAGGACAACGACCACGTGGCCGTCTACCAGGGCATCAACCAGAAGCTGGCCTGGGTCAGCCTGAGCAAGCTCTATCAGGACCACCCCGAGATCGAACTCAAGTACCTCCCGGTCGACCAGCGCGGCCGTGTCCAGGACACCATCGCGCTCGACGGCCGCGACAAGGCCGTGCAGAAGGTCAAGGACCTCGGCCTGCTCGCCGGCGCGTGCAAGAAGGAAGACGAGCGGCACAAGGCCGAGGAGCAGGCGCGGGAGAAGGAGAAGCAGAGCGGCGAGCGGGCCGGCGGCGCGGTGGGCGAGACCCCCAAGGACCCGAAGGCCGACGCCAAGCCGGGCTCCCAGACCACCCCCACGACGGCGCCCACACCCGCCCCGGGCCCCACCCTCAGCGAGGAAGAGCAGAAGTTGGTCCCGCAGTGCAGCACGCAGCAGTGAAGCCGTAGGGGGCCATCAACTCATGTCAGCCATGTCATCCATGCCGGGTACCAGCAACACCACCACGATCAGCACGGTCGGCCCGCCCAGCAGGCGCAACACCGAACTGGCGCTGCTCGCCTTCGCGGTGCTCATCCCCTGCTTCGCGTACGCCAACGTGGGCCTCGCCCTCAGCGGTGAGATGCCCTCGGGCATGCTCGGCTACGGCCTGGGCCTCGGCCTGCTCGCCGGCGTCGGCCACCTCGTCATCCGCAAGTACGCCAAGTACGCGGACCCGCTGCTGCTGCCGATGGCCACCCTGCTCAACGGGCTCGGCCTCGTCCTGATCTGGCGGCTCGACCAGTCGCCGCGACTGGCCAACCTCGCCAAGAACCAGGGGTTCAAGTACGCGGCGTCGGCGCCCAACCAGCTGATGTACTCGGCGCTGGGCATCGCGTTCTTCGTCGCCGTGGTGATCTTCCTCAAGGACCACCGCATCCTCCAGCGCTACACCTACATCTCGATGGCGGCCGCGCTGGCCCTGCTGATCGCCCCGATCTTCTTCCCCGCCAAGTTCGGCGCGCGGATCTGGATCACGCTGCCGGGTCTGGGCTCGCTCCAGCCCGGTGAGTTCGCGAAGATCATCCTGGCGATCTTCTTCGCCGGCTATCTGATGGTGAAGCGCGACGCCCTGGCCCTGGCCAGCCGCCGCTTCATGGGGCTCTATCTGCCACGCGGCCGTGACCTCGGCCCGATCCTGGCCGTCTGGGCGTTCAGCATCCTGATCCTCGTCTTCGAGACGGACCTCGGTACCTCGCTGCTGTTCTTCGGCATGTTCGTCGTGATGCTCTACGTCGCGACCGAGCGCACCAGCTGGATCGTCTTCGGCCTGCTGATGTCCGCGGCCGGCGCCGTCGGCGTCGCCTCCTTCGAACCGCACGTCCAGGCCCGTGTGAACGCCTGGCTGGATCCGTTCGGCGGCTGGGGCAAGTCCGCGGCCAGTGAGCAGATCTCGCAGGCGCTGATGGCCTTCGGCTCCGGCGGCGTCTTCGGCTCGGGCTGGGGCCAGGGCTACTCCGACCTCATCGGCTTCGCCGCCAACTCCGACTTCATCCTCGGCACCGTCGGCGAGGAGCTCGGCCTCGCGGGCACCATGGCGATCCTGATGATCTACGCGATCATCGTGGAGCGCGGTGTGCGCACGGCCCTGGCCGCGCGTGACCCCTTCGGCAAGCTGCTCGCGTGCGGCCTGTCGGCGGCCTTCGGCATCCAGGTCTTCGTCGTCGCGGGCGGTGTCATGGGCCTCATCCCGCTGACCGGTATGACCATGCCGTTCATGGCCTACGGCGGCTCCTCCGTGCTCGCCAACTGGGCTCTGATCGCCATCCTCATCAAGATCAGCGACACCGCGCGCCGCCCCGCGCCGGCGCCCGCTCCCTCCCCCGACGCCGAGATGACCCAGGTGGTCCGACCGTGAACAAGCCCGTGCGCCGGATCGCGATCTTCTGCGGGCTGCTCGTGCTGGCCCTGCTGCTGCGCGACAACTGGCTCCAGTTCGTCCAGGCGGACGAGCTCAAGACCAACAAGCACAACCACCGCGTCGCGATCGCCCGCTACAGCCAGCCGCGCGGCAACATCATCGTCGACGGCCAGGAAGTGACCGGCTCGGTCGAGACCAACGGCATCGACTACAAGTACAAGCGGACCTACAAGAACGGCGAGATGTGGGCGCCGGTCACCGGCTACACCTCGCAGGTCTTCGGCGCCTCGCAGCTGGAGAACCTCTACGACAAGGTCCTGACCGGCGACGACGACAAGCTGTTCTTCAACCGCACCGTCGACATGATCACGGGCAAGGGCCAGAAGGGCGGCGACGTGATCACCACCCTCAACGCCAAGGCCCAGGAGGCCGCCTTCAAGGGCCTCGACGGCAAGCGCGGCGCCGTCGCCGCCCTCGACCCGCGCACGGGCAAGATCCTGGCCCTGGCGTCCACCCCGTCGTACGACCCGTCGAAGATCGCGGGCGCGAACGACAGCGCGACGTGGACGGCGCTGGAGAAGGACAAGAACCAGCCGATGCTCAACCGGGCGCTGCGGGCCACCTACCCGCCCGGTTCGACGTTCAAGGTCGTCACCGCGGCCGCGGCGCTGGAGAACGGGCTCTACACGGACCCGGACCAGAAGACCCAGACGCCGAACAAGTACATCCTTCCGGACTCCACCACTCCGCTGTCGAACGAGGGCAGCATCCAGTGTGAGAACGCCACGATGCGCGAGGCCCTGCGGATCTCCTGCAACACCGTCTTCGGCAAGATGAGCGCCGACCTCGGCAACGACAAGATGAAGAAGGAAGCGGAGAAGTTCGGCTTCAACAGCGAGACTCTCACGCCCGTGCGCGCCGAGAAGAGCGTCTACCCCAAGGACAACCGGCCGCAGAACGCCATGGACGGCATCGGCCAGGCGTCCAACCGCGCCACCCCGCTCCAGATGGCCATGGTCGTCTCCGCGATCGCCAACAACGGCAAGCTCATGGAGCCGTACATGGTCGACAAGGTGCGCGCCCCGAACCTCAACGTGATCGAGACGCACCAGCCCAAGGAGATGTCGCAGCCGCTCTCCGCGCAGAACGCGCAGAAGATCCAGTCGATGATGGAGACCGTGGTCGAGAAGGGCACCGGCACGAGCGCCCAGATCGACAACGTCACGGTCGGCGGCAAGACCGGCACCGCGCAGCACGGTGTCGACAACAGCGGCAAGCCCTACGCCTGGTTCATCTCCTACGCCAAGACCGACAACGGCTCGCCCGTCGCGGTCGCCGTGGTGGTCGAGGGCGACGACCAGACCGCGCGTGACGACGTCGCCGGTGGCGCGCTCGCCGCGCCGATCGCCAAGAACGTCATGGAGGCCGTACTCAAGACGTCGAAGTGACGCCGCTCACCCCAGCAGCCGTGCGCCGTAGCTGACGGTACCGGTCGTGTATCAGGTGACGGTGGCGCCCGGAAGGGGCGCAGCGTGCCGGGTACGGTAAGCCCGGACAGCACACCGCCGGACCCACGCCGGTGCGGTCAGGAAAACGGAAGGGCTGGAGCTATGGAAGAGCCGCGTCGCCTCGGCGGCCGGTACGAGCTGGGCTCGGTGCTCGGCCGCGGTGGTATGGCCGAGGTCTATCTCGCCCACGACACCCGGCTCGGCCGCACCGTCGCCGTGAAGACGCTGCGGGTGGACCTCGCCCGCGACCCGTCCTTCCAGGCCCGGTTCCGCCGTGAGGCCCAGTCGGCCGCCTCGCTCAACCACCCGTCGATCGTCGCCGTCTACGACACCGGCGAGGACTACGTGGACGGGGTCTCGATCCCGTACATCGTCATGGAGTACGTCGACGGGTCCACCCTGCGCGAGCTGCTGCACTCGGGCCGGAAGCTGCTGCCCGAGCGCTCGCTGGAGATGACCATCGGCGTCCTCCAGGCGCTGGAGTACTCGCACCGGGCCGGCATCGTCCACCGCGACATCAAGCCCGCGAACGTCATGCTGACGCGCACCGGCCAGGTCAAGGTCATGGACTTCGGCATCGCCCGCGCCATGGGTGACTCCGGCATGACGATGACGCAGACCGCGGCCGTCATCGGCACCGCCCAGTACCTCTCCCCGGAGCAGGCCAAGGGCGAGCAGGTCGACGCGCGCTCGGACCTCTACTCCACCGGCTGCCTGCTCTACGAGCTGCTGACCGTGCGGCCCCCGTTCATCGGCGACTCCCCCGTGGCGGTCGCCTATCAGCACGTGCGGGAGGACCCGAACCCGCCGAGCGTCCACGACCCCGAGATCACGCCCGAGATGGACGCGATCGTCCTCAAGGCGCTGACCAAGGACCCGGACTACCGCTATCAGTCGGCCGACGAGATGCGGGCCGACATCGAGGCCGCGCTGGAGGGCCAGCCGGTGGCGGCCGCCGCGGCCGCGTACCGGCCCGCCGGCTACGGCGAGGACCAGCCGACCACCATGCTCCGCCCGCAGGACCACGGCGCCGGACAGACGTCCATGCTGCCGCCGGTGCGCGACGACGACGGGGGCTTCGGCGGTTACGACGACGGCAACGGCCGCCGTCGTGGCGGGGGCGGGAAGAAGAGCAGCCTCTCCACGATCCTGCTGATCATCGCGGGCATCCTGGTGCTCGTCGGCGCGATCTTCATCGGCAAGTCGCTCTTCGGCGGCAACTCCAACAGCTCGCAGGTCAGCGTGCCCAACCTGGTCGGGCAGACGCTCAAGGACGCCCAGCAGCAGGGCGTCAACGGCGACTTCAAGGTCGTCCAGAGCGACTCGAAGCCGTGTGACCAGGACAAGGGCAAGATCTGCGCCCAGGACCCCAAGGACGGCGGCAAGATCGACCGCGGCGGTGAGGTCAAGGTGACCGTCTCGACGGGCGCCGAGCAGGTCGAGGTCCCGGACGTCACGGAGAAGCAGGCCGACAAGGCCCGCCAGATCCTGGAGGACAAGGGCTTCACCGTCGACGTGAAGACGAACGTCACCGACAGCGCTCCCGCGGGCAGTGTCACGGACCAGGACCCCAAGGGCCTCACCAAGGCCGACAAGGGCTCCAAGGTCACGCTCACGGTCGCCGCGGCCCAGCAGGCCAAGCAGGTGCCGTCCGTGGTCGGCCAGGCGTTCGACGCGGCGAGCAAGCAGCTGTCGGACCTCGGCTTCGTGGTGAACAAGCAGGAGGAGGAGTCGGACCAGCCTCCGGGCACCGTCCTCCGGCAGAGCCCCGACGGCAACACCAACGCCAAGCCCGGCTCCACGGTCACCCTGACCGTCGCCAAGGCCAAGGCGAACCAGAAGGCGACCGTGCCCCCGCTGAGCAACCAGAAGCTCAAGGACGCGAAGAAGGCGCTGACGGACGCGGGCCTGAAGGTCGGCAACATCTCCGGCCCGCAGGACGACAACGCGACCGTCATCGCGTCGGCCCCGGCCGCCGGCACCCAGCTCGACAAGAACACCCCGGTGAACCTCTTCACGCTGGCGGGAGTGCCGGGCGGGGCGAACGGTGACACGGGTACGCCGGGCGGCGACACCGGCGGTGACACCGGCTTCATCGGCGGGTTCACCGGCGGACGCCGCCACTGACCTTCTGCGAGAGGTCGCTTTCAAACGCCGGAGGGGCTGGAGATTTTCCAGCCCCTCCGGCGTCTGTGCGGGCGCGGTCGTGTCAGCGCAGTTCCTTCGGCTTCGTCCGCGCGCTGTCGACCTTCTCCGTGCGGTCGAGCTCCGCCCAGACGATGTAGCGGTAGTCCGAGGTGTAGACCGGGGTGCAGGTCGTCAGGGTCAGATAGCGGCCCGGCTTCGTCTTCCCGGACTCCTTCGGCACGGCGTCGAGGACGTCGACGTCGTACTTCGAGGTCTGCTTCAGCTCGGCGTAGACCTTGTAGACGTACCAGACGTCGCGCGTCTCGAAGACGACCGCGTCACCGGTCTTGATCTTGTCGATGTTGTGGAACTTCGCGCCGTGGCCGTCGCGGTGCGCCGCCAGCGTGAAGTTGCCCTGCTTGTCCCAGGGCATCGCGGCCTTCACGGGGTCGCGGTAGAAGCCGGCGACGCCCTCGTTGAGGACGCCGGTGCCGGTGCCGCCCTTGACCAGCACCTCGCCGTTCTTCATCGACGGCACGTGCAGGAAGCCGATGCCGTCCTTGGTGTCGAGGGCGCCCGGCCCCGGCTTGGCCCAGGTGTCGCGCACGTGGTTGCTCTGCCGCTTCGCCTCGCGGTCGGCGAGGACGTTCGTCCACCACAGGGAGTAGACGACGAAGAGGGCCATGAGCACGCCCGCGGTGATCAGCAGTTCGCCGGTCACTCCGACGATGGCGGCGATCCGCCTCCGGGCGGGCATCCGCCGCTGTGGCTCACCGTCATCGTTCCGTGCCACCGCGCCGTACCCCGTTTCGTTCCGCTGTGCCGCTGTTCCGCTGTTCCGCTGTGTGCCGCCGACTCGTTCACTCGACGAGGGCGTCCGGCTTGCCCTTGCTCCGGGGCCGCTCGTCGACCATCTTGCCCCAGACGATCATGCGGTACGTACTGGTGAATTCCGGCGTGCAGGTCGTGAGCGTGAGGTAGCGGCCGGGCCCCGTGAACCCCGAACCCTTGGGTACGGGTGCGATGACCGTGACATTCTCCGGAGACGTCTGCTCCAGGCGGCTGGTCATCTCATAGGTGTAGAAGGTGCTCCGCGTCTCCACGACGATCTTGTCGCCGGGCTTCAGCCGGTTGACGTACCGGAACGGCTCGCCATGGGTGTTGCGATGGCCCGCCAGCGCGAAGTTCCCCTGTTTGTCCCAGGGCATCGCGGTCTTCAGCGGCTTCTCGCCGTAATGGCCGACCATGCCCCGGTCCAGGACCTGGTGCTTGCCGGTGCCCTCGGCGATCGGGGCCTTCACGTCCAGCGTGGGGATGTAGATGATCGCGAAGCCCTCGCCGGGCGAGAACGCCCCCGCGTCCCGGTCCACCCCGGCGCCCTTGTCCCAGGTCTTCTGGAGGTGCTTGGCAGCGCCGCCCGCCTGCTGGTGGGCTATCACGTTCGTCCACCACAGCTGATACGCGACGAACAGCAGCATCAGCGCGCCGGCGGTGATGAACAGCTCGCCCATCAGGCGGCACAGCAGAACGCCGAGGCTCTCCCTGGGCGCCACCCGGGCCGCGGCCGCCGTCCCGGGACTCCGCTGCGCCTTGAGTGATCTGTGCGTCCTACGGGCCTTCTGAGCCTTGTGTGCCGCCTTCCGCCGCTCGGCCCGGCCGCCGGGTCGTACCGCCTGCGCCGGAACCACGGCGTCCACCCTGCGCAACTGAACGGTCGCGTGATCCTCGGGCGGCAGCGGCCGCGATACGGCCCTGGGGGCCGGTTCGGGGCGGAGCGTGGTCACGCCCCGGCCTTGCCCACCACCGGGGCGAGCCCCACGGAGCGCTCCACCGCGTCCTTGTCACCGCACGTCACCAGCCAGTTGGCGAGCATCCGGTGGCCCCACTCGGTGAGCACCGACTCGGGGTGGAACTGGACGCCCTCGACCGGCAGGTCACGGTGGCGCAGGCCCATCGCGATGCCCGACTCCGTCCAGGCCGTGATCTCCAGCTCGTCCGGCCAGTTCTCGCGCTCGACGGCGAGCGAGTGGTAGCGGGTGGCCGTGAAGGGCGAGGGCAGGCCCTGGAAGACGCCGGAGCCGCCGTGCGTCACCAGCGAGGTCTTGCCGTGCAGCAGCTCGGGAGCCCGGCCGACGACACCGCCGTACGCGACGGCCATCGACTGCATGCCCAGGCACACGCCGAAGACCGGTACGCCCGTCGCGGCGCAGTGCCGCACCATGTCGACGCAGACGCCGGCCTGCTCGGGCGCGCCCGGACCGGGCGACAGGAGCACACCGTCGAAGCCGTCCTGGGCGTGGCTCAGTTCGACCTCGTCGTTGCGCAGGACCTCGCATTCGGCGCCGAGTTGATAGAGGTACTGCACGAGGTTGAAGACGAAGCTGTCGTAGTTGTCCACGACGAGGATGCGCGCACTCACCGGTTGACCGCCATTCCGTTGTCGACCGTCACATCGTTGAACGGCAGCAGCGGTTCCGCCCAGGGGAAGACGTACTGGAACAGGACGTAGACGATCGCCAGCACGAGCAGCAGCGAGATCAGTGCCCGCACCCATGCGTTGCCCGGCAGATGCCGCCAGATCCAGCCGTACATGCTGTCCCCACTTGCCGATGACGTAGTCGATACAGGTCGATGGAGTATCGATTTGCAGCACCAGGGTAAGGGTCGCGGGAGAGCCGGGTGGGTCAGCTGAGCAAAGCCTTCGGCTTGCCCTCGGCGACCGGGCGGGTGGCATCCAGGTGGGCCCAGACGATCAGCCGGTGGCTGTGGCCCCACTCGGGTTCGCAGGTGGTAAGGGTGAGATAGCGGCCGGGCTCGCGGTAGCCGGACTCGGCGGGCACGGGGGCGATGACGCCGATGTCGTCGGGGCGGGTCTTGTAGGGGGCGCCGTCGACGAGATAGGTGAACCAGGTCGTGCCGTCGGTCAGCACCACCGCGTCTCCGGAGCGCAGTTCGGGCAGGTCTTTGAAGGGGTCCCCGTAGGTGCGGCGGTGCCCGGCGACCGCGAAGTTGCCCGTCTCGCCGAGCCCGGTGGTCCGGTCGTAGTGCCCGAGGCCCTTCTTGAGGGTCGCGGTGGAGGTGCCCTGGAGGACGGGCTTGGCCCAGCCGGGGCCGAGGCGTGGGATGTACATGACGGCGAAGGCGTCCCCGGGGACGTAGGCGGACGGCCGCCGCGGAACCGTTTCGCCGACACCGCCGCCGCTCTGCCCGCTGTCCGGGGGCTGCGCCGCCGGCCCCGTCGCCCCTCCCGCCGGCTGCTGCCCCGTCGGCCGGCCCGGCTGCCCCGCCGCTGGTCCTGGCTCCTGCCCTGGTGCCTGCCCCGGGGCCTGTCCCGGTGCCCGCGTGCCCGGCCCGCCCGTCGGCCGCTCCGTCGGCGGTGCGGCGGTCGACCAGCGTTCGTGGAGGCGGTCCAGCTCGCCGTCCATCGCGCTGTCCGCCCGCACGCCGGTCCAGTAGAGGACGTACACCACCAGCAGGACGATCAGGGTGCCGATGGTGACGCACAGCTCGCTGAGTGTCCGGACGACGAGTCTCGCGCTCATCGGCCGACCCCCTCCCGGGTTACCCCATGGGCTTGGCGTAGTGGAGATCCACTGTGCCCGAGTAGCCGGGAAGAGTCACCGCGTCGTGCTGGTCGACTTTCCAGCCGAGGCCGTACGCCGTCACGTACTGCAGGTAGTTCTGGATCGCGGGCGAACTGTCCAGGGCCTTGCGCAGGGCGCCGCGGTCGCCGACGGCGGTCACCTTGTACGGCGGGGAGTAGACGCGGCCCTGGAGGATGAGGGTGTTGCCGACGCAGCGGACCGCGCTGGTGGAGATCAGCCGCTGGTCCATGACCTGGATGCCCTTGGCGCCGCCCTGCCACAGGGCGTTGACCACGGCCTGGAGGTCCTGCTGATGGATGACCAGGTCGTTCGGCTGCGGGTCGGGGACGCCGGGGATCCGCGGGGTGGCGTTGGGCGGCGCGTCGGTGAGGGTGACCGAGAGGCCCGCGCCCTGGATCTTGCTGGTGCCCGCGTCCGCTTCCAGATCGGCGAGCTTCTTGTTCTCGGCGGCGCTGTTGCCGTTGTCGCGCCGGGCGAGGGCGTCGACCTGCGAGCGCATGCCCGCGGCGCTGTCGTCCAGGTCGGCGTTCTTGCGGCTGCGTTCCTGGATGAGGTCGGACAGCCGGAGCATCGAGTCGTCGGTGCGGATGTTGGTGCCGTGCGCGGTGTTGAAGCTTGTCCAGAAGATGAGGCCAGCGAGCGCGAAGACCCCGCCGGTCAGCAGCCGCGCCGGCCGGAATCGCCGGGAAGGCGTGCTGGTGGAGTCCGCAGAATTGCTCAACGTACCCTTATCCTCTCCGACGCCGCGGAAGCACTACGCTAACGGACGCCCGGGGGAAGGGAGCGTTCCCGGCGCTTCCCGACTCGGCGGCCAGCCCTTGTATCCCCAGCGCGGTCACGCAGCGCATCGACAGGAGAGTTCCTCGTGCCGAAGTCACGGATCCGCAAGAAGGACGACTTCACGCCACCGCCGGCGAAGCAGCAACAGAACATCAAGCTGAGCAGCGGCCGCGGCTGGGTCGCCCCGCTGATGCTGGCGATGTTCCTGATCGGTCTGGCGTGGATCGTCATCTTCTATGTGACCAGTGGCGATATGCCGGTCGAGTCGCTGCACAACTGGAACATCGTGGTCGGCTTCGGCTTCATCGCCGCGGGATTCGTCGTCTCCACGCAGTGGAAGTAGCGGTCCGACCGGGCTTCGCGCAAGCCCTGCGGTCGACCTTCCGGGGAGTTATCCACAGCCTCGTCCACAGTGGGGAAAAACTCAGAAGATCTGTGGATAACTTCCCTGGCGTTGACACCGGTGTGACTGATCACCAAGGCGGTGTAGCACGGGTCACAGGGCCCCATCCAGCGGAAACGTAGCTCTGTGCGATGCCGGACAGCTGTTCCCCACGGCATGCACAAGATCCCGCACGCTCTGTGGACAACCCGGCTCACCGGCGCCCCGGCGCCTCCGAGGAAAAGATCACCCGGTGAGCTGAAGCGTCCGGACGGCCACGGCCCCGGCGATCACCAGCAGCGCCAGCCCGCAGGTCGCCCGCTGCACCAGCACGCGCTTGTCCCTCGGGGCGTGCACCAGGCCGTACGCCACGGCGGTGCCCACCACCAGGCCGCCGATGTGCGCCTGCCAGGCGATGTTCGCCCAGGCGAAGGTGAAGATCAGATTGAGCACGAGCAGCGCGACGACGGGCCGCATGTCGTAGTTCAGCCGCCGCATCAGCACGGCCGTCGCGCCCAGCAGGCCGAAGATCGCGCCGGAGGCGCCGAGCGAGGGCTGGGCCGGATCGGCGACCAGATAGGTCAGCGCGGAGCCGCCCAGGCCGGCCAGCAGATAGAGCGTCAGATAGCGGGCGCGGCCGAGCGCCGCCTCCAGCGGGGGGCCGAGCCACCACAGCGAGAGCATGTTGAACGCGATGTGCATCGGCGCCTGATGCAGGAACATCGAGGTCAGCAGGCGGTACCACTGGCCTTCCGCGACACCCTCGACCGGACCGTCGAAGGTCAGCCGGGCTCTGCCGAACAGCTCCAGCGCCTCCACGAGCCGGTCGCCCGCGATCATCACCGCGATCCACAGGGCCACATTGAGGCCGAGGAGGATCTTGGTCACCAGGCGGGGATCGGACGCGTGGGCGCCGCCCGCGATCGTGCGCGGGGCGCCGGCCCGCGGCGGCGCCTCCTGGCCCGCGCTCCCGGCATGGCCGCTCACACACTCCGGGCACTGGAAACCGACCGATGCGCTGACCATGCACTGCGGGCAGATCGGCCGCTCACAGCGGGTGCAGCGGATGCCTGTCTCCCGGTCCGGGTGCCGGTAGCAGCCGAGAGCCTGGTCGTTCATGCGTTCCCCTTGCGCCTGTCACGGGCGGGCCTCGTCGGTGACGTGAGGCCCCGCCCGTCATACGGACGGGCGGGGCACCGGGTTCCCGGAAGCCACGCCTCGTAAGGGTGAGGCCACGACTCGGAAGGTGACGTCAGCCCTTGCGGGACTCGACGACGACCGACTCGATGACGACATCCTCCACCGGGCGGTCGGTGCGCGCGTTGGTCTCGGTGTTGGCGATCGCGTCGACGACCTTGCGCCCGGCGTCGCCGCTGACCTCGCCGAAGATCGTGTGCTTGCCGGTGAGCCAGGTGGTGGGCGAGACCGTGATGAAGAACTGCGAGCCGTTGGTGCCCGGGCCCGCGTTGGCCATGGCCAGCAGATAGGGCTTGGTGAAGGCGAGGTCGGGGTGGAACTCGTCCGTGAAGGTGTAGCCCGGGCCGCCGGTGCCGTTGCCCAGCGGGTCGCCGCCCTGGATCATGAAGCCCTGGATGACGCGGTGGAAGACCGTGCCGTCGTAGAGCTTGTCCGTGGACTTCTGGCCGGTCTGCGGGTTGACCCACTCCCGCTCGCCCTTGGCGAGCTCGACGAAGTTCCGCACCGTCTTGGGCGCGTGGTCCGGCAGCAGCCGGATCTCGATGTCGCCCTGGGTGGTCTTCAGGGTGGCGTACAGCTGCTCGGCCACGTTCTACCTTCCATAAGTCTTCGCCGGACGGCTACCGATCCTTGCACGGACGGCTTCGCGCCGAGTAGCGGACAAACGCCCTCGCGCGGCACGAAATCGTGGCATGGTCGATCGAAGCTCTTCGTGTAACCCGCTGATGCCCTCTCGGTGCTCATTGATGCCTACGGGCGTTCACCGGTGTGCCCGGTGCCGGAGCCCCGCTCGATGACCCGGATGCCCGCTCGCAGGTGCCGGACCGCCCACCGGCAGGCATGATTTTCCACTGGGTGGAAAGGCGACAAAACATAACGCCACCGAGGAGGAGGTTCTCGTGACCCGCAAAGACAGCGTGCGCGCCGCGACCTGCACGGCGAAGGACAGCGTGCGGCACGCCGCGGAAGTGGTGGCGCCCTACGCCGGCACGGCAAGGGACGCCGCCGTGCACTACGCGCACGAAACCCGCACCCGGCTCGCTCCCAAGGTCTCGGCCGCCACGCGGCAGGCGCGCAGCAGCGCGGGCGAGCAGTACCACGCGCACCTGGCCCCGCGCCTGGAGCACGTCCGCGAGTCCCTGCCCCCGAAGGTCGACCAGGCCGCCGCCCGGGCCCGCGCCGCCGCCGAGCCGGTGCGCGACGAGGCCGTCGCCCGGGGCGCCGCGGCCATCGCCGCGCTGCGTGGCCAGGTGTCCGCCGCCGACATCGAGAAGCTGATGGCCAAGCGCGGCCGCCGCGGTCGCGCGGGCCGGGTCGCCAAGCGCTTCGTCCTGCTGGGGCTGCTGGCCACAGGGGCGTACGCCGCCTGGAAGTGGTGGGACAAGCAGGCCAACCCGGACTGGCTGGTGGAGCCGCCCGCCCCGACGGAGGTCTCCGACCGGCACCCGCTGAGCACGGTGGACGGCAGCTCCGGCTCCCTCGACCCCGACGTGCAGGCCAAGCAGGACCGCGAAGACCTCGCGGAGGACGGCATGGAGGAGCGCGACGACCGCCTCTGACCTGGGCCGGTGTCGGCAGCACAGCAGAAAAAGCCGCGAGGCGGGAGACCGATCGGTCTCCCGCCTCGCGGCTTTTTCCCGTGGAGCCTAGGAGAGTCGAACTCCTGACATCCGCCATGCAAAGACGGCGCTCTACCAACTGAGCTAAGGCCCCTTCGCCGCTCAGGATACCCGGTGACGGCCCCCTTTCCCGACCGGGTATCGCCGCGACCCACCACTCTCCGTAGGATGCACCGCAAGATTCGCGGCAGCGAAGCGAAGGGGAGAGCGAGATGGACGCAGCACAGCAGGAAGCCACCGCCCGCGCACGGGAGCTCCAGCGGAGCTGGTACGGAGAGCCCCTGGGGGCGCTGTTCCGCCGTCTCATCGACGATCTCGGCCTCAACCAGGCCCGTCTCGCCTCCGTTCTCGGCCTCTCCGCGCCCATGCTCTCGCAGCTGATGAGCGGTCAGCGGGCGAAGATCGGCAACCCCGCGGTGGTGCAGCGGGTCCAGGCCCTCCAGGAGCTCTCCAGCCAGGTCGCCGACGGCAGCGTGAGCGCCGCCGAGGCCGCCGACCGGATGGAGGAGGTCAAGAAGAGCTCGGGCGGCTCGGTCCTCAACTCCACCCAGACCACGGCCAGCAGCGGCGCCCCGACCGTGCGGCGCGTGGTGCGCGAGATCCAGTCGCTGCTGCGCTCGGTGGCCGGCGCCGGCGACATCATCGACGCCGCGCAGACCCTCGCCCCCACCCACCCCGAACTCGCCGAGTTCCTGCGGGTGTACGGCGCCGGGCGCACCGCCGAGGCGGTCGCCCACTACGAGGCGCACCAGAGCTGACCGACGCGAACGCGATGGGTGAGGTCTTCGCGGGGCGGTACGAGCTGGTCGACCCGATCGGGCGGGGCGGGGTGGGAGCCGTCTGGCGGGCCTGGGACCACCGCAGGCGGCGCTATGTGGCGGCGAAGGTGCTTCAGCAGAGCGATGCCCACACCCTGCTGAGATTCGTCCGCGAGCAGGGTCTGCGCATCGACCACCCCCATGTGCTGGCACCGATGAGCTGGGCGGCGGACGACGACAAGGTGCTGTTCACCATGGACGTGGTGCGCGGCGGCTCGCTGGCCCATCTCATCGGCGACTACGGCCCATTACCGCCGTATTTCGTGTGTCTCGTACTCGACCAGCTGCTGTCCGGCCTGTCGGCGGTGCATACGGAGGGGGTGGTGCACCGGGACATCAAACCGGCCAACGTCCTTTTGGAGGCGACCGGTAGGGGCCGCCCCCATGTGCGGCTCTCCGACTTCGGCATCGCCATGCGCAAGGGCGAGCCGAGGCTGACGGACACCAACTATGTGATGGGCACGCCCGGTTATTTCGCGCCCGAGCAAATGCTGGGTGACGACCCCGACTTCCCCGCGGACCTTTTCGCCGTCGGGCTGATGGCCCTCTACCTCCTCAACGGCCGCAAGCCCGACGCGGAAGCGCTGGTGCGGCGATTCCTGGAACACGGCACACCGACCGCGCCGGAGGGCGTCCCCGAACCGCTCTGGCACGTGCTCGCGGGCCTGCTGCAGCCCGATCCGTGCATGCGGTTCCGTACGGCCACGGGCGCCCGGAAGGCACTGGCCGAGGCCGTTGAGCTGATGGACGGGCCGGGGCCCGACGAGGAACCGATCGAGGTCTTCGACCATCTCGGGCCCCTGCCACCGGGGTTCGGCCCCGAGGGGCCCGAGCCGCGTGGGACGCCCGAGGCACCCGGCCCCCCGGCGACGCCCGGGCTGCCGCCCCGTCAGGCACCCCTTCGAGCACCCGGAACGCCTCCTGAACCGCCCTTCGCGCCCGCCTCTGCCACCACACGGCGTCCCGCGCCCCCGACTGCCCCCGTGGCCCCGCCGACGCCTCCCGTGCCCGTACACCCGCCCGCGCCGGCCTCACGTACGCGCTCCCGGACGGTCGGGCCGCCGCCGGTGAAGGTGGCGGTGCCGGTGCTGGTCGTGGCGCTGCTCTGCCTCGCGGTGGGCATCTGGGCACTGACCGCGGGCTGATTCGCGTTCGCAACCATTTCATTCACTGCCGCAAACACAACAGGGCCCCGGCCGCGTCGGCGGCCGGGGCCCTGCGTCAGGACTCTGTCGTCTTACACACCCGAACCTGCGGGCACGGAGTCGGTCGCCTCCGTCCACAGGTCCTGCTCGGCGCGATCCGCCTGGATCTGGCGGTACACGAGGAGCCCGCCGATGGCGGCCAGTGCGACCAGGAGGAGCTTCTTCACCGCGCGACCTCGTCTTTCCTTGACGTAAGGGGACCTCTGGTGGCCGATGATACACACCGGCCGATACCGATCGGTGACCTGTGCCGGGTCCACTTCTCACACCCGGCGCGGGCCCAACTCCCCCACCACGGAAAACAGATCGGGCCGGACGGAGAATTCTCCGTCCGACCCGATCGTGCGGTGGGGCTAACAGGACTTGAACCTGTGGCCTCTTCCTTATCAGGGAAGCGCTCTAACCGTCTGAGCTATAGCCCCGCGCGACACCGAAAGATTAGCGCACTTGGGGCCCAGTCCCAAAATCGTCCGGGCCCCCGGTGCAGGTCGCGGCTATTCGTCCTCGGCGAGGGTCAGCTCCACACCGCCGACGAAGCCCGCCGAGAGGTTGTAGACAAAGGCCCCCAGCGTCGCCAGCGCGGTCGCCAGCACCACGTCGATCACGGCGATGACCGTCGTGAAGAGGAGGACGTTCGGCAGCGACAGGAAGGACTCGAGGTCGAAACCGCCGCCCTCGCTGGAGGTGGCGTCACTGATCGTGCCGCCGACGGTGGAGAAGACGCCCATGGCGTCCATGACCGTCCACAGCACCGCGGCCGCCACGATCGTGCACACGCCCAGCGCGATGGACAGCAGGAAGCTGACCTTCATCACCGACCACGGGTCGGCCTTGGCCACCCGCAGCCGCGCCGAGCGCGTACGCGGCGCCGGACGGGCCGCTGCCGCCGCCGGAGCCGCCGGGCGGGGTGCCCGCGGCTGCTGCTCCTCAGCGGCCCGCTGAGCGGGCGGACGGCCCTTGGCGGGGCCCTTGGCGGCCGGGGCGCCCTGAGCCGCCGCGGGTGCCTTGGCGGCGGCCGCGGGAGCCTTCCCGGCCGGCTCCGCCGCGGCGGGGCCGCCGGACTTCCCGGCGTCCTCGGCGGCCGCCTGCGTCTTCGGCTCCCTGGCGGGCTTCGCCGCCTTGCCGTCCTTCGAGCCCTTGGAGCTCGTGGAACCGGAACCCGAAGCGGAACCCTCCGCCGGCGGCTCGTACGCCTTCGGCGGGTGGTAGGGCTTCGGGTCGCGGGTGTCCGTCACAGTCCCCCCCTTGGAGTTCGCACCGGACGTGCCGGAGCCACGAGCGCCGGTCTTCTCTGCGGCAGGGGCGGCGGTGGTGGGTTTGGCACCCGCACCGCTTGCCGCGGCGCCCGTGGCTCGACTCACGACTTACTCCTCGGTGTCCTCGGCCGGGGGCTCCGCGCCCTCGGCCGTCTGGGGCCCGTCGCCCGCGGCTGCGTCGGCCAACTCCTCGACCTCTTCAGCCTCGCGACCGGCCTCGGCATTGCGCGCGATACCCACAACGGCGTCGCGCTTGCCCAAGTTGATCAGCTGAACGCCCATGGTGTCACGGCCTGTCTCCCGCACCTCGTTGACCCGTGTCCGGATCACACCACCGCTGAGGGTGATGGCGAGGATCTCGTCGGTCTCCTCGACCACCAGAGCGCCGACCAGCGAGCCACGATCCTCCACGATCTTGGCCGCCTTGATACCGAGGCCACCACGGCCCTGGACGCGGTACTCGTCGACGTTCGTCCGCTTCGCGTACCCGCCGTCGGTGGCGGTGAACACGAAAGTGCCCGCACGGACCACGTTCATCGAGAGCAGCTCGTCGCCCTCGCGGAAGCTCATGCCCTTGACGCCCGAGGTCGCGCGCCCCATGGGGCGCAGAGCTTCATCCGTTGCGGTGAACCGGATCGACTGTGCCTTCTTGCTGACCAGCAGCAGGTCGTCCTCGGCGGACACCAGCTCGGCACCGATCAGCTCGTCCTCCGCGCCGCTGTCCGTCTCACGGAGGTTGATGGCGATGACGCCGCCCGAGCGGGGCGAGTCGTAGTCCTTCAGCGGAGTCTTCTTCACCAGGCCGGACTTGGTGGCGAGCACCAGATAGGGCGCCGCCTCGTAGTCGCGGATGGCGAGGATCTGGGCGATCTTCTCATCCGGCTGGAAGGCCAGCAGGTTCGCCACGTGCTGGCCGCGGGCGTCCCGGCCGGCGTCCGGCAGCTCGTACGCCTTGGCGCGGTAGACCCGGCCCTTGTTGGTGAAGAACAGCAGCCAGTGGTGCGTGGTCGAGACGAAGAAGTGGTCGACGATGTCGTCCTGCTTCAGCTTGGTGCCCCGGACGCCCTTGCCGCCGCGCTTCTGCGAGCGGTAGTCCTCGGTCTTGGTGCGCTTGACGTAACCACCGTTGGTGATGGTGACGACGATGTCCTCCTCGGCGATCAGGTCCTCGATGGACATGTCACCGTCGAAGGGGACCAGCTTGGAGCGCCGGTCGTCGCCGAACTTCTCGACGATCGCGGACAGTTCCTCGCTGATGATCATCCGCTGCCGCTCGGGCGAGGCGAGGATCGCGTTGTACTCGTTGATCTTCGCCTGGAGCTCGTCGTGCTCGGCGGTGATCTTCCGGTGCTCCAGGGCCGCCAGGCGGCGCAGCTGCATCTCCAGGATCGCGTTGGCCTGGACCTCGTCGATCGTCAGCAGGCCCATCAGGCCCTCGCGCGCGATCTCGACGGTGTCGCTGCGCCGGATCAGCGCGATGACCTCGTCGATGGCGTCCAGGGCCTTCAGCAGACCGCGCAGGATGTGCGCGCGCTCCTCGGCCTTGCGCAGCCGGAAGCGGGTGCGCCGGACGATGACCTCGATCTGGTGGGTGACCCAGTTGCGGATGAAGGCGTCGATCGAGAGGGTGCGCGGCACACCGTCGACGAGCGCCAGCATGTTCGCGCCGAAGTTCGTCTGGAGGTCGGTGTGCTTGTAGAGGTTGTTGAGGACGACCTTGGCGACCGCGTCCCGCTTGAGCACGACGACCAGGCGCTGGCCCGTACGGGAGGAGGTCTCGTCGCGGACGTCGGCGATGCCGCCGACCTTGCCGTCCTTCACCAGGTCGGCGATCTTCTGCGCGAGGTTGTCCGGGTTGACCTGGTAGGGCAGCTCGGTGACCACCAGGCACTGGCGGTTCTGGATCTCCTCGACCGCGACGACCGCGCGCATGGTGATCGACCCGCGGCCGGTGCGGTACGCCTCCTCGATGCCCTTGCGGCCCACCACGAGGGCACCGGTCGGGAAGTCAGGGCCCTTGATCCGCTCGATGAGCGCCTCGAGGAGCTCCTCGGAGCTCGCCTCGGGGTTGGCCAGATACCACTGGGCGCCCTCGGCGACCTCGCGGAGGTTGTGCGGCGGGATGTTGGTGGCCATGCCGACCGCGATGCCCGCGGAACCGTTGATCAGCAGGTTCGGGAAGCGCGCCGGCAGGACCGTCGGCTCCTGGTTGCGGCCGTCGTAGTTGTCCTGGAAGTCGACGGTCTCCTCGTCGATGTCCCGGAGCATCTCCATGGACAGCGGCATCATCTTGCACTCGGTGTACCGCATGGCGGCGGCCGGGTCGTTGCCCGGGGAACCGAAGTTGCCGTTGGAGTCCACCAGCGGCATCCGCATCGACCAGGGCTGGGCGAGGCGGACGAGCGCGTCGTAGATCGAGGCGTCACCGTGCGGGTGGTACGTACCCATGACGTCACCGACGACACGGGCGCACTTGTAGAAGCCCTTCTCGGGGCGGTAGCCGCCGTCGTACATCGCGTAGAGCACGCGGCGGTGCACCGGCTTGAGGCCGTCCCGCACGTCCGGGAGCGCGCGCGAGACGATGACGCTCATCGCGTAGTCGAGGTACGAGCGCTGCATCTCGGTCTCGAGCCCGACGGGCTCGACGCGCATCCCGACGCCCTCCAGGGGGGCGGGGGCGCCCTCGGGCGTCACCTCGGGCACGGGGGCGGTGGGAGTCTCAGGGGTCTCGTCGGCCATTGCTGTTCAAAGTCCTTTCGCGCTGCGGCTGTTTCTCGTGGGCCGACAGGCTCAGATGTCGAGGAAGCGGACGTCCTTGGCGTTGCGCTGGATGAAGGAGCGCCGTGCCTCGACGTCCTCGCCCATGAGCACCGAGAACAGGTCGTCCGCCTGCGCGGCGTCGTCCAGGGTGACCTGGCCGAGCACGCGGTGGTCGACGTCCATGGTGGTGATGCGCAGCTCCTCGGCGTTCATCTCACCGAGACCCTTGAAGCGCTGGACCGAGTCGTCCTTGATCCGCTTGCCGTTCTCCCGGCCGAGCTGGATCAGCGCGTCGCGCTCGCGGTCGGAGTAGGCGTACTCGAAGTCGTCCCGGCCCCACTTGATCTTGTACAGCGGGGGGCGGGAGAGATAGACGTGCCCGGCCTCGACCAGCGGCCGCATGAAGCGGAAGAGGAAGGTGAGCAGCAGGGTGTTGATGTGCTGACCGTCGACGTCGGCGTCCGCCATCAGGATGATCTTGTGATAGCGGAGCTTGGCGATGTCGAAGTCCTCGTGCACACCGGTGCCGAAGGCCGAGATGAGGGCCTGGACCTCGGTGTTCTGGAGGATCTTGTCGATCCGCGCCTTCTCGACGTTGAGGATCTTGCCGCGGATCGGGAGGATCGCCTGGTACTGCGGGTTGCGGCCGGACTTGGCCGAGCCGCCGGCGGAGTCACCCTCGACGATGAAGATCTCGCACTTGGTCGGGTCGTTGGACTGGCAGTCGCTGAGCTTGCCCGGCAGCGACGCCGACTCCAGCAGGCCCTTGCGGCGGGTGAGGTCGCGGGCCTTGCGGGCCGCGACGCGCGCCGTCGCCGCCTGGATGGACTTGCGGATGATGTCCGCGGCCTCGTTGGGGTTGCGGTCCAGCCAGTCCGTCAGGTGCTCGTGGGCGACCTTCTGCACGAAGGTCTTCGCCTCGGTGTTGCCGAGCTTCGTCTTCGTCTGGCCCTCGAACTGCGGCTCGCCGAGCTTGACGGAGATGATCGCGGTGAGACCCTCGCGGATGTCCTCACCCGTGAGGTTGTCGTCCTTCTCGCGGAGCAGCTTCCTCTCGCGGGCGTACCGGTTGATCAGACCGGTGAGCGCGGCGCGGAAGCCCTCTTCGTGGGTGCCGCCCTCGTGGGTGTGGATGGTGTTGGCGAAGCTGTAGACACCTTCGCTGTACTGGCTGTTCCACTGCATCGCGATCTCGACCGAGAGCATGCGCTCCTTGTCCTCGGCCTCGATGTCGATGACGGTCGGGTGGATCAGCTCGCCCTTGCGGGCGTTGAGGTACTTCACGAAGTCGACGATGCCGCCTTCGTAGTGGTAGTCCACCGAGAGGGGCTTGCCCTCCTCGTCGACGTGGTCCGCGCGCAGGTCCGTCAGCGAGATGCGCAGGCCCTTGTTGAGGAACGCCATCTCCTGGAAGCGCCGCGAGAGCGTCTCGAAGGAGTACTCGGTGGTCTCGAAGATGTCGCCGTCGGCCCAGAAGGTGACGGAGGTGCCCGTCTCGTCGGTCGCCTCGTTCTTCTGCAGGGGGGCCGTGGGGACGCCCAGCTTGTAGTCCTGCGTCCAGCGGTAGCCGTCGGTCTTGACCTCGACCGCGACGCGCGTCGACAGGGCGTTGACGACCGAGACGCCGACGCCGTGCAGGCCACCGGAGACCGCGTAGCCGCCGCCGCCGAACTTGCCGCCCGCGTGCAGCACGGTCAGCACGACCTCGACGGCCGGCTTCCCCTCGGAGGGGACGATGCCCACCGGGATGCCACGGCCGTTGTCCACGACGCGCACACCGCCGTCGGGGAGGATCGTCACCTCGATGGTGTCCGCGTGGCCCGCCATGGCCTCGTCGACGGAGTTGTCCACGACCTCCTGCACCAGGTGGTGCAGGCCACGCTCACCGGTCGAGCCGATGTACATGCCGGGTCGCTTGCGGACCGCGTCCAGTCCCTCCAGCACGGTGATCGCACTGGCGTCGTACGACGTCTCGCCGGCGACGGTGCCGGTGACGACGTCCTCCGCCGTGGAGGGGGAGGTGTTCTCGTTGGGGTTGCCGGAATCGGCCACGAAGCGCCCTTTCTGGCACAGCACAGGCCATCCCTGCCTACGGCGGGGAGACCCCACCCGGGGCAGGCAGGAGCGGCTGCGTCGTTCTGCGTTGGTCGACGTGTCCCGCGAACCGGCGGGATTGTCACCAGTCTACCGGTAGCACTGACATGAATGGGGGTTTGGCGGTGCCTGAGTCCTCACGTGCCGCCCTGAACCGGCATCAGCCGACTCCCTATATGTGGGACCGGCCCCGAGGAGGCTCACAGCGGCACTCAGCGCTTCGGGCTGTCAACCGCCCGCTACCGTGAGCGGAGTCCCGGCCCGCGGTCGGCGCGCGACGCCCGCGCGCCGTGCGCGCGCGGGGTGCCGCCGGGGCCCGCCCGACGTCAGCGGGACACACCGGATCACCCGTAGGTGTCGCCCGGCCCGGTGCTCCCGGGGGCCCGCAGCGGCCCGTACCTGCGGCTGGGGCCGCCCGGGCCCAGCACCTTGATCGTCTTCACCGTGCCCTGCCCGAGATCGGCGTTCAGGCGGGCCACCAGCTGCGGCGCCAGCAGCCGCAGCTGCGTCGCCCACGCCGTCGAGTCGCACTGCACGGTCAGCACCCGGGCGTCCTCGTCGTACTTCTGCGGCTCGCAGTGCAGCGCGACGTCCGGCCCCACCATCTGCGGCCAGCGGCCCATGACCCCGCCCACCGCGGCGGGCGCCTCCCAGCCCCGCTCGGTGATCAGGCGGTTGATCGCGGCGCCCAGCGGCAGCGGATCCCGGCCGTCCGCCCGCGCGCCCGAGCGCAGACCGCCGCGGCGCGCCTGCTTCTTCTGCTGCACGGCGTTGCCCCGCGCCCGCGCCTGCTCCTTCGCGGCCCGCAGCGCCACCCGCGCGAGATCCACGCCGGACGGCTCGGCCGCCTTGGGCCGCTCGGGGTTCTCCGGGCCGGGGGTCATACGCGCTCGACCGTGCCTTCCGTGACCGCGTACCGCGCGCCCACCAGCACGCCCGGCACGTCGTCGTCCACCGCGGCCGTCACCAGCACCTGCTCACCCGGAGCCACCAGCTCCGCCAGCCGCTCGCGGCGGCGGGCGTCCAGCTCGGCGAAGACGTCGTCGAGCACGAGCACCGGTTCGTTGCCCTCGGAACGCAGCAGGTCGTACGAGGCCAGCCGCAGCGCGAGCGCGTACGACCAGGACTCCCCGTGGCTGGCGTATCCCTTGGCGGGCAGCCGGCCGAGGTTGAGGAGGAGGTCGTCGCGGTGCGGGCCGACCAGGGTCACGCCGCGCTCGATCTCCTGCTTGCGGACCTCCGCGAGCGCGGTGATCAGCGCCTCGTACAGCTCGTCGCGGGTGTGGGCGCCCTCGAGGGCCGCGGGGCCGCGGTACTCGAAACCGACCGGGCCGCCGCCGGGCGCCAGTTGTTCGTACGCCTTGTCCGTCAGCGGCCGGAGCGTGGCGATCAGGTCGAGGCGCTGGGCCAGCAGCTCGGCGCCGGCGCGGGCCAGGTGCTGGTCCCAGATGTCGAGGGTGGAGAGGTCCAGGCCGCGGCCGCCGTGGCGGCGGGCCATGGCCGCGCTCTTCAGCAGGGTGTTGCGCTGCTTGAGGACCCGGTCGTAGTCGGAGCGCACCCCGGCCATGCGCGGGGAGCGCGCTGTGATCAGCTCGTCCAGGAAACGGCGGCGCTCGCCCGGGTCACCCTTGACCAGGGCCAGGTCCTCGGGGGCGAACAGCACCGTACGGACTATGCCGAGCACGTCGCGGGGGCGGACCTGCGAGGAGCGGTTGAGGCGGGCCCGGTTCGCCCGGCCGGGGTTGAGCTCCAGCTCGATCAGCTGCTGGCGCTCGCCCTGCGCGACGGCGGCCCGGATGATCGCGCGCTCCGCGCCCATCCGCACCAGGGGCGCGTCGGAGGAGACCCGGTGGCTGCCCAGCGTCGCCAGATAGCCGACCGCCTCGACGAGGTTGGTCTTGCCCTGGCCGTTGGGCCCCACGAAGGCCGTGACGCCCGGGTCGAGCGGGACCTCGACCCGGGCGTACGAGCGGAAGTCGGCCAGCGACAGATGCGATACGTGCATGGGGTGGCGCCGACCTCTCCCGGCTGCTGCTTCGCTGCTTCTTACTTGCTCTCGACCGCGTGGCCGCCGAACTGGTTGCGCAGCGCGGCGATCATCTTCATCTGCGGGGAGTCGTCCTGGCGGGACGCGAAGCGGGCGAACAGCGACGCGGTGATCGCGGGCAGCGGCACGGAGTTGTCGATCGCCGCCTCGACCGTCCAGCGGCCCTCGCCGGAGTCCGCGGCGTAGCCCCGCAGCTTGTCCAGGTGCTCGTCGTCGTCCAGGGCGTTGACGGCGAGGTCGAGCAGCCAGGAGCGGATGACCGTGCCCTCCTGCCAGCTGCGGAAGACCTCGCGCACGTCGGTGACGGAGTCGACCTTCTCCAGCAGCTCCCAGCCCTCGGCGTACGCCTGCATCATGGCGTACTCGATGCCGTTGTGGACCATCTTCGCGAAGTGGCCCGCGCCGACCTTGCCCGCGTGGACGGAGCCGAAGTCGCCCTCGGGCTTGAGCGCGTCGAAGACCGGCTGGACCCGCGCGACGTTGGCGGCGTCGCCGCCGTACATCAGGGCGTAGCCGTTCTCCAGGCCCCAGACACCGCCGGAGACACCGCAGTCCACGAAGCCGATGCCCTTGGCCGCGAGCTCCTCGGCGTGCTTCTCGTCGTCCGTCCAGCGGCTGTTGCCGCCGTCGACGACGACATCGCCGGGGGAGAGCAGCTCGCCCAGCTCGTCGATGGTGGACTGGGTCGCGGCGCCGGCCGGGACCATGACCCAGACGACGCGGGGACCCTGAAGGGAATCCACAAGCTCCTTGAGGCTGTGGACATCCCCGAGGTCCGGATTGCGGTCGTACCCGATGACGGTGTGGCCCGCGCGGCGGATGCGCTCGCGCATGTTGCCGCCCATCTTGCCGAGACCGATGAGACCGAGCTCCATGGGTGATCCTCTATGCCTTGATTTCCGTGACGTCCGGGTCCGAGCCTACGCCCGCCGGCCCGCGCACACCTGTGGGCTCGGGCGCTCAACAGTTGAGGGGGCCGACCGCGGCCTTCCGACCCGCTTCTACCGCGAGTATGCGCAGGTCAACGCGGTAGGCGCACCGGCATACGGCGGCCTTGCGAGGGACGGCCCTCGCGCTCCCGGCCGCGGGTGGCGAGCGGGAGCGCCGAAGGGGTCAGCCGGACAGGCGCACCGGCATGATCAGGTACTTGTACGCGTCGTCCGCCTCGGCGTCCACCGCGGGCTTGCCGCTGAGCAGCGCCGGCTTCGTGGAGGTCGTGAAGGACAGCTGGGCGACGGGGGAGTCGATCGCGGAGAGGCCCTCCAGCAGGAAGCCGGGGTTGAACGCGATCGAGATGTCGTCGCCGTCGAGCTGGGCGTCCACCCGCTCCACAGCCTGTGCGTCGTCGCTGGAACCGGCCTCCAGGATCAGCACGCCCTGCTCGAAGCTCAGCCGCACCGGGGTGTTCCGCTCGGCGACGAGCGCCACGCGCTTGACGGCCTCCACGAAGGGGGCGGTCTCGATCACGGCGACGGAGTTGAACTCCGTCGGGAACAGCGTGCGGTACTTCGGGAGGTCGCCCTCCAGCAGCCGCGTGGTCGTGCGGCGGCCGGCGCCCTCGAAGCCGATGAGGCCCTCGCCCGCGCCGGAACCGGCCAGGGCGATGGAGACCGTGTCGCCGCCGCTGAGCGACTTGGCGGTGTCCAGCAGGGTCTTGGCGGGCACCAGGGCGACGGCGGAGATGTCCGGGGTCTCGGGCTTCCACATGAACTCGCGGACCGCGAAGCGGTAGCGGTCGGTGGAGGCCAGGGTGACGGTGTCGCCCTCGATCTCGATCCGGACACCGGTGAGCACCGGCAGCGTGTCGTCACGGCCGGCGGCGATGGCGACCTGGGCGGCGGCCGCGGCGAAGACCTCACCGGGGACGGTGCCCGTGGCGGTCGGCATCTGCGGCAGCGCCGGGTACTCCTCCACAGGAAGGGTGTGGAGTGTGAATCGCGAGGAGCCGCAGACGACCGTGACGCGCACACCGTCGGTGGAGATCTCCACAGGCCTGTTGGGAAGCGCGCGGCAGATGTCGGCGAGCAGCCTGCCGGAGACGAGGACGGTGCCGTCCTCCTCCACATCCGCGTCGACCGAAACGCGGGCCGAGACCTCGTAGTCGAAGCCGGAGAGGCTCAGGGAGCCCTCCTCCGCCTTCAGCAGCAGGCCCGCGAGGACGGGCACCGGCGGACGGGCCGGGAGGCTGCGGGCCGCCCAGGCCACTGCCTCCGCGAGTACATCGCGCTCCACCCGGATCTTCACCGGAACCGCCTCCTGCTTGTTGCTGGCTCGCCCTGCTGGCTACGTCGTCGGCCGATTTGCCGGAGACCAGTCTGACGCACGTCGCTGACAGTCGGTGCGCCTCGGGGTCAAGTCAGGTCGGAGGGCGTGGCGCGGCCCGCGGCTGAGTTGTGCACAGGCCCCACTTCGAAACGAGTTCCCCGCTAGATCTCTGTGGTCGTAGTAGTAGGGCCTGTGGAAACGGTGGAAAACCGTCTTTGCCCAGGTCAGCGCGGATTTTTTGTCCACCGGCCCTGTGGGCGGCGGCGGTGGAAAAGCGGGGTGGTCTGTGGACCGCGGAAAGTTCTGCACACCCCGTGCACAGGCGGGGGGTACTTCTCCCCAGCGCCGTCCCCAGTTTTACCCACGTTCCCCACAGCCCAACCCGGCAACTTCGTGTGACGCCTTTCACTCGGTGCGGTGAGCGGGGGTGTTTTGTTCCCGAACAGTGGACAGGGGTGTGGAAAGACTGTGTACAACATCCACTTCCCTGTGGGCGGCCGGTGGACAACCGCGAGGGGGCCTTGTGGGTGAATTTTTTGTCCACAGGGTGTGGAACGCCGTCGACCACAAATCCACACCCCGCTGACCTCCCCTGATGGCCTATCAACAGGCTCCTCTGTGGACAGCGTCTGGACAACTTCGCGATCCCCAGGGTGTGGACAGCCGGTCGGCCGGAAATCTGTGGAGAACCGGCATCCGAGGCTCCGTATTCGAACAGGGGCGGGGCCGCGCGACCGTGCCGGAGCTCCTCCAGGACCGCTCCCGGGCCCTTCCGGAACGCTCCACAGGGGTCTTCGGGACGGTTTCCGCGTCGCCCGCACGGCGCTGAGGATCGCTCTCAGGGAACGGCTGAGGGCGCCCCGGGAGGCTCCCGAGGCGCCCTCAGTGGTGCGTGAGCGGCCCGCAGCGGCCGTCCGTCAGCCGTTCTTGATGCGGTTCGTCAGCTCGGTCACCTGGTTGTAGATCGACCGCCGCTCGGCCATCAGCGCGCGGATCTTGCGGTCCGCGTGCATGACCGTCGTGTGGTCACGGCCGCCGAACTGCGCGCCGATCTTCGGCAGCGACAGGTCCGTGAGCTCCCGGCAGAGGTACATCGCGATCTGCCGGGCCGTCACCAGCACCCGGCTGCGCGAGGCTCCGCACAGGTCCTCCACCGTGTGCCCGAAGTAGTCGGCGGTCGCCGCCATGATGGCGGGCGCGGTGATCTCCGGCGAGGCGTCCTCGCCGCCCGGGATCAGGTCCTTGAGGACGATCTCGGTGAGCCCGAGGTCGACCGGCTGCCGGTTCAGGCTCGCGAAGGCGGTGACCCGGATCAGCGCGCCCTCCAGCTCGCGGATGTTGCGCGAGATGCGGGAGGCGATGAACTCCAGGACCTCCGGCGGCGCGTTGAGCTGCTCCTGGACCGCCTTCTTGCGGAGGATCGCGATGCGCGTCTCCAGCTCCGGCGGCTGCACGTCCGTGATCAGACCCCACTCGAAGCGGTTCCGCAGCCGGTCCTCCAGGGTCACCAGCTGCTTGGGCGGCCGGTCCGAGGACAGCACGATCTGCTTGTTCGCGTTGTGGAGCGTGTTGAACGTGTGGAAGAACTCCTCCTGCGTCGACTCCTTGCTCGCGAGGAACTGGATGTCGTCGACCAGCAGGATGTCCATGTCGCGATAGCGCTTGCGGAACGCGTCCGCCTTGCCGTCGCGGATGGAGTTGATGAACTCGTTGGTGAACTCCTCGGAGCTCACGTAGCGCACGCGCGTGCCCGGATAGAGGCTCCGCGCGTAGTGCCCGATGGCGTGCAGCAGGTGGGTCTTGCCCAGCCCCGACTCGCCGTAGATGAAGAGGGGGTTGTACGCCTTGGCCGGAGCCTCGGCGACCGCCACCGCGGCCGCGTGCGCGAAGCGGTTGGACGCGCCGATGACGAAGGTGTCGAAGAGGTACTTCGGGTTCAGCCGGGCGGTCGGCTCGGCCGAGCCCGCGGAGGACGCCGGCTTCGACACCAGCGGACCGGACGTGCCGCCGGACGCGGGCGGACCGCCCTGGCCGCCCCGGCCGTGGCTCTCGGGCAGCTCACGCCGCTGCGGCGGCTCGTACGGAAGGCGCTCGGGCTGCTGGGGGCGGTAGTCCTGCTGCTGCTCGTACGACGGCTGCTGTTCGTACGGAGCGTGCTGCTGGCCGTTGTGCGAGGCGTACGGATCGCGCTCGGCCTCCTGGAAGCCGCCGAGGCGGGGCTGCTGCCAGCCGTAGTCGCCGCGGTCCCCGCGGTCCGGCGCGGACGGCCCCTGATGGCGCGGCCAGGCGCCCGGCTCGGCGCGGGGCTGCTGGTAGTCGGGGTACGCGGGGCGGACGGACGGCAGCTCGTCGGCGGGCGACTGGCGGCCGTAGCTCTCCCGGCCGTCGTAGCCGCCGTGGCTGTCGTAGTTCTCGTAGGTGTCGCGTGCGTCACGGCTCTCGTACGGCTCGCGGCCCTGGCCGCCGGAGTGCGGGCCCGTGGGCTCCTCGTAACGCGACTGCTGGGGGGCCTGCTGCCGCTCGGGGGGAGGCTCGCCGGCGGAGTCGTCGACGGTGATCGCGATCCGGATGGGGCGGCCGCACTCACGGCTCAGGGTCTCGCTGACGATCGGCGCGAGCCGGCCTTCGAGTACGCCCTTGGCGAATTCGTTGGGCACCGCCAGCAGTGCGGTGTCGGCGACCAGCGCGAGCGGCTGGCACCGCTTGATCCAGTGCTCGTCCTTGCCCTCGACGCCCTGGCCCCGGCCCTCGCCCAGGAGCTGTTCGAGCACGCGCGGCCACACTGCGGCAAGATCGGCAGGCAGGTCAGCCACAGGGCACGCTCTCTCAGTCAGCGGGGGGCGCCCCCCAGTCCCACGAAGGTGTGGTTCTCGGGACGGGCGGGAAGGATTCAGAGTTCAGCCACGGTAGTCAGGCCGAGGTGTGCGGTTCAAGTCGTTGTCCACAGGGTGTGTACAAATGTGCCATGGCGTGAGGCGTGGCACCTCCCCGGCCTGTGGGAGGCTACGGTGTATCCCTGGTGCACTGCCGGTTTGACCGAATGGCGTAGCCGCGCGTACCGTGACCAGGTCGAGTTGTCGATGGCTGCTGCCGCCTGCCTCCGATGGGCAACGGCTACGTTCCACCAGGATCGTGGTCATGAAGCGGTGCACTCGGGCGTATTGCGAGCTTCTCGTGGGCGCACGGTGACAGCCAGGCGATGTCCCGCCATCACACGATTCATTTCTGGAGCCCCCGAGTGAGCAAGCGCACCTTCCAGCCGAACAACCGCCGTCGCGCGAAGACCCACGGCTTCCGCCTGCGCATGCGCACCCGTGCCGGCCGCGCGATTCTCGCGTCCCGCCGTGGCAAGGGTCGCGCCCGCCTGTCGGCCTGACCAGCCCGACGTCAAGGTCCATGACGTGCTGCCTTCCGAGTCTCGGCTGAGGCGGCGCGAGGACTTTGCGACCGCGGTTCGCCGAGGGCGCCGGGCCGGCCGCCCGCTCCTCGTCGTCCACCTACGTACCGGTACCACGGACCCGCACACGCCTGGGGAGACTGCTCCCCCGGCGCGTGCGGGTTTCGTCGTGAGCAAGGCCGTCGGTGTCGCCGTCGTACGCAATCTGGTGAAGCGAAGGCTGCGCCACCTCATGCGTGAACGGCTGGATCTGCTGCCCGCCGGTAGCCTGGTGGTGGTACGGGCCCTGCCCGGAGCGGGTGAGGCGGACCACGATCAGCTGGCCCGCGACCTCGACACCGCACTGCAGCGGCTGCTGGGAGGGGCGCCGCGCTGTTCCGGTCCCCCGGGGGAGACTCCCCGGAACCCCGGCCGAGGCCCGGGAGGGAGCGCACAGTGAAGTATCCGCTGCTGTGGTTGATCAAGATCTACCAATGGACCATCAGCCCGCTCCTGGGCCCGGTCTGCAAGTACTACCCGTCGTGCTCGCATTACGGCTACACAGCCATTGACCGGCACGGCGCGGTCAAAGGAACGGCGCTGACGGCCTGGCGCATCCTGCGCTGCAACCCGTGGTCGCTCGGTGGCGTCGACCACGTTCCTCCCCGGAAGCGTCCGGTCTGGCACCAGCGGCTGAGGAGCCGACTGGGTGGGCATCCCGCCGTGGGTCCCGCCGCACAGCCCGAGACTCAGCCCAACGCCCAAGGAGCCTGATTCGTGGACACGATCCTCGGTCCTCTCTATACCGCTGTTTCCTGGATCATCGTCCAGTTCCACTCGTTCTACAGTCTGATCTTCGACAAGGACAGTGGCGCGGCGTGGGGTCTGTCCATCGTCTCGCTGGTGGTACTGATCCGTATCTGCCTGATCCCGCTCTTCGTGAAGCAGATCAAGGCGACGCGGAACATGCAGGCGCTCCAGCCGAAGATGAAGGCGATCCAGGAGCGCTACAAGAGCGACAAGCAGCGCCAGTCCGAAGAGATGATGAAGCTCTACAAGGAGACGGGCACCAACCCGCTCTCGAGCTGTCTCCCGATCCTGGCCCAGTCGCCCTTCTTCATCTCGCTGTACCAGGTCCTGAACCACATCGCTCAGGGCAAGGTCGTCGGTGTCATCAACACGGACCTGCTGAACAGCGCGCGTAAGGCGCACATCTTCGGTGCCCCGCTGTCCGTGAAGTTCATGGACTCCGCGTCCAAGGTCGAGGCGCTGGGCGCCACGCTGACCGACGTCCGGGTCGTCACGATCATCATGATCGTCCTGATGTCGCTGTCGCAGTTCTACACCCAGCGCCAGCTGATGACGAAGAACGTCGACCTCTCGGTGAAGACGCCGTTCATGCAGCAGCAGAAGATGCTGATGTACGTCTTCCCGATCATGTTCGCCGTCTTCGGCATCAACTTCCCGGTCGGTGTCCTCGTCTACTGGCTGACCACCAACGTGTGGACCCTGGGCCAGCAGATGTTTGTCATCCGCCGCAACCCGACCCCGGGCAGCATCGCCTTCAAGCAGCGCCAGGAGCGGCTGCGGGCCAAGGGCAAGCTCAAGGAGGACCCGGCGGAGGTCGAGGCGAAGAAGGCCGCCGAGGTCGCCCGCGCCAACCGGCAGCAGCCCAAGCGGCAGCCGAAGGCCAAGCGCCAGCTCGCGAGCACGCCGCAGGCCGAGCAGCAGTCCGGTGCCGAGGAGCAGAAGTCCTCGCCCTCGCTGGAGAAGCAGCAGCCCGGTGATGCCAAGCCCAAGCAGGGCGGCGGCTCCTCCCGCACCGCCAAGTCCGGGCAGCGCAAGGGCCCGCAGCGACCCAAGCACCCGTCCAAGAAGTAATGAAGGAGTCCACCGTGACGGACACGCAGCGTCAGACCAGTGAGGTCGCCGCCGAGGGCACCGACACCCTGTCCCGCCTGGAGCAGGAGGGCGAGATCGCGGCCGACTACCTCGAGGGTCTGCTGGACATCGCCGACCTCGACGGCGACATCGACATGGATGTCGAGGCCGACCGCGCTGCCGTGTCGATCATCAGCGACTCGAGCAGCCGCGACCTCCAGAAGCTGGTCGGCCGCGACGGCGAGGTGCTGGAGGCGCTCCAGGAGCTCACCCGGCTGGCGGTGAACCGGGAGACCGGTGACCGCAGCCGCCTCATGCTCGACATCGCCGGCTTCCGGGCGCGCAAGCGCGAGGAACTGGCGCAGGTGGGTGCCAAGGCCGCGGAAGAGGCCAAGAGCACCGGCGAGGCCGTCAGGCTCGACCCGATGACGCCCTTCGAGCGCAAGGTCGTCCACGACGCGGTGGCCGCCGCGGGGCTGCGCAGCGAGTCCGAGGGCGAGGAGCCGCAGCGCCGCGTGGTCGTTCTCCCGGCCTGATCTTTACCCTTCTTCATCCCACTTCCAGGTGGGTACGGCCCCGTCTGCTCGCAGGCGGGGCCGATCCTTGTCAGCCTGATATTCAGACTCTGACTCTCAGAGACGTCGTACGGAAGGACGGTTCCCCGTGGAAGAGGCAGCGGAGCTCCCCCCGGCGCCCCCGGAGGCGCAGGCGGTTTTCGGCGACCGCCTGCCAGAGGCCGTCCGGTACGCGGAACTCCTCGCGGACGCGGGCGTGCGGCGCGGACTGATCGGCCCCCGTGAGGTGCCGAGGCTCTGGGAGCGGCACCTGCTGAACTGCGCGGTGCTCTCCGAGGCCGTGCCCGACGGCGTCTCGGTGTGCGACGTGGGCTCCGGTGCCGGTCTCCCCGGCATCCCGCTGGCCCTGGTGCGCCCGGACCTCCAGATCACCCTGCTGGAGCCGCTGCTGCGTCGCACGACGTTCCTCCAGGAGGTCGTCGAGCTGCTGGGTCTCGACCATGTGACGGTCGTCCGCGGCCGCGCCGAGGAGATGCTCGGCAAGGTCCAGCCCGTCCATGTGGTGACGGCTCGCGCGGTGGCCCCGCTGGACCGCCTCGCCGGCTGGGGCGTGCCGCTCCTGCGTCCGTACGGCGAGATGCTGGCCCTCAAGGGCGACACGGCCGAGGAAGAGCTCAAGGGCGCTCGCGCCGCACTGAGCAAGCTCGGCGTCGTGCGCACGTCGGTGCTCCAGGTCGGCGAGGGCGTGGTGGACCCGATGTCCACCGTCGTCCGGGTCGAGGTCGGGGAGAGCCCTGGCGGTGTGCGCTTCGCGGCGAAGCGGGCCAAGGCGGCCCGGGTCGGCCGGACCACGCGTCGGCGGCGCTGACCCGCGGGTCCGCCGTCCGGCAGCCTGACCGTGCTCCATACAAGCTGCCAAAACTACCCATTACGGAGTGTCGTGACGCCGTAGCGGAGCGTCCGGTGCATCGTGTTTCACGTGAAACGTCGCTCCTTGCTGCTGGGAATCATCGGTCGTGGTCGCATGGAGGAGACTCCGCGCGACCATTCGGCTTCCGGAAGCCCAGGTTCATCCACAGGCTCGGTGGATTCATCCACAGGAGAACGGGCCTCGCTGGTTCACGACCCCGAAAGCATGGCAGGCTCTGTCTACTGCGAGCCTGATGTCGAGGAGAGTGAATCCTTGCGGTCCGACGCCAATATCGCGGGGCCGATGGCCGACCCGGTCCCCGGTCCCCGTCCTGCCGACACCGAGCCAGGGATCGACCCCGGTCCCCTGGCCACCGGTGAGGTTGTTTCACGTGAAACGCCACCGCCCCCGATGCCCCGGCCGGACCAGACCCGGGTGATGGTGGTCGCCAACCAGAAGGGCGGGGTGGGGAAGACCACCACGACCGTGAACCTGGCGGCATCGCTGGCGCTGCACGGCAACCGCGTGCTGGTCATCGACCTGGACCCCCAGGGCAACGCTTCGACGGCGCTGGGCATCGACCACCACGCCGATGTTCCGTCGATCTATGACGTCCTGATCGACAGCCGGAAGCTCTCCGACGTGGTGCAGCCGGTGCGCGATGTGGAAGGGCTCTTCTGCGCCCCGGCCACCATCGATCTCGCAGGCGCCGAGATCGAGCTGGTCTCCCTGGTGGCCCGTGAGAGCCGCCTGGACCGGGCGATCCAGGCGTACGAGCAGCCGCTGGACTACATCCTCATCGACTGCCCGCCCTCGCTCGGCCTGCTGACGGTCAACGCCCTCGTTGCCGGCGCGGAGGTGCTGATCCCGATCCAGTGCGAGTACTACGCGCTGGAGGGGCTGGGCCAGCTGCTGCGCAACGTCGAGCTGGTGAAGGGGCATCTCAACCCCAAGCTCCACGTGTCGACGATCCTGCTGACGATGTACGACGGCCGCACCCGGCTGGCCTCCCAGGTGGCCGACGAGGTCCGCACCCACTTCGGCCACGAGGTGCTGCGCACCAGCATCCCCCGGTCGGTGCGTATCTCCGAGGCGCCCAGCTACGGGCAGACTGTTCTCACCTATGACCCGGGTTCCAGTGGGGCGCTGTCCTATCTGGAGGCGGCCCGGGAGATCGCACTGCGGGGGGTCGGCGTGCGTTATGACGGCAGCAAGGCCCACGTGGTGGGCCGTCAACCACAGCAAGACCAGCACAGCATGTCGGAGGGGCTTCAGTGAGCGAGCGACGTAGAGGACTGGGCCGGGGGCTCGGTGCGCTGATTCCGGCGGCGCCGAAGACCCCGGACAGCGCGGGGGCGACCGTGGGGCCCGGCGCGACGTCGCCGACGGCGGTACCGGTGCTGACGGCAGAGCGCACCATGACGGCATCGAGGATGACGTCCCTCTCTGTGGAGGACGCCGCCGTTTCACGTGAAACCGAAGCGGCGCCGTCCACGGCGGCCGCGTCGGTGGAAGGGGGGACCGTGGCCGGTGCTCACTTCGCCGAGCTGCCGCTGGACTCCATCACGCCCAACCCCCGTCAGCCCCGCGAGGTGTTCGACGAGGACGCCCTGGATGAGCTGGTCACCTCCATCCGTGAGGTCGGACTGCTCCAGCCGGTGGTCGTACGTCAGCTGGGCCCCGAGCGCTACGAGCTCATCATGGGTGAGCGGCGCTGGCGGGCGTGCCGCCAGGCCGGCCTGGAGAAGATCCCGGCCATCATCCGGGCGACCGACGACGAGAAGCTGCTGCTCGACGCGCTGCTGGAGAATCTGCACCGGGCCCAGCTGAACCCCCTTGAGGAAGCGGCCGCTTACGACCAGCTGCTCAAAGACTTCAACTGCACCCACGATCAGCTGGCGGACCGGATCGGGCGGTCGCGCCCGCAGGTCTCCAACACGCTGCGCCTGCTGAAGCTGTCACCCGCGGTGCAGCGGCGGGTCGCGGCGGGTGTGCTGTCCGCCGGACATGCCCGTGCCCTGCTGTCCGTCGACGACTCCGCGGTACAGGACGACATCGCCACGCGTATCGTCGCCCAGGGGCTGTCGGTGCGTGCGGTCGAAGAGATCGTGACGCTGATGAGGTCGGAGGCCCGGAGCTCGGCGAAGCCCAAGGGGCCGCGTGCCGGCGCCCGGGTCTCCCCGGCGCTCAACAGCCTGGCCTCGCGGCTGTCGGACCGGTTCGAGACCCGGGTGAAGGTCGACCTCGGGCAGAAGAAGGGCAAGATCGTCGTCGAGTTCGCCTCGATGGAGGACCTCGAGCGGATCCTGGGTACGCTCGCCCCTGGCGAAGGCCGGGTGCTGGAGCAGAAGCTCGCCGACCAGGACGAGGCTGACACGGCGTAGCCCGTCTGAGCGTGGTGACTTCGGGCGGGTTGTGTTTCACGTGGAACACAACCCGCCCTTTGCCTTCCTCCGCTTTTCGCCCAATCGCCGCCCGGATACGATGCGTTGGGTATGGCGCATCCACGTTGGACACAGTTCACGGAGGGCGGGTCCATGCGAACGGTGAGCCGGACCGGACTGGTGGCAACGGGCCTCGGCCTGGGGGCGATCGGCGGTTTCGTCGGCAGCCTCTTCAGGGAGCGCAGCGCGCTGAGCGCCGCCCGGGGCGTGGCACACGACGGAAGTGAGGATTTGGCTCCATGGGGCGTCGGCTCGTACCGCTCACGCTGGACAACCTCCCAGACCTCCCCACACGCTGTCGCTCCTGCGTCTTCTGGGAGCTGGACCCCGTCAGCGGCGAAGCCGCGCTGAAGGCCGGCCGCCCGGAACTGGAGAAGGAAGCCTGGATCTCGGCCGTCCTGTTGGAGTGGGGGTCCTGCGGCCGGGTGGTCTACGTCGACGAGGTACCGGTGGGCTTTGTGCTCTACGCCCCGCCGGCTTACGTCCCGCGTTCGGCGGCGTTCTCCACCAGCCCCGTCGCCGCCGACGCCGTGCAGTTGATGACTGGCTGGCTGGCACCGGCCTATCAGGGCCAGGGGCTGGGACGGACCATGGTACAGACGGTCGCCAAGGATGTGCTCCGGCGTGGTTTCAAGGCGATCGAAGCGTTCGGCGACGCGCATTGGAAGGAACCGGCGTGTGTGCTGCCGGCGGACTATCTGCTGGCGGTGGGCTTCAAGACCGTAAGGCCGCACCCTCGGTATCCCCGGCTGCGGCTGGAACTGCGTACGGCGCTCTCCTGGAAGGAGGACGTCGAGCTGGCGCTGGACCGGTTGCTCGGCGCGGTGCAGAAGGAGCCCGCTCTCCGGCCGCTGTAACCACCAACCCGGCTGACATGCGAACGGGCCCGCTCCCCTTCAAGGGGGCGGGCCCGTTTCACGTGAAACAGAGCCGCTGCTTACTTGGCGGCGATGAACACGTCCAGGTCGCGCTCGAGGGCGGCCTTGGGCTTGGCGCCGACGATGGTCTTGACGACCTCACCACCCTGGTAGACGTTCAGCGTCGGGATCGACATGACGCCGTACTTGGCGGCGGTTCCCGGGTTCTCGTCGATGTTCAGCTTGACGATCTCGATCCGGTCGCCGTGCTCGGCGGCGATGGCCTCCAGGGACGGGGCGATCTGGCGGCACGGGCCGCACCACTCGGCCCAGAAGTCCACCAGGACGGGCTTGTCGCTCTTGAGAACGTCCTCGTCGAAGGACGCGTCGGTTACGGCCTTGAGAGCCACGGAGGTCTCCTCATCTTCTGCGGGGTGGGGGTGGGGGTGGGGGTCAGGCGGTCTTCTCGGGCTCCGCGACCTTCTCGCTGTCCGAGAGGGACGCGAGGTAACGCTCGGCGTCGAGGGCGGAGGAGCAGCCGGTACCGGCGGCGGTGATCGCCTGGCGGTAGGTGTGGTCCACGACATCACCCGCGGCGAAGACGCCGGTCAGGTTGGTGCGCGTGGAGGGGGCGTCGACCTTGAGGTAGCCCTCGTCGTCCAGGTCGAGCTGGCCCTTGAACAGCTCGGTGCGCGGGTCGTGGCCGATCGCGATGAACAGACCGGTCACCGGCAGCTCGGAGGTCTCACCGGTCTTGAGGTTGCGCAGGGTCAGACCGGAGAGCTTGTTCTCGCCGTGGATCTCGGCGACCTCGCTGTCCCACACGAAGGAGATCTTCGGGTCGGCGAAGGCACGCTCCTGCATGGCCTTGCTGGCGCGGAGGGTGTCACGGCGGTGGACGACGGTGACGGACTTGGCGAAGCGCGAGAGGAAGGTGGCCTCCTCCATCGCGGTGTCGCCGCCGCCGATCACGGCGATGTCCTGGTCCTTGAAGAAGAACCCGTCGCAGGTGGCGCACCAGGAGACGCCACGGCCGGAGAGCTCGTCCTCACGCGGCAGGCCCAGCTTGCGGTGCTGGGAGCCGGTGGTGACGATGACGGCCTTGGCGCGGTGGACGGTACCGGCGGAGTCCGTGACGGTCTTGATCTCGTCGCTCAGGTCGACCGCGATGACGTCGTCCGGGATCAGCTCGGCGCCGAAGCGCTCGGCCTGGGCCCGCATGTTGTCCATGAGGTCCGGGCCCATGATCCCTTCACGGAAGCCGGGGAAGTTCTCCACGTCGGTGGTGTTCATCAGTGCACCGCCGGCGGTCACGGCGCCCTCGAAGACCAGCGGCTTCAGGGAGGCACGGGCGGTGTAGAGCGCGGCGGTGTAACCCGCGGGCCCGGAACCGATGATGATCACGTTGCGGACGTCGCTCACGGGAGTCTTCCTTGTCTGCCGACTGCTGTCTCGGGTCCTTGCGGGGTCTCACCCCACCCAACGGATCCTACGGGGCGAGCATTCCCGAGAGGTGCCGGCAGCGCTCGGGAGCGACTCAGTAGCGCGGCAGCGTCTGCTTCAGCAGGACCTTGCCCGGCGCCGAGGGAGTGGTGCCGACACAGGCCGAGGCCACGACATAGGCATCGACGAGCGATACGTCGGTGGGATGTGGCATGACCACCAGATAAGCGCTCTCGCCCTTATAGCTGTCCGGCTGAGCGGCGAGGGAGGGTTCCGAGCGGCCGATGCCCTGCTGGATACAGGCGGGGGCGTCGGTGCCGTTCTCGCGCAACATCGTCTCGGGAGTGTTCTCCGAGCTCTTGCCCCGAGGCTCTGTGGCCTTGAAGGACACCTTCAGCAGATCGTGCACCCGGGTCTTGAGGTCGCCCGAGGCGAGGGCGACGGGGGACGGGCTCTCCTGCTGCGCCTGGGGGCCGTGGTGGCCTTCGCTGCCTCCGGAGGGGAGGAAGAGGCTGCCGACCCCGAGCACGGCGGCGGCACACGCGGTGCCAAGAAGAACCTTGGGCCACCGTCGGGAGCGACCCGGGCGGGACCTGCCGGGCGATGGGGTCTGCCGGCCCGGCCCGGTCGCGGCGCGAGGGCGTCCGGAGGGGCGGCGGTCGCTGGTTTCACGTGAAACAGGCTCGGGAGCGGGCGCCGCGGTTTCACGTGAAACGTGCTGCGAGGTCCGTGCCGCCGTTTCACGTGAAACGGGCTCAGGGGTGCTTGTTCCACGTGAAACCAGGGCGTCGTCGACATCAATGACGGTCGCGGTGTGGGCGGTGGAGTCGAGGAGGGCCTCCGCGGCGAGGGCCGCGTCGATCCGTCCGGCGATGTCATCGGGCATCCGAGGCGGACCGGGCAGGGTGCCCAGCAGAGTCCGGATCTCGTCCAGGGAGGTTCGGACGTCCTCACACAGAGGGCAGTCGGCCAGGTGCTCCCGTACGTCCGCCGATCGTGACGGCGACAGAGCGCCCTCGGCGAGCGCGGAGATCTCCGCGACCTCCGGGTGCTCATCCGTGCCGGTCGTCGAAGTCACGCTCGCCCACCTCCACCCTTCACTGGATCCGCGTCACTCTGTCCTGCCGGTGGTGGGACGGACGTCCCCTGCGACCGGTTCCTTCCCCCGTCGAGGGGCGGGCTACCCATGCCGTCGGCGCGCAGATGGGTGAGCATGGGCAGCAGTCTGGCCCGTCCTCGCGCGCATCTGCTCTTCACGGTGCCGACGGGGACGCCCAGCACCTCGGCCGCTTCGGCGATGGGATATCCCTGCATGTCGACCAGAACGAGGGCCGCGCGTTGGTCGGGTGGCAGGGTGGCCAGTGCCTGGAGCAGCTCGCGGTGCAGATCGCCGCGCTCCGCGGGCGCGGCAGCGGACTCATGGGGTTCGAGGAGCTGCTCGAGCCGCTCGGTCTCGGCGAGCGGTGAGGTGCGCCGGGAGGCGGCCTTGCGGGCCCGGTCCAGACAGGCGTTGACCGTGATGCGGTGCAGCCAGGTGGTGACGGCGGACTGGCCGCGGAAGGTGTGGGCGGCCCGGTAGGCGGAGACCAGCGCGTCCTGGACGGCGTCGGCGGCCTCTTCCCGGTCGCCGAGGGTGCGGAGCGCCACGGCCCAGAGGCGGTCCCGGTGGCGCCGCACTATTTCCGAGAAGGCATCAGGGTCGCCACCCACGTGGAGGGCGAGGAGTTCGGCGTCGCTCGTGCCGTCGCGCGTGACGTCGTCCAACGTCGAGACCCTCCCCCTGGACCCGGAGTGGTTAGCTGCCGAGAACCTTGATCTCCTTGATGCCGCCCCGGTAGGAGCCGCCCGCGGGTTCCAGCGGCAGGTCGGTGATGTGGATCAGCACGTAGCGCGTCTTCACCGGCTTGTCGGCGTTCGCCTTCAGCGCGTCGCCGACCTGACCGCTTCCGATGATCTTCGTCGGGAAGTCGTCGAGCTGCGTCGGCGCGGATGCCGAGGGGTCGGCGCCGAGCACTTCCACGGTCTGGCCCGCCGCGTACATGTTCACGTCGACGCCTGCCACGCTCTTGACGCTGCCGAGGTCGACGACGATGCCGCTGCCCTTCGAGCGATTGTCGAGATTCCCGAAGTTCGAGTGGCCGAAGAACGCCTTGGTGATCCAGGCGGTATTGGGGTCACCGTCGACGGCCAAGGCGGCCTTGGCCCCGGCCATGGGGCTGTCCTTGGGCGAGAACTCGGTCGCCTGCTGGATGGACAGCTTCTTTATGGCCGGCTTCTTGTCGCTCTCGCTGTCGTCGGACGGCGCGTGGTTCCCGCCGCCGGAGGAGTCCCCCTCCTTGAGCAGCGTGTCGGCCAGCTGCCAGCTGCCCAGCCCGAGCGCCGCGATGAGCAGGGCGGAGACGCACCACTTCAGTGCCCTCCCCGTGCGGCTCTGCAGCGGAGGCGGCGGGGGCACCGGGGCGGGCTGCACGGGCCGGCCCGCGCGCGTCGGCGGCCCTCCGTAGGTGCCCTGCTGGTACGTCGTGCGGGGATAGCCGCTCGACGGGGCGGTGAAGGAGGGCTCCGGCGGCCGGATGCGCGGCATCGCCGCGACCGCCTTGGCCAGCTCCTCCGGCGTGGCGCACGGCTTTTCCTGTCGTGACGCGGTGGCCCCGTCGTTGACGAGCGCGCGCATCGCCAGCTCCGAGAGGCCCCGGTGGACCCCCGCCCGCACCTGGTCGGGAGCGATGAGGCCGGTGCCCTTGGGCAGGCCCGGCAGGCCGTACGCGTTGCTCTCGTAGGGCCAGCGCTGGGTCAGCGCGGCGTACAGCAGGGCGCCGATGGCCTCGGTGTCGGTGCGCTGGGGGTGGTCGGAGGAGATGCCGCGGAGGGCGGCCATGACGGCGAGGCCGCGGATGCGGTACTGCCCGGACTCGGTGCGCAGCACGGAGCCGGGGTGGAGGCGGAGGTGGGCGAGGCCCTCGCGGTGGGCCGCCGCCATGGCCTGGGAGACCTGGCTGACGAGCTGATAGGCGTCGTGCGGCTCCATGGGGCCGGAGGACAGCACGGAGCTGAGCTCGGTGGCGTCCGGCAGCCATTCGTGGACGACGTAGACGAGCTCGTTCTCCTCGACGGCGTCGAGGACCTGGACGAAGCGGGGGTCGCCGAGCAGGGCGGCGGAACGGGCGGCGGCGAGCACCGGGCGGGCGCGCGGATGCTCGGCGGGAAGGATATGGACGCCGACGGCGCGGCGGAGTTTCTCGTCGACCGCGCGCCAGCTGCTGAATCCCTCCAGACGGGTGACGCACTCCTCCAAGCGGTACCGCTTGGCGAGCTTGTGGCCGCTGTGGAGTTCGGGACTCTCGGCGTCGCGCGCGGTGCTCGGATCCTCCGTGCGCGCGGTGTCCTTGTGCGTACCGGTCTTGATCGCGGCCTGCGCCCCGTCGGTCGTGGCCTTGTCCGCCTTGGCGGTCAGCGGCTTGCCGCCGCTGGTGTCTGCCACGTCGACGGCAGCTGTGCTCCGTTCCGCCACCGTCGTTCCTGCCTCCCCATCCGTTGCACGCTGTCCACAGCCAAGACAATTGTGCCCACAGTCCGGCGCTATGCACGACACGCGGCGGCGGGCGATGGTTGTGCTCCGGTCAGCGTCCGAGCCGTCCGCGGACCATACCGACCATGGCGGTCAGTTCCTCTACGCGCATCCGCTTGGCGGCGATATAGAAGACGCCGATCAGGATGAGACCGCCGCCGATCAGAGCCGCCAGCGAACCGACAAATCCGTGACCGAGAACTTCACCGATGCCGTAGGCGATGGCCCCGCCGATGAGAGCGGCGGGGACGCACGCGCCGGCGAGGCGGGCGTAGGTACGGATGACGTGTGAGCCGTCCAGATCGCCGCCGAGGCGGGTACGCAGCCGGCGCCAGGCGACGACGACACCCACGGCGTAGGCCAGACCGTACGAGGCGGCCATGCCCGCCACGGCCCAGCGGGCCGGCAGGACGACGAAGCTGAGGGCGGCGCCGATCGCGTTGACGCCGGCGACGATCAGGGTGTTGTAGAAGGGGGTGCGGGTGTCCTCGTAGGCGTAGAAACCGCGCAGGATCACGTACTGCGCGGAGTACGGGATGAGGCCGAGGCCGAAGGCCATCAGGATGAAGCCGATGTTCGTGGCGCCGCCGGTGCCGGAGCTGGAGAACATCAGCGTGGCCATCGGCACGCCGAGCGCGAGGAACGCGAAGGCGCAGGGCACGATCGCGACGGCCGAGGTGCGCAGACCGTGGGAGAGGTCGTCGCGCACGGCCGCGACATCGCCGTCGTGGGCCGCGCGGGAGATCCGGGGGAGGACCGCGGTCATCACCGAGACCGTGATGATGGCCTGCGGCATCTGCCAGAGCTGGAGCGCGAAGTTGTACGCCGTGATGCCGGTGCCCTGGTGGTGCGCCTTCTCCGCGAGGGCGCCCGCCCGGGTGGCGAGCTGGGTGACGACGACCATGCCGAGCTGGTTGGCGAGGACGAAGAAGAACGTCCACTTGGCGAGCCCCATGGCCTTGCCGAGGCCGTGGCCGCGCCAGTCGAACCGCAGCCGCAGCCGGAAGCCGGTCTCGCGGAGGTAGGGGAACATCGCCAGCGCCTGCACCACGAGGCCGAGCAGGGTGCCGATGCCGAGCAGCCGCACGCCCTCGGAGGGGATGTTGGCCGCGCTGACGCCGCTCTTGTCGAAGCCGCCGTAGACCCAGATGAAGGCGCCGAAGGAGGCGATGACGACGACGTTGTTGAGGACCGGGGTCCACATCATGGCGCCGAACTTGCCGCGGGCGTTGAGGATCTGGCCCATGACGATGTGCACGCCCATGAAGAACATGGTGGGCAGGCAGTAGCGGGCGAACGCCACGGCGACGTCGAACTGGCCGGGGCTGTCGCCGTTGTCCGGCATCATCATGCCGACCAGCAGCGGAGCCGCCAGGACACAGACGGTCGTGACCGCGCCCATGAGGACCACGACGAGGGTGAACAGCCGGTTGGCGTACGCTTCGCCGCCGTCCTCGTCGTTCTTCATCGACCGCACGAGCTGCGGGATGAACACGGCGTTCAGCGCGCCGCCGCCGACGAGGATGTAGATCATCGTCGGCAGGGTGTTGGCGACCTGGTAGCTGTCGTTGAGAGTGCTGACGCCGAGCGCCGCCGCCATCACGAGGTTGCGGGCGAAGCCCAGGATGCGGGAGACGAAGCTGCCCGCGGCCATCACCGCGCTCGACTTCAGCAGGCTCGCCGCCTTGCCGCCCCTCGCCGGGGCCGACGGGGCCTCCGTCTCGGAGACGGGCGTGGGCTCGGGCACCGGCGGCGGGACCTGCGGGGCCGGTGCGGTGTACTGGCCGGGCGCCGGGATCGGCTGACCGGACGGGCGCTGCGGCTCGTACGGCTGCTGCTGGTCCCGGTACAGGTGCGCGAAGGCGTCCCGCTCCGGGCGGTCGTCGGCGGAGGACTGCCCGGCGAGCCCGGGGAACTGAGTGGTGGGCTCGTCGCCGTACGGACGCGCGGGCGCTCCGGGCTGCTGCGGCTCGGGCGCCCACAGAAGGGGGTCCGGGCCCTGCTCCGGGGCGGACTGCTGCTGGTGGAGCGGGAAGGTGTTCTGGTACGTGCCGGGCGGCGGCGGGGGATGCGCGGCACGGTCGTACAGCGCGTCACTCACCGGGTCCTGGGCCGCCGGGTCGTGCTCGGGATAGGGGTGCGCGGCGTAGGCGTCCCGGAGATAGGGGTCCTGGGCGTACGGGCCCGGACGGGACGAGTCCGGGGCAGGCGGAGGCGGCGGGTACGGACCCCGCTGTTCACCGCCCGCGCCCTGCCCGCGGTCACCGTCGTACGGCGCGTTCATCGCTACCCCACCTCATCGTCCGCGGCCGGCCGGCCCCACTACACGTCAACGGTCCACTTTCTCACCTGCGCCGGATCGGTCAGTGCTTTCCGATCCGGTGTCCGGAGCCGGGTCGTCCGGCTGCTGGGGGCTGTCATCGCCCGGACCGTCGGCCCCGGAGTCTCCCCCGTCCGCCGTCCCACCCGCGGCGGACCGCTTGCGCTGGATGTAGATGCGCAGGCCCGCGAGGACCAGAAGGAGTACGCCACCGGCGATGACGACCAGCACCATAGGGGTGATGGACGTGACATGCACAGTGAAGTAGATGGGGTCGCCGTAGGGCTGGCCGTCGTCTGTGTACAGCCGCGCCGTCACCTGGACGGGGCCGTTGGCGTTGGCGTGCGTCTCGAACTTCACCGACTGGCTGTGTCCGCCGTCGATCTTGATCTGCTGGGCCTCGCCCACCTTGAGGCGGTTCGGTCGGCTGGATTCGAGGACGAGCCGGAGCCCGGAGATGCCCTGCAGGAGGCCGTTGCGCACCGTCACGGGGATCGTCGCGCTCCGCCCGGACAGGGTGGCATCGGACTTCGGGATGAGCTGCACCTGGCGCTTGAGCTGGTCCAGATACGACTGCACGGCGTTGCGGAACGCCGCCGCCCCCCGGCTGTCACCGCGCCAGGAGTTGGACATCTCCCGCATGATCGCGCTGCCGAACGGGGTGACCACCCGGTCCTGCGAGGTCAGGATCACCTTGAAGCTGTCCAGGGTCTCCTGGGTCTTCTGGATCTCCTCGAACGCGTCGGTGGACAGCTCCTGCTTGCGCAGCGACTCGGGGTACGCACCGGGGCCGGGCACCTGCTGATTGGCGGCCGGGTCGGGCTTGGCCTTGGCCGCGTCGCCGAGGTCGGCAGGCTGCGTCCAGCGCCCGTCCGTCAGGCCGCCCAGGGCCGCCGCCATCGCCTGCGCCTGGCTCGTGGTGGGCATGCGCTGCGGGGCGACGACGATGCTGCGCTCGTTGTCCGGGGCCTGCTTGTTCACCAGCAGGCTCTGGGCCAGGAAGCGCTGCACGGCGAGCGAGGAGTCGTCGGCCCGGATCAGATCGCCCTGGAAGGCGGTGGACAACCGGTCGTCCGCGACGACGGCCGTGTTGCCGCCGCCGATCTGGCGGGCCGCGCTGGGGGTGTACGAGGCGCGGTTCTCGCGGAGGCTGTCGCTGCGGGCGATGACGTTGTGGGCGCCCGCGGAGGTGGCCACGTCGATGATCGAGGAGTCGACCGCGCCCTCGTAGGGCCAGGTGAAGTCCGTGCGCGGCTTCACACCGAGGATGGTGTCCACAGTGGTCGCGGCGAGCTCCGTGGCGGACTGGAGGTGGCTGAGGCTGCCGGGGACCTCCTTGCCGTGGTGGGCGAGCGACGCGAGGTCCGGGTCACCGAACGGCAGCGCCACCACCTGATCGCCCGCGACGGCCGTCTGGAGCTGGCTGAGCCACTGCTTGGCGACCAACTGGCCCTTGCCCGGCGTGCTCTTCCCGTCCGGGCCGTCGACCTTGTAGCTCTTGGTCATGGCCTCGACCGTGGCGAGCAGATCGGGGTCGATCACCCAGGTGATCGGCAGGTTCTTGCCCAGCGCCACCAGTTGCTGGAGCCGGCCGCCCGGCGCGAGGTCGGCCGCGAGGTCGTCGTTGGGGAAGATCGGCGTCTGCTGCTGGTCGGACTCCGTGCGGGCGGTCAGATGCGTCGCGGAGACCAGCGGCCACAGGAAGGTGAGCCGTGTCTTCTTGCCCTCGGTCGCGGACGGCTGCCAGGGGAGCAGGGTCCGCTGGATGCCCAGGACCCGCTCGTACGGCTGGCCGGAGGTCTGCCCGGAGAGGGAGACGCCCAGCTGGTAGACGCCGTCCGCGCCGAGGTTCAGGTCTTTCGCGGGCAGGGAGACGCTGAATTCGCGGCTGACACCCGGAGCCAGCTTGTCGATCTTCTGCGTGTGGCCGCCGAGCTCGGCCCCGTCGGAGCCCTCCGAGAAGCCGGACCGGCCGCCGATGTCGTCGATGTCGCCGCGCCCGCTGACCTGCGGGCCCACCCGCAGGCCCACGTGGGCGTCGGTGACCGTGGAGCCGCCGTTGTTGGTGACCGTGCCCGAGACGGTGACCGTGTCGTTCTGCGTGGGCGCGACGGGCGTCAGGGATCCGATGGAGACGTCGACCGTGCGGGAGCCCGCCGACTCGGCGTGGGCCCGCGGCGCCCCCGGGAGCTGCGCCAGACCCACGAGCAGCAGCAGACCGACCAGCACCGTCGCGATGTGCCGGGCCCACCGGCAGGCAGGAGCGGAGGTCGTCCCCTGGAACTCTGCCGCCTCGGCCACGCGCTCGTCCGTCCCTCGTCGTCAGTGGTCGTCGGTGATGCGTCCACGAATGGTAACGAGACCCGCTGCGGCGAAGTGCCGCGGACCGCTCCGCAAGATCGTTGCCGCGCCCGATGTCCCGGCTGCGCCCGCTTTGTGCTGACCGGCGCCATGCGCCCGTAACGAGGAGGCCGTGGGGCGTGTGGCCACGTACCCTGTTCTGTTGTGCCGAACGCCAACAATGACAGCCACCCCCAGTCGTCGACGAACGAGCTCAGCCACGTGCAGCGCCGTGCCGTGAGCGAGCTCCTGCGGGTCTCCCCCGTGGCCGACGATCTAGCCCGCCGATTCCAGGAGGCCGGGTTCACGCTTGCCCTGGTCGGCGGGTCGGTGCGGGACGCGCTGCTCGGCCGGCTCGGCAACGACCTGGACTTCACCACCGACGCCCGCCCCGACGACGTACTGAAGATCGTCCGGCCGTGGGCCGACGCGGTCTGGGAGGTCGGCATCGCCTTCGGCACTGTGGGATGCCGCAAGTCCGACTTCGACATCGAGGTCACGACATACCGGTCGGAAGCGTACGACCGCACCTCGCGCAAGCCGGAGGTCTCCTACGGCGACTCCATCGAGGACGACCTGGTCCGTCGCGACTTCACGGTCAACGCGATGGCGGTGGCGCTGCCGCAGAAGGAGTTCATCGACCCGCACAACGGCCTGGAGGACCTGGCCGCTCGGGTCCTGCGCACCCCCGGCACCCCGGAGGAGTCCTTCTCCGACGACCCGCTGCGCATGATGCGGGCCGCGCGCTTCGCCGCGCAGCTGGACTTCGAGGTCGCGCCCGAGGTCGTCACGGCGATGACGGAGATGTCCGATCGCCTGAAGATCGTCTCCGCCGAGCGGGTCCGGGACGAGCTCAACAAGCTGATCCTCTCCGCCCACCCCCGCGAGGGCCTCAAGCTCCTCGTCGACACCGGCCTCGCCGACCTCGTCATGCCGGAGCTCCCGGCGCTGCGCCTGGAGCGCGACGAGCACCACCGGCACAAGGACGTGTACGAGCACACGCTCACCGTCCTGGAGCAGGCCATCGACCTGGAGGCCCCGCGCGACGTGCCGGGTGGCGGCCCGGACCTGGTCCTGCGCCTGGCGGCGCTGCTGCACGACATCGGCAAGCCGCGGACCCGTCGCTTCGAGAAGGACGGCCGGGTCTCCTTCCACCACCACGAGGTGGTGGGCGCGAAGATGACCAAGGCCCGGATGACCAAGCTCAAGTACTCGAACGAGCTGGTGAAGGACGTCTCGAAGCTCGTAGAGCTCCACCTGCGCTTCCACGGCTACGGCACGGGCGAGTGGACCGACTCCGCCGTGCGCCGGTACGTCCGGGATGCGGGCCCGCTGCTGGAGCGGCTCCACAAGCTGACGCGCTCCGACTGCACGACGCGCAACAAGCGCAAGGCCAACGCTCTGTCGCGCGCGTACGACGGCCTGGAGGAGCGCATCGCGCGGCTCCAGGAACAGGAGGAGCTGGACGCGATCCGCCCGGACCTGGACGGCAACGAGATCATGGAGATCCTCGGTGTCGGCCCGGGCCCGCAGATCGGCAAGGCGTACAAGCACCTTCTGGAGCTGCGTCTGGAGAACGGCCCGATGGAGCGGGACGCCGCCGTCGCGGCCCTCAAGGAGTGGTGGGCCACACAGGACTGAGGCCCGAGGCCGCTGTTTCACGTGAAACAGCGGCGAGTGGTGTCGCCGAGGGGCGGTGTTTCACGTGAAACACCGCCCCTCGCCTTGTCAGGAGCGGCGGAGTCCCGCCAGGGCGGCGGCGACCGCCGCGTAGATCAGGGCCACGGTCACCACCAGCGCGGGAGACCTGCCGTCGGGCGGCAGCATCAGGGCCGCCACGCCCGCGGCACCGACGAAAGCCGCGTTGAAAAGGACGTCGTACAGCGAGAAGACCCGCCCCCGGAAACCGTCGTCGACCGACGACTGGACCACGGTGTCCGTGGCGATCTTCGCGCCCTGTGTGGTGAGGCCCAGGACGAAGGCGGCGATCAGCATGGGGCCGCGTTCGAAGAGGAGGCCGAGCGCGGGTTCCAGGACGGCCGCGGCCAGCGCACAGACCAGCATCCAGCCGAGCCGCCCCAGTCGGCCCACGGCCCAGGGGGTGACGACCGCCGCCGCGAAGAACCCCGCCCCCGAGACCGCGACGGCGAGGCCGAGTAGGGCCAGCCCGTCGGACTCCGAGTCCGCCCACGCGTAGCGGCAGAGCATCAGGACGGTGACGGTCAGGGCGCCGTAGCAGAACCGCATCAGCGTCATCGCCGCGAGAGCGCGGGCGGCGGTGCGGCGCTCCGCGAGGTGCCGCAGCCCCGCGATCAGCCCGCCGACGGTGGCCAGCAGCGTGGTGCGCAGCTCCGGCTCGGGGGCGCGGACGCCCGGCCCCAGCAGACCGACGGGCATGCTCAGGGAGCACAGGGCGGCGGCCATGTAGAGCAGCGCGCCGAAGAGGACGACCACGGCGTCGGAGCTCGTGCCCCCGGGGGCCAGCAGGCGCACGATGAAGGCGAGCCCGCCGCCTGCCGTCGCCGCGAGTGTGCCGGCCGTCGGTGAGAGGGCATTGGCCATGACCAGGCGGTCCGGCGAGTCGACGACACGCGGCAGGGAGGCGGAGAGCCCGGCGAGGACGAAGCGGTTGACGGCGGTGACCGACAGGGCGGAAGCGTAGAAGAGCCAGTCGGGGACGCGGGCGACGATGAGGAGCGCGGTGCCGGTGGCCAGCGCCGCACGCAGCAGATTGCCGTGCAGGAGGACCTGGCGGCGGCGCCAGCGGTCCAGCAGCACGCCGGCGAACGGGCCGAGGAGCGAGTACGGCAGCAGCAGGACGGCCATGGCGGAGGCGATGGCGGCGGGGGATGCCTGCTTCTCCGGGGAGAAGACGACGTATGCGGCGAGCGCGACCTGGTAGACGCCGTCGGCCCCCTGTGACAGCAGCCGGACGGTCAGCAGGCGCCGGAAGTCGGGCAGTTGGAGCAGGACGCGCAGGTCGCGCACAACAGGCATGCGGCCCAGCCTCACACACCGCGTGGGCCCCCGGGAGTATTACCCGGGGGCCCACGATCAGCGCGGTGGATCAGGCGCGGCCGGAGCGGGGTGCGGCGTCCCGCACGGCGCTCCGCGGCCTTCGTGCGCTGCTTTAGCGCTCGACCTCGCCCTTGATGAACTTCTCGACGTTCTCACGGGCCTCGTCGTCGAAGTACTGCACCGGCGGCGACTTCATGAAGTACGAGGAGGCGGAGAGGATCGGGCCGCCGATGCCGCGGTCCTTGGCGATCTTGGCGGCGCGCACGGCGTCGATGATGACACCGGCGGAGTTCGGGGAGTCCCAGACCTCGAGCTTGTACTCCAGGTTCAGCGGGACGTCACCGAACGCGCGGCCCTCGAGGCGGACGTAGGCCCACTTGCGGTCGTCCAGCCAGGCCACGTAGTCGGACGGGCCGATGTGGACGTTGTCCTCGCCCAGCTCGCGGTCGCGGATCTGGGAGGTGACGGCCTGCGTCTTGGAGATCTTCTTGGACTCCAGGCGCTCGCGCTCGAGCATGTTCTTGAAGTCCATGTTGCCGCCGACGTTCAGCTGCATCGTGCGGTCCAGGATGACGCCCCGGTCCTCGAAGAGCTTCGCCATCACGCGGTGCGTGATCGTGGCGCCGACCTGCGACTTGATGTCGTCACCGACGATCGGGACGCCCGCCTCGGTGAACTTGTCCGCCCACTCCTTGGTGCCGGCGATGAAGACCGGCAGGGCGTTGACGAAGGCGACCTTGGCGTCGATGGCGCACTGCGCGTAGAACTTCGCGGCGTCCTCGGAGCCCACCGGGAGGTAGCAGACGAGGACGTCGACCTGCTTGTCCTTGAGGGTCTGGACGATGTCGACCGGGGCCTCGGCGGACTCCTCGATGGTCTGGCGGTAGTACTTGCCCAGGCCGTCGTGGGTGTGGCCACGCTGGACGGTGACGCCGGTGGCGGGCACGTCGCAGATCTTGATGGTGTTGTTCTCGCTGGCGCCGATGGCGTCGGCGAGGTCGAGGCCGACCTTCTTCGCGTCGACGTCGAACGCGGCCACGAACTCCACATCGCGCACGTGGTAGTCGCCGAACTGCACGTGCATCAGACCCGGCACGCGGCCGTTCGGGTCGGCGTCCTTGTAGTACTCGACGCCCTGCACCAGCGAGGCGGCGCAGTTGCCCACGCCGACGATGGCTACGCGAACCGAACCCATTCCGGTTGCTCCCTGTTTGTACTCGACAAAGCCCTGCGGAGTGCAGAGCTCACTTGGCAGTGGGATCGGACGGATCGGTCCGGGAACTCCCCCGGTCCCGGTGCGTGCCGCCCGTATCTCCTGATGTGTCCTGCGCAGCGGCGCCCCGGCGCATGTCGCGCCCGGACCGCTCGCTCTCGATCAGCTCGTTCAGCCAGCGGACCTCGCGCTCCACCGACTCCATGCCGTGTCGCTGGAGCTCGAGGGTGTAGTCGTCCAGCCGCTCGCGGGTGCGCGCCAGGGAGGCGCGCATCTTCTCCAGGCGCTCCTCCAGCCGGCTGCGGCGGCCTTCCAGCACCCGCATCCGTACGTCCCGCGAGGTCTGCCCGAAGAACGCGAAGCGGGCGGCGAAGTGCTCGTCCTCCCAGGCGTCCGGGCCGGTGTGGGCGAGCAGCTCCTCGAAGTGCTCCTTGCCCTCGGCCGTCAGCCGGTAGACGATCTTCGCCCGGCGCCCGGCGAGGGACGCCGCGCGGGCATCCTCCGGGGCACTGCCGGGTTCCTCGATCAACCAGCCGTTGGCGACGAGAGTCTTCAGGCAGGGGTAGAGGCTGCCGTAGCTGAACGCCCTGAACACCCCGAGTGAGGTGTTGAGGCGTTTCCGCAGTTCATAGCCGTGCATCGGGGACTCGCGGAGCAGGCCGAGGACGGCGAACTCGAGGATGCCGGAGCGTCTGCTCATATGTCGCCTCCTTGGTCCCTTAGGTCCCTTATGCCGAGCTGATGTATCGACTCGATACATCCAGACGATAGAACGAGCATCCTGATGCGACAAGAGGGGGCACGGTGAACGAGGTCACATCACCGATTCGTGGGACGCAACCTGCCTGAATTGGAGTGAACATCCGCAGTGGGAGCGATTTGACCGTGCGTAGTCTGTGCGCCATGCAGACCACCGGGAACCGAGTGACAACGTCAGGCGTCCTCGTCCTGGATGCAGTGCGCCCGGTTGCGCAGGGGGGCTACCGGACAGCGCATCGGGGGGAAAGCAAGCCACCTGCCGCTTCCAGGCGATCGTGCCTGCCCGAGGAGTAGTCGTTCGATGAGCGAGCACCGCCGCAAGCCGCCGCAGCCTCAGGGCGGCGGACGCGCCGCGGCCAGGCGCGCGGCCCAGCCGACGTCCGGCCGCCGTGCCGCACCACCAAGCAGTTCCGCCGCGCCGGGTACCGGCCGCGGTGAAGGCTCCCAGTACGGCAGCCGTGCCGAGGCCCGCCGCGCGAACCAGCGCGGTGGCGGAGGCGGCGCCGGTGGTGGGGGCGGCGGGCGCAGACGCCCGGGAGATCCGGGCCCCGCGGGCGGTGGCCGGGGCCGCAGGGACGGCGGCCGGCCGGGGAAGAAGCGCTTCATCGACTATCCCCGGGCCGGCAAGACGGGCGCGTGGCGCTGGATGCCGTCCTGGAAGCTGGTCCTGGGCGCGTGCTTCACCTTCATCGCGCTCATCCTCGGCACCGTGGGCATCGCGCTCGCGGTGGTGCAGGTGCCGAGCGAGCAGAAGGCCGCGGCCGTCCAGAAGAACGTCTATTACTGGGCGGACGGCAAGCAGATGGTCGTCGCGGGCGGTGGCGCGCTCAACCGCCAGATCGTGCCGATCTCCAAGATCCCCAAGTCCATGCAGGACGCGGTGATCTCCGCCGAGAACGCCAGTTTCCGCAAGGACTGGGGCGTCGACCCGATGGGCATCCTGCGCGCGGTCGTCAAAATGGCGCAGGGCGGTGAGGTCCAGAGTGGTTCCACGATCACCCAGCAGTTCGTGAAGAACACCTATCTCAGCCAGGAACAGACGCTCAAGCGCAAGGCCACCGAGCTGCTGATCTCCATAAAGGTCGGTGCCACCAAGGACAAGGACTCGATCCTCGCGGGCTATCTCAACACCGCCTATTACGGGCGTGGTGCCTATGGCATCCAGGCCGCGGCGCGGGCGTATTTCGACACCGACTGCACCCAGCTGACCCCCAGCCAGAGCGCCTATCTCGCGGCGACGCTGAACGGCCCGAATCTCTACGACCCTGCCGGCGGTCAGGGCCCGGCGGCGACGCCCGAGAAGAACCTCAAGCGGGCCTCGGACCGCTGGAAGTGGACCCTGGACCGTGAGGTCCAGGTCGGCCACATGCAGGCCGCCGAGCGCGACGACTGGGTGAAGAAGGGCTTCCCGAAGCCCCAGCCGCCCAAGCCCGCGACCAACCGCGCCGGCCAGATCGGCTATCTCACCGATCTCGCCGACAACTACATCGTCGCCCATTCCGGGATCAGCAAGAGTCAGCTGGACCGCGGTGGATATCAGATCCACACGACCTTCGACCGCGACAAGGTCGGCTATCTCTCCAAGGCCGTCGAGGACGTCCGCAAGGCCAATATCAAGCCCGATGTGCGGGACGTCGACAAATACGTCCAGTTCGGCGGGGCCTCCGTGGATCCGAAGACCGGCAAGATCGTCGCCATTTACGGCGGTGAGAACGCGCTGGAGCACTACACCAACAACGCCGACTACACCGGTGTGCAGGTCGGCTCGACCTTCAAGCCGTTCGTGCTCGCGGCCGCGATGACACACGGCAAGCGGGACCCTTCACTCGGCCCGACGCAGGACGACAGCCAGCGCACGCTCGTCTCGCCGGAGAGCATCTACAACGGCAACAACAAGCTGACGCTCAGGACCTACGACGGCAAGATCTGGCACGACGACACCGACGGCAGCGAGTGGCATCAGCCGAACGACGGTGACGAGGACAGGGGGCCCATCTCCCTCCGTACCGCGATGCAGTTCTCGGTGAATACGCCGTACATCCAGCTCGGCATGGACGTCGGCACCGACCTGGTCAAGGAAGCGGCGCTGAAGGCGGGCCTGGACAAGGACCAGCTCGCCTCGACGACCCCGACCTTCTCCCTGGGCACCTCGGCGCCGAGTGCCATCCGTCTCGCGGGTGCCTACGCGACCTTCGCGGCCAGTGGAAAGCAGATCGATCCGTATTCGGTCGAGAAGGTCGAGAAGGACGGAAAGCCGGTCTTCACGCACGAGGTGTCCAGCAAGCTGGCCTTCGATCCGAATGTCGCCAACAACGTCACCGATGTGCTGAAGACCGTCGTCGAGGCGGGTACCGGTACGTCGGCGCAGCTCGGCGACCGTCCGGTGGCGGGCAAGACGGGTACGACCGACGGCAACCGCTCGGCGTGGTTCGCGGGTTACACCCCGCAGCTGTCCACCTCGATCGGTATGTACCGCGTCGACCCCAATGCCAAGAAGCAGGAATTCCTTTCCATGCGCGGCGTGGGCGGCAAGGAGACCATTCACGGTGCGTCGTTCCCGGCGGACATCTGGGCCGATTACATGGGCAAGGCGCTGAAGGGCCAGCCTGTCGAGCAGTTCGAGCCGGCGAAGCCGATCGGTCAGAAGATCTTCGGGGACGGCGCGAGCCCCTCGCCCAGCGCCGTTCCCTCCACGGTCCCCTCGGCGCCCCCGTCGCAGAGCCCGTCGGCGACCCCGTCGAAGCCCGCGTCGCCCAGCCCGTCGGCCAGCAAGCCCTGCTCGCCGTTCGACCGCCACTGCACGCCCGGCCACAGCGGCGGGACCGACGGCGGCCCGGGTGGCGGACCGGGCGGCATCGGCGGGACCGGCGGCAACCCCGGGGAGTCGCCGTCCCCGGAGCCCAGTTATGGGCGGCCCGGTGGGCTGTTCGCCGGAATGCGCGGCTGACCAGCCCGGACACAAGGCCGAGAGACCTGGCTGAGCCATCCGACCCGAGGGCCGTCCCGCGTTCGCGTGAGGCGGCCCTCGAGGTTATCCACAGGCTCCGACGGCGACTGGCGCCGTACGGCAGGATGGTCGCATGAGGAGCGAGCGGGACGATCAGCTTGTACGGCCCACCGTCGAGGACGGGGTGGCCGCAGCCGGCAGCGAGCTCATCGGCGGCCCGGTGGGGCGCCGGGCGCTGATCGGCGTGAGCTGGTGGACGCCCGTCCGGGTGATCGCGCTCGTGGCGATCGGGATGTTCGCCCTCGGCATGGTGCAGAAGATGCCGTGCTACAACTACGGCTGGTTCTTCGGCGCCACCACCCAGTACACCCACGCCTGTTACTCCGACATCCCGCACCTGTACAGCGGGCGCGGCTTCGACACCGGGCTGATCCCGTACTTCGACCGCATTCCCCAGGCCGTCTCCGGTGGGATGGACTATCTGGAATACCCGGTCCTCACCGGCCTGTTCATGCAGGTCGCCGCCTGGCTCACGCCCGGCGGCGGCACTCTTCAGCACCGTGAGCAGCTCAACTGGTTCGTCAACGCGGGCATGCTGATGGCCTGCACCGCGGTCATCGCGGTCTGCTCGGCGCGCACCCACCGGCGCAGGCCCTGGGACGCCCTGCTCATCGCCCTCGCCCCCGCCTTCGCCCTGACGGCCACCGTCAACTGGGACCTTTTCGCGGTCGCGCTCACCGCCGCCGCGATGCTGATGTGGTCACGCGGGCGGACGGCTCTGGCAGGCGTGCTGATCGGGCTCGCGGCCGCCGCCAAACTGTATCCCCTGCTGCTCCTGGGCCCGCTGTTCGTCCTGTGCTGGCGGGCGGGCCGGCTACGGGCCTTCCGCACGACGGCGCTGTCCGCGGCCGCGGCGTGGCTGGTGGTGAATCTGCCGGTCATGATCACGCATGACGCGAGCGGCTTCCATATCCGCGAAGGCTGGGCGAAGTTCTACACCTTCAGCCAGGAGCGCCCGATCGACTTCGGCTCGGTCTGGCTCCTGATCTCCCAGCGCACGGGCGACCCGCTGAGCCACGCCAATACGTATGTGACGCTGCTGATGATCCTGGGCTCGCTGGGCGTCGGGGCCCTGGCGCTCTTCGCCCCCAGGCGCCCGCGCTTCGCGCAGCTGGCCTTCCTGATGGTGGCGCTCTTCGTCCTCACCAACAAGGTCTATTCGCCGCAGTACGTGCTGTGGCTCGTCCCGCTGGCGGTGCTGGCACGCCCCAAGTGGCGCGACTTCCTCGTCTGGCAGGCGTGCGAGGTGCTCTACTTCCTCGGCATCTGGATGTATCTCGCCTACACGGGCAGCGGTGACAAGCACCAGGGGCTGCCCACCGAGGGCTATCAACTGGCCATCGCCGTCCACCTGCTGGGGACGCTGTATCTCTGCGCGATCGTCGTGCGCGACATCCTGCTGCCGGAGCGGGACGTCGTCCGCCGGGACGGCTCGGACGACCCCTCGGGCGGGGTGCTGGACGGGGCGCCCGACATATTCGTCCTCGGCTCCGCGCGCCGGTCCCGGCCCACGGAGCACGCCCACGGCACGTATGTCCAATGGGGGACGGAGAGCCGCCCGCGGTAGGGCGGCTCCGGGCCCCGTACCCAGGGGGTGGGTCAGTGGTCGAGAAGACGGTCGAACTGGGTGGTGGTGTTCCGCAGGTGGGCCACCAGCTCGTCGCCCACCTGCGGCGGGGCGACGTCACCCGGCACGAAGAGGATCGAGACCTGCATGTGCGGGGGCTCCGCGAACCAGCGCTGCTTGCCCGCCCAGACGAACGGCGAGAGATTGCGGTTCATGGTCGCGAGGCCCGCGCGGGCGACGCCCTTGGCGCGCGGCATCATGCCGTGCAGGGCCTTCGGCGCCTCCAGGCCGACGCCGTGCGAGGTGCCGCCCGCCACGACCACGAGGTAGCCGTCGCCGGCGGTCTTCTGCTGGCGGTAGCCGAAGCGCTCGCCCTTGGCCACCGGCGTGACGTCCAGGACCGCGCCGCGGTACTGGGTGGCGTCGTGGTCGCCGAGCCACAGGCGGGTGCCGATGCGGGCACGGAAGCGGGTCTGCGGGAACTGCTGCTGGAGCCGCCCGAGTTCCTCGGCCTTCAGGTGGCTGACGAACATGGTGTGCAGCGGCAGCCGGGCGTTGCGCAGCCGCTCCATCCAGGCGCTGACCTCCTGGACCGCGTCGGAGCCGTCCGTGCGGTCCAGCGGGAGGTGGATCGCGAAGCCCTCCAGGCGCACGTCCTCGATGGCGGCGTGCAGCTTGGGGAGGTCCTCCTCGCTGATGCCGTGCCGCTTCATGCTGCTCATGACCTCGACGACGACCCGGGCGCCGACCAGGCCGCGCACCCCTTCGACCGAGGACACGGACCGTATGGCCCGGTCGGGCAGCGGAACCGGCTCCTCACCCAGCCGGAAGGGGGTGAGCACCAGCAGGTCGCCGCTGAAGAAGTCCTTGATCCGGGCCGCTTCGTAGGTCGTGCCCACGGCGAGGATGTCCGAGCCGAAGCGCGCCGCCTCGTCGGACAGCCGCTCGTGGCCGAAGCCGTAGCCGTTGCCCTTGCAGACCGGGACGATGCCCGGGAACTGCTGGAGGATGGACTGCTGGTGTGCCCGCCAACGCGCGGTGTCGACGTAGAGCGTGAGCGCCATGGCCGGTCCCGGAACCTTTCCCTGTGCCTGCTGGATGACGTGTGCGTGTGCCTGACGGCGGTACTGCGGGGTGGAACGGAGGGGTCAGCGGCGCGACATATACATGTCGAGGGCCTTGTGGAGCAGCTTGTTGAGCGGGAAGTCCCACTCGCCGAGGTACTCCGCGGCCTGGCCGCCGGTGCCCACCTTGAACTGGATGAGGCCGAAGAGGTGGTCGCTCTCGTCGAGGGAGTCGCCGATGCCGCGCAGGTCGTAGACGCTCGCCCCGAGGGCGTAGGCGTCGCGCAGCATGCGCCACTGCATCGCGTTCGACGGGCGGACCTCGCGCTTGTGGTTGGCGGAGGCGCCGTAGGAGTACCAGACGTGGCCGCCGACGATCAGCATCGTGGCGGCGGCGACGGCCTCGCCCTCGTGCACCGCGAAGTACAGCCGCATGCGGTTGGGGTCCTCGGTGTTGAGGGCCGACCACATGCGCTGGAAGTAACTGAGCGGACGCGGGCGGAACTTGTCGCGCTCGGCCGTGATCTCGTAGAGGTGCTGCCAGGTGGGCAGGTCCTCGTAGCCGCCCTGGACGACCTCGACGCCGGCCTTCTCGGCCTTCTTGATGTTGCGGCGCCACAGCTGGTTGAAGCCCTTGTGGACGTCCTCGAGGGAGCGGTTCGACAGCGGCACCTGGAAGACGTAGCGCGGCTGGACGTCACCGAAGCCGGCGCCGCCGTCCTCGCCCTGCTGCCAGCCCATGCGGCGCAGCTGGTCGGCGACCTCGAAGGCGCGGGGCTCGATGTGGGTGGCCTCGACGTCCCGCAGCCGCTTGACGTCGGGGTCGGCGATGCCGGCCTTGATGGCGTTCGAGTCCCAGCGCCGGATGACGACCGGCGGGCCCATCTTCACGGAGAAGGCGCCCTGCTGCTTGAGGTGGGCGAGCATCGGGCGCAGCCAGTCCTCGAGGTTCGGGGAGAACCAGTTGATGACCGGGCCCTCGGGGAGGTAGGCCAGATAGCGCTTGATCTTGGGGAGCTGGCGGTAGAGCACCAGGCCCGCGCCGACGAGCTGGCCGTTCTTGTCGAACCAGCCCAGATTCTCCGAGCGCCACTCGGCCTTCACATCGGCCCACGCCGGCACCTGCATGTGACTCGCCGCGGGCAGGCTCTGGATGTAAGCCAGATGCTGCTCTCGGCTGATTGTCCTCAGGGTCAGGCTCATGCGGGGCGCTCCTCGGCAGGTGTGTCCCCAGGGTCGGGGCTCCGGCTCTCGCGCCGAAGCCTACTGCGACGAAGGAGCGCCTCGTCTGGGCGTACCCGCCGCTACCCGATCACACCTCCGAAGAGTCCGCCGTGCGCCATGCCCAGGAAGAAGCCGACGGCGGCGGCTCCGAGCCCGATGATCAGCAGGAAGCGCTCGCCGGTCGTCGCCGATATGAACTGGCCGTACGCCCCCGTGAGGATGCCCGCAAGGCCGCTCCAGGAGCTGAGCAGGTGGAGGTTGGTGAATGCCGAGCTGATGAAGGCCAGGGCGCCGAGCACGATGGTCACCGCGGCGAAGGTGTTCTCGAGGGGGTGGGGCTTGCCGTCGCTGTTGAGAGCGGAGTTGATCAGCGCCCGGGGGCCGCGGGGCTGGCGAGCTGCCTGTGTCATGGGGCTACCTCCTGAAGGCAGGCGGCGCACTGTAGCGCCGGTCACACCCGATGCGTCCAGATTGCGGTGCGGGACCGCTCGATTTCAACCGGAAGCCCGAGTGCGGGTACTGTGTACGGTCTGCACCGGTGTCTGCCCAGACCCAGCTTCGGTCCCAGGGGCGACCCAGGGACTCTCCGCTGAATGTCAGTGTCGGCCGATACCGTTGCTTACGCATCACGACCCTCCTGCCACGGAACGACCGTGGCCGCTGAGTCCAAAGGAGGTGGGTTCCACATGCGTCACTACGAGGTGATGGTCATCCTCGACCCCGATCTCGAGGAGCGCGCTGTCTCCCCGCTGATCGAGAACTTCCTCTCCGTCGTCCGTGAGGGCAACGGAAAGGTCGAGAAGGTCGACACCTGGGGCCGTCGTCGTCTGTCGTACGAGATCAAGAAGAAGCCCGAGGGCATCTACTCGGTCATCGACCTGCAGGCCACGCCTGCGGTCGTCAAGGAGCTCGACCGCCAGATGAACCTGAACGAGTCGGTCCTCCGGACCAAGGTCCTCCGTCCCGAGACCCACTGAACCCCAGCGGTTCAGAGGTAATCGGGCTGCATCGCAACGAGTAGCAAGCAGCCAGCAGCACACCCGCCGAGAGGTTCATCCATGGCAGGCGAGACCGTCATCACGGTCGTCGGCAATCTCGTCGACGACCCCGAGCTGCGCTTCACCCCGTCCGGTGCGGCGGTCGCGAAGTTCCGCGTCGCGTCCACTCCCCGCACCTTCGACCGCCAGACCAACGAGTGGAAGGACGGCGAGAGCCTCTTCCTCACGTGCTCGGTGTGGCGGCAGGCGGCGGAGAACGTCGCCGAGTCGCTCCAGCGAGGCATGCGCGTCATCGTGCAGGGCCGGCTGAAGCAGCGGTCCTACGAGGACCGCGAGGGCGTCAAGCGCACGGTCTACGAGCTCGACGTCGAAGAGGTCGGCGCCAGCCTGAAGAACGCCACGGCGAAGGTCACCAAGACCTCGGGTCGCGGTGGCCAGGGTGGTGGCTTTGGTGGCGGCGGTGGCGGCCAGCAGGGCGGCGGCTGGGGCAATGGCCCCGGCGGCGGCCAGCAGGGTGGCGGCGGGGCTCCCGCCGACGACCCGTGGGCGACCAGCGCTCCGTCCGGCGGCCAGCAGGGCGGCGGCGGAGGCGGCTGGGGCGGCGGCTCCGGCAACTCCGGCGGCGGCTACTCGGACGAGCCGCCCTTCTAGGCCCTTCGTGGGCCCGGGTCCTCGCGGACCCGAGGGCGAAGCACCACAACTTCTTGATCACACAGGAGAGAGACAATGGCGAAGCCGCCTCCGCGCAAGCCTAAGAAGAAGGTCTGCGCGTTCTGCAAGGACAAGACCGCTTACGTGGACTACAAGGACACGAACATGCTGCGGAAGTTCATTTCCGACCGCGGCAAGATCCGTGCCCGTCGCGTGACCGGCAACTGCACCCAGCACCAGCGCGACGTCGCCACGGCCGTGAAGAACAGCCGTGAGATGGCGCTGCTGCCCTACACGTCGTCCGCGCGATAAGGGAAGGGTGACCGAAAAATGAAGATCATCCTCACCCACGAGGTCTCCGGCCTCGGCACCGCCGGCGACGTCGTGGACGTCAAGGACGGCTACGCCCGCAACTACCTGGTCCCGCGCGGTTTCGCGATCCGCTGGACCAAGGGTGGCGAGCAGGACGTGGCGCAGATCCGTCGCGGTCGCAAGATCCGCGAGATCGCCACGATCGAGCAGGCCAACGAGGTCAAGGGCCAGCTCGAGGGCACCAAGGTGCGCCTGGCGACCCGTGCCGGCGACGCCGGCCGCCTGTTCGGCTCCGTGACCCCGGCCGACATCGCCGCGGCGATCGAGGCTTCCGGTGGTCCGAAGGTCGACAAGCGCCGTGTCGAGGTGGGCTCGCCCATCAAGACGCTGGGCTCGCACCAGATCTCCGTGCGTCTGCACGCCGATGTCGTTGCCAAGCTCGGCATCGAGGTCGTCGCTGCCTGATCGCCCAGCGATCGGTAGCGTGAGAAGGGCCGCACCCCTCGGGGTGCGGCCCTTCCGCCGTTCCGGGCCGGTGCTGGAGGGTGCTCTCAGGCCCGTACGGCCCCGGTGACGATCCAGCGGCCGGAGCGGGCACGGAGCCACAGGCTGAGCATGCGCACGGTCATCATCAGCGTCATCGCCCACCACAGGCTCGTGAGGCCGCCCCCGAGGGTGGGCACGAGCAGCGCGACGGGTGCGAAGACGGCGAGGACGACCAGCATCGCCCAGGCGAGATACGGCCCGTCCCCGGCGCCCATCAGCACGCCGTCCAGGATGAAGACGACGCCCGAGACGGGCTGGCTCAGGGCCACGATCAGGAGCGTGGGCAGCAGGGCGTCCCGTACGGCGGTGTCGGAGGTGAACAGCGGGATGAAGAGCGGCCGCGCGGCCACCACCAGCACCCCCAGCACCACCCCTGACACGATCCCCCACTGCACCATGCGGCGGCAGGCCGCGCGCGCCCCGGCGGCGTCCCCGGCGCCGAGATAGCGCCCGATGATCGCCTGGCCGGCGATGGCGATGGCGTCCAGGGCGAAGGCGAGCAGGCTCCACAGGGTCAGCACGATCTGGTGGGCGGCTATGTCCGTGTCACCGAGCCGGGCCGCGACCGCCGTGGCGATCATGAGGACGGCGCGCAGTGAGAGCGTGCGCACCAGCAGGGGCACCCCGGCCTGGGCGCAGGCGCGGATGCCCGCGGCGTCGGGCCGGAGCGAGGCGCCGTGCCGTCGCGCGCCCCGGACGACGACGGTGAGATAGGCGGCGGCCATGCCGCACTGGGCGATGACCGTGCCCCAGGCGGAGCCCGCGATGCCGAGCCCCGCGCCGTAGACGAGGCCCAGGTTGAGGGCGGCGTTGGCGGCGAAGCCGCCGATGGCGACGTACAGCGGTGTGCGGGTGTCCTGGAGGCCGCGCAGCACGCCCGTGGCGGCGAGCACGATGAGCATCGCGGGTATCCCGAGCGCGCTGATCCGCAGATACGTGGTCGCGTACGGGGCGGCGGTCGGCGAGGCGCCGAAGAGCTCGACGACCGGCCGCGCGGCGGGGAGGGCGACGGCTATGACGGCGACGCCGATGAGGAGGGCGAGCCAGATGCCGTCCATGCCCTGGCGGATCGCGGCCTGGAGGTCGCCGGCGCCGACGCGGCGGGCGACGGCGGCGGTGGTGGCGTAGGCGAGGAAGACGAAGACGCTGACGGCGGTGGTGAGCAGGGCCGCGGCGACCCCGAGCCCGGCGAGCTGGGAGGTGCCGAGGTGGCCCACGATGGCGCTGTCGGCCATGAGGAAGAGGGGTTCCGCGACGAGTGCGCCGAAGGCGGGGACGGCCAGCGAGAGGATCTCGCGGTCGTGTCTGCGGGCGCTGTGCGTTCCTCGCGCGGTGGCCTTGGTCATGCGCTCAACCTAATCTTCCACAGGTAATCAGTGCAAGCGTCTTGTGACCCTTACATTCGGTGGGTAGCGGCGATCTTCTCTGCGTCGTTTGTCGCGATCTTGCGCCGAGCGGGAAAGTTTTTCTCCTCAACAGCCGGTGGATGGTGAAACCGCAGGTCAGATGGGTGAGTGGGGCGTGATTGTGTGTTTGTCCACAGCGCTTTCCCCCGTCCCGTACACAGGATCCACGGGGTTCTCCACAGGATGGGGCCCATCATCCACATGCCCTGTGGATAACCAGATTGGCTGACGGTGCCCGCGGGCCTACCGTGGACCGGCGCCCGCCGCCTGTTCCGGCCTCGAAGACCTTACGAGATCGCCACGAACTCGACGCACGCCAACCGGAGTCGGGCGGGCTATTTGTCAGAGCCGTGCCGTAAGAAAGAACAGCACGGCGAGGTCCGCACCGCGGACGGGAGGAGGTGGCGGGGTGAGCATCCCCGAGCCCATGGACGACCCCTGGGCGGACGCCGGCCCCGGCGACCGGCTCCCCGTCTCCCGCCCCCGCCGAGGCGACGGCCAGACCCGCGGCGAGCGGCACGACCGCGGTGGCGACGACGGCGGCTCCTGGGACCGCGGCTCTTCCTCCCCGGGGGCGCAGGGCTTCGAGCGCGTCCCCCCGCAGGATCTCGACGCGGAGCAGTCCGTCCTCGGCGGCATGCTGCTCTCCAAGGACGCCATCGCCGACGTGGTCGAGGTGCTCAAGGGCATCGACTTCTACCGCCCGGCGCACGAGACGATCTTCCAGGCCGTTCTCGACCTCTACGCCAAGGGCGAGCCGGCCGACCCCATCACCGTGGCCGCGGAGCTCACCAAGCGCGGCGAGATCACCCGCGTCGGCGGCGCCGCGTATCTCCACACGCTGGTGCAGTCGGTCCCCACCGCGGCGAACGCGGAGTACTACGCGGAGATCGTCCACGAGCGCGCGGTGCTGCGCCGGCTGGTCGAGGCGGGCACGCGCATCACGCAGATGGGATACGCGGCCGACGGCGACGTCGACGACATCGTCAACAACGCCCAGGCCGAGATCTACGCCGTCACCGAGCAGCGCACCAGCGAGGACTACCTCCCGCTCGGCGACATCATGGAGGGCGCGCTCGACGAGATCGAGGCCATCGGCTCGCGCAGCGGCCAGATGTCCGGGGTGCCCACGGGCTTCACCGACCTCGACGCGCTGACCAACGGCCTGCACCCCGGCCAGATGATCGTCATCGCCGCCCGTCCCGCCATGGGTAAGTCGACCCTCGCGCTGGACTTCGCCCGCGCCTGCTCGATCAAGCACAACATGCCGAGCGTGATCTTCTCGCTCGAAATGGGGCGCAACGAGATCGCGATGCGCCTGCTGTCCGCCGAGGCGCGGGTGGCGCTGCACCACATGCGCTCCGGTTCCATGACCGACGAGGACTGGACGCGCCTCGCCCGCCGGATGCCCGACGTCTCGGCCGCGCCGCTCTACATCGACGACTCGCCGAACCTGTCGATGATGGAGATCCGCGCCAAGTGCCGCCGCCTCAAGCAGCGCGCGGACATCAAGCTCGTGATCATCGACTATCTCCAGCTGATGCAGTCCGGTGGCGCCAAGCGCGCCGAGAGCCGCCAGCAGGAGGTCTCGGACATGTCCCGAAACCTCAAGCTGCTGGCCAAGGAGCTCGAACTGCCGGTCATCGCGCTGTCCCAGCTGAACCGTGGCCCCGAGCAGCGCACGGACAAGAAGCCGATGGTCTCCGACCTCCGTGAGTCCGGCTCCATCGAGCAGGACGCCGACATGGTCATCCTGCTCCACCGTGAGGACGCCTACGAGAAGGAGTCGCCCCGCGCGGGCGAGGCGGACATCATCGTCGGCAAGCACCGAAACGGCCCGACGGCCACGATCACGGTGGCCTTCCAGGGCCACTACTCGCGCTTTGTCGACATGGCCCAGACGTAGGACCAGGAGTAAGCCCCCTGCCGCTCGCCGGGGTGGGGAAACCCCGAACCCGCCCTCGCCGTCCCGGATCTGCACATCCAGGTGCGGGTTACCCCTGGCGGACTCACTCCGGTGCGATCCACGGGAGTTCGGCGGCGAGGTCCTGGCGGAGGCGGCGCAGGGGGCGGGCGCCGGTCAGGGAGCGGGCGGGGGTTCCGGCGTGGAAGAGGAGGAGGGTCGGCATGGAGAGGACGCCGTACGCCGCCTGTGTCCGCGGGTTGGTGTCCACGTCGAGCTGAACGACCTTGATGCGGCCCGCCTCCTGCCGGGCCAGCTCGGCCAGTACGGGCGCGATCATGCGGCAGGGCGCGCACCAGGCCGCGGTGAAGTCGACGAGTACGGGCAGCTCCGAGGCGAGGACCTCGGTGGCGAAAGTGTCGTCGGTGACGGAGGGGACCGCCGTCGTGGAGGCGTGACCCGTGGTGGTCGTCATGGCGTGCTGAGCTCCTCTTCGGGACCGGGCGGGTTGAGGGCGCAGAGCGGGGGCGGCCCGCCGGGGACCTCCGCGGCGGCCTTGAGCGCGGCGGTCTCCCGTTCGGCCCGGGCGAGTTGGGCGCCGACCTCCTCCCGTACCCGCCGGAGGTGGCCGATGCAGTCGTCGAGCTCCGCCAGCTTGCGGCGGTAGACCTCCAGCGAGGCCGGGCAGGAGTCGCCCGCCGGGTGGCCCGCGCGCAGACAGTCCACGAACGGCCGGGTCTCCTCCAGCCCGAACCCGAAGTCCTGGAGGACGCGGATCTGCCGGAGGAGGCGCAGGTCGTCCTCGTCGTACGTGCGATAGCCGTTGCCGGCGCGCCGGGCCGGCAGGAGGCCGAGCGACTCGTAGTGCCGGAGGGTGCGAGTGGTGGTGCCCGCCTGCTGGGCCAGTTCCCCGATGCGCATGAGCACGACCGTAGACCTTGACGTGGACGTCAACGCCAGGGCCGGGGCGCGGCGCGGTTGGCTAGGGTGCGGACATGACCGCATCGTACGAAGTATCCATGAATGGTCCCCAGTTCACCGAGTTGCTGCCTGGTACCCGGCGGGCTCTCCTGCACCGTCTCGCCACCGCGCAGTCCGAGGGCCGCACGCCCTCCTTGGTGGGTGCGGTGATGCGGGAGGGCCGGATGGTGTGGTCAGCCGGCCGGGGAGAGGTCGCCGGGCGGGTGCCGGGGGCCGATACGCAGTACCGCATCGGATCGATCACCAAGTGCCTGGTCGCGGTCCTGGTCATGCGGCTCCACGAGGAGGGGCGCGTCGATCTGGACGCCCCGCTCGCCACCTATCTCGACACCCCGGAGGCCGGTGAGGCCACCGTGGCCCAACTGCTGGCCCATACCTCCGGGCTGGCCTCCGAGGCGCGCGGCCCGTGGTGGGAGCGCACGGACGGCGCGCTGCGCCCCGAGCTCGCGGACATCTTCGGCGAGCGCCCCCAGCGGCACCCGGCCGGCCGGACGTACCACTACTCCAACCCCGGTTACGCGCTGCTCGGCGCCCTCGTGGAGCAGCTGCGGGAAGAGCCCTGGGGAGAGGTGCTGCGCCGGGAGGTGCTGGTGCCGCTCGGCATGGACCGTACGACGCTGCTGCCCGAGGCGCCGCACGCGGAGGGCTGGGCCGTGCACCCGTGGGCGGACGCGCTTCTTCCGGAACCGGCGGTGGACACCGGGCGGATGGCGCCCGCCGGGCAGGTCTGGTCCACGGCGGCGGACCTGTGCCGGTTCGCCGCGTTCCTGCTGGACGGCGACGAGCGCGTGCTCGGCCGAGAGGCGGTCGCGAGGATGCGGGTGCCGGAGTCGGGCCCGCAGGATCCGGGCTGGCAGCTCGGTTACGGCCTCGGCCTGCAGCTGAGCCGCCGGAACGGCCGCACGCTGATCGGCCACACAGGGTCGATGCCGGGCTTCGTGGCGATCCTGTGGGCGAGTCCGGAAGAGGCGCTGGCCGGGGTCGTCCTGACGAACCGGACCTCCTGCCCGGGGGCGGACGTGGCGGCCGCGGAGCTGGTGGAGACGGTCGCCCGCCACGAGCCGCGGATCCCCGAGACCTGGCGCCCGCTCGGTGAGGTGGACAGCGAGCTGCTGGAGCTGACCGGGCCCTGGTACTGGGGCGCCGCGCCGTTCGCCCTGCGCCTGTGCGCGGGACGGGGCCTGGAGCTGACCCCGCTCTCCGGCACCGGCCGCGGCTCGCGCTTCCGCGCGGAGGGCGACGGCACCTGGACCGGCCTCGACGCGTACTACGCGGGGGAGACGCTCACCGTCGTGCGGACCGCGGAGGGCGCGGTGAGCCATCTCGACGTGGGCACCTTCGTGCTCACCCGCGAACCGTACGAGCAGGGCGACGCGGTGCCCGGCGGGGTCGAGAAGGCGGGCTGGCGCTGAACGGGCCCGGCGGGGTCCGGTGCGGTTCGGCAGCGGTCACAGGGGCGCGGGGAGCCGCGTGACCAGCCACGACGCACCCTCGCGGAGGGGCGTACCGGACTTTTGGCGGAGCGTTCGGGCAGGGGCGGCGCGGACGTAGGGTCGGGGAGAGACTGGCGGGCGCCCGTACGCGGCGCGATACCACCCTGGAAGGCCACCGTGACTGCGAACACCGCACCGGTCCTGCTCGACCTCGCGCCGCTCGACGCGGCGCACTTCGCGCGCATCGAGGACAAGGTCGCCGCGCTGATGCGCACGCGCGAGAGCGTCGTCGCGATGCAGGGCGAGGCCCTGCTGCCCCTGGAGGCGTGCATCCGCTCCGCCGTGCGCCCCGGCAGCACCGCGCTGAACATCATCACGGGCCCGTACGGGGAGACGTTCGGCGGCTGGCTGCGCTCCTGCGGCGCCGAAGTGGTCACGGTGGCGGCGCCGTTCAGCGGCGCGGCCGGCGCGGAGCAGGTGGCCGAGGCCCTGCGCGCGCACCCGGAGATCGACTTCGTGAGCCTGGTGCACGCCGAGGCGGCGACCGGCAACACCAATCCGGTCGCGGCGATCGGGGCCGTCGTGCGGGAGCACGGCGCCCTGCTGATGCTGGACGCGGTGGCGTCCGTGGCCGCCGAGCCGCTCCTCACGGACGAGTGGGGCGTCGACCTGTGCGTCATCGGCGGACAGAAGGCGATGGCCGGTCCGGCGGGTGTGTCGGCCGTGTCGGTGAGCGCCCGCGCGTGGGAGCGGATCGCGGCCAACGAGCAGGCCCCGCGTGGCTCGTACCTCTCGCTCCTGGACTGGAAGGAGCGCTGGATCGACGGGGGGCGCAAGGTGCTGCCGCACGCCCCCGCCCAGCTGGAGATGCTCGCCCTCGAGCAGGCGGTGGACCGGATCGACGCGGCCGGTCTGGACGCCGTGATCCTCCGTCACCGGGCGGCCGCCGCGGCCACCCGCGCGGGCGCGCGGGTGCTGGGCGCCCTCTCCCCGTACGTCACGCGGGACGTGGACGCCGCGCCCGCGGCGACCACCTTGCGCGCCCCCGACGGCGTCGACGCCCGGGAGATCGTCGTGGCCGCCCTGGCCGCCGACCGCACCGTGCCCGTGCAGGCGGCCGGCGGGGCGCTGGCCAAGGAGATGATCCGCGTGAATCACTACGGGCTCGCCGCGGACCGCGCCGTCGTCCTGGACTCCCTCTCGGCGCTCGGCGCCGCGCTGGAGTCGCTGGGCGTCGAGGCCGGCAGGACGGACGAGGCCCGGGATGCCGCGGCCGTGGCCTGGGACGCCGTGACCGGAGCCTGACGCCCCCGTAGCTTCCCTCTCAAGGCAGCGTGAGCCGCTGTCGGTGCGTTATGCGCCGACAGCGGCTTTTTCGCGTCTTTTGCCCTGTTGTGTTCGCCTGCGGTACCTCGTTCATCTGCCCGGATAGAATCGGAACGCCCAGCCCGTTTCGATCGATCGCCCTCCGGAGGTTCCCCGCATGGTGCGCCGCAGTGACGCGACGGCGTCGACAGCAGCTTCTGCGGCCCTCCGTGCGGACGCCCGGCGCAACAGGGCGCTCATCCTCGACGCGGCCCGATCGGCCTTCGAGGAACGGGGGTTGGCGGTGCCGCTGGGGGAGATCGCGCGCCGCGCGGGCGTCGGCACGGGCACGGTCCACCGCCATTTCCCTTCCAAGGAAGCACTGTTCAGGGCCACGGTCGCGGACCGGATAAGGCTTTTCACGGACACCGCGCGGGAGTTGGCGGACGCGGCGGAGCCCGGGACGGTGTTCTTCCGCTACCTGGCGGCGGTGGTGCGGCTCTCGGTGCGGAACAGAGCGCTCCTGGACGCGCTGGACGCGAGCGCCGAGGGTCTCTTCGAGCCGACCCCGGGGGTCGAGAAGGGCTTCCAGGAGGCCCTGGAGGTGCTGCTGACGCGTGCTCAAAAGGCGGGCGCCGTACGGAAGGACGTCGAGACCGAGGACGTCGTCACGCTGCTCTTCGGCTGCCTGTCCATGGAACGGCGGCGGGGCGCGACGGGAGCGTCCGGGCGGATGACGGCGCTGATGTGCGACAGCCTCCGGCCGAGTCGTCATGTGACGAAACTGCCCGCTGTGTCGGTTGAGCGTGACGAAACGGCCTGCGCGGAGTGCGGGCGGCCGGTGGCGATGGCGCGCACGGGCCGGCGGGCGCGGTACTGCGGCGGGGCGTGCCGGCAGCGGGCGCACCGGTCGCGTCAGCGGTAGGGCGGACGCCGGGCCGTACGCGGCGGGCGCGAAAACGCCGGGGCAGCCCAGGGCGCCCCGAAACGCCTGGGGCAAGCCGGAGGCGATGCTCGTCCCGAAACGCCTGAGGGCGGCCGGAGCGGTGCTCGCCCCGGCCGCCCTCATGAAGATCCGGCTACGCCAGCGACTCCACCGCCGCCACCAGTGGCGCCAGTTCCGGCCGCTTCGCTGCCTCGTCCAGCGCCTCCCGCAGCGCCGTGTCGTTCGTGGGCCGGGCCTTGGCGAGGAGTGCCAGCCCTGCCTCCGTCACGTCCGTGTAGATGCCCCGGCGGTCGGTGAGGCAGAGGTAGCGCGTCAGCAGGCCGCGGTCCTCCAGGCGGTTGACCAGGCGGGTCGTCGCGCTCTGGCTGAGGACGACGGAGTCGGCGACCTGGTTCATGCGCAGGTGGCCGCCCTCGCCGCTGTGCTGGCGGCTGAGCACGTCGAGGACGCTGAACTCGCGCACGCTCAGGTCGTGTCCGGCCTGCAGGGCGCGCTCGATGTGGGCCTCGATCCGGCCGTGGAGCGCGGAGAGCGCACACCAGCCCTGTGCCAGTCCGAGCAGGGCGGGGTCCGGGGGGCAGGACATGGGCGGGTCCTCCTTCGGGTGCGGAGTCTTCATGGCGGGCGAGCGGGCGGGCGTGCAGGCGCGCGTACGAGGCGTACGCGCCGGGCGGCCGGGACCACGCGCGGGGCGCGCGGCCCGTGGGGCTTCTCCTGCTGCTGCCCGGGAGCTGCCCGCAGCCGCCCGTTCGCTGCCCGTACGGACAGGATAGCCCTCCACCGCAATAGCCCGCGCTTGCAACTAACCCGCGTCTGCAATTATTGTCGACGCTCGTAAGGCTCGCCTGCAATCACGCGGTCGCCCCCCATCCCCTTGCTGAAGGACCCCTGTCATGCCCCTTGCACTGCTGGCGCTCGCCATCGGCGCCTTCGGTATCGGCACCACCGAATTCGTGACCTCCGGGCTCCTCCCCGAGATCGCGGAGGAGTTCGGCGTCTCCATCCCCACCGCCGGTTACCTGACCACCGGCTACGCGCTCGGCGTGGTCGTGGGCGCCCCGATCCTCGCGATCATCGGCAGCCGCGTGCCCCGCAAGCGGATGCTGATGGCCCTGATGGGGCTGTTCGTCGCGGGCAACGCGCTCTCCGCCGTCTCCCCCGTCTTCGCCCTGATGCTGGCCGGGCGGATCGTCGCCTCGCTCGCGCACGGCGCGTTCTTCGGCATCGGCGCGATCGTCGCCGCCGGGCTCGTCGCCCCGCAGAAGAAGGCGGGCGCGATCGCGATGATGTTCACGGGTCTGACCGTGGCCAATGTGGTCGGTGTGCCGCTGGGGACCGTGGTCGGCCAGAACGCGGGCTGGCGCCTCACCTTCTTCCTCATCGCCGGGCTCGGCGTGCTCGCGGTCCTCGGCATCGCCGCGCTCGTGCCCCGGCTCCCCGAGGAGCCGCGTGCCGAACGGGCGCCGGTCAGCGGCGAACTCGCCGCCTTCCGCAACCCGCAGGTCCTGCTCGCCATGGGGATGACCGTGCTCGGCTTCGGCGGCGTCTTCACGATGAACACCTACCTCGCGCCGATGATGACCGACGTCACGGGCTTCGCGCCGTCCTCCGTGACCTGGCTGCTCGTGCTCTTCGGCGTCGGCATGGTCATCGGCAACCTCGTCGGCGGGCGGTACGCGGACCGGGCGCTCATGCCCCTGCTGTACGTCTCGCTGAGCGCGCTCGCGATCGTCCTCGCGCTGATGCCGTTCGCCGCCCACAGCAAGATCGCGGCTGCCGTCGCCGTCCCCCTGACCGGGGCCTTCGGCTTCGCGTCCGTACCTCCGCTGCAGAAGCGCGTCCTCGACCAGACCTCCGACGCGCCGACCCTGGCCTCCGCCGTGAACATCGGCGCCTTCAACCTCGGCAACGCCATCGCCGCCTGGCTCGGCGGGCTCGTCATCGCGGCCGGCTTCGAGTACGCGGCCCCCACCTGGGTCGGCGCCGCGATGGCCGCCTCCGCGCTCGCCCTCGCCGTGCTGTCCGCCGCCCTGGAGCGGCGCGCGGGCGGGGGCGGCGGCCGGATCGCGGCACGATCCGCCGCGGCCGTCACCCAGACCCCTCGGGCCACCGAGACACCGTACGCATCCCGCTAGGAGCATCACCTCATGACCGACACCACTGTCACCACTGCCGCCACCGTCCGTCCGCTCACCACGGACGAAGCGGACGCCCTCGTCACCGCCGCCCGCCGGGCCGCCGACGAGCAGGGCGTACGGATCGCCGTGACCGTCCTCGACGCGGGCGGCCACTTGCTGGCCTTCCGCCGTGACGACCGGGCCGTGCTGATCGCGGGGGAGACGAGCACGCGCAAGGCGTTCACCGCGGCGCAGCTGGACGCGCCCACCGCCGACCTGGTCGACGCGGTGCAGCCGGGCGGCCTCTTCCACACGCTGCCGACCGCTCTGGACCGGCCGCTGCTCTTCATCGCGGGCGGGGTTCCCCTGCGGCGCGACGGCCGGCTGATCGGCGCGATCGGCGTGGGCGGCGGCGCGCCGGAGCAGGACCACGGCATCGCGACCGGCGCGGTCGCGGCGGTGCTGGGCGGCTGACCGCCCGCCGGGGCCCCGCACAGGGGCTCCGGCACCTCCGCGCGCACGTGAGATGCGGTGCGCAGCGTGCCGAAGACGCGGTCGGCCGAGCCCACCGCGCGCGCCCACGTGAGATGGCCCTCCACAAAGGTTGCGCGATCACGCAACCTTTTCCCTTGTCGCGGCCCTCCTTGAGTGAAGGAGAAGTGCGCATTCCCCGTCGCGCGGGCGGGGACGTCAGAGCCGAGGGAGACAGGATGAGCGCTGGTGGAAGGGCCACGGCCCGCACGGCGCGCAGCCGGAACGCGGAGTTGCTGCTGCTCGGCGGAGCGGTGCTGCTGACGCTTTTCGGCTATGCCTCGGTGGGGCTGGCCACGGCCGGTGAGCTGCCGGGCGAGCTGTTCGGCTACGCCCTCGGTCTGGTGGCCGCCGCCGCGCTGGCGCATGTCGCGGTGCGGCGCTTCGCACCGCACGCCGACCCGCTGATCCTGCCGCTCGCCTTCGCGCTGAGCGGCCTGGGCCTGGTGCTGATCCACCGGCTCGACATCTCGTACGCCATTCGCTACCACTCCCCGCCGGCCGCCTCGAACCAGGTGATGTGGAGCGCCATCGGGCTGGCCGTCCTGCTGGCCGTGCTGGTCTTCCTGAAGGATCACCGCCACCTTCAGCGGTACGCGTACGTCACCGTCTTCGCGGCCCTGGTGCTGCTGATGGCACCGGCCTTCTTCCCCGGCGACTCCTACGGCGCGAAGCGGTGGATCCGGCTCGGGGCGCTGTCCTTCCAGCCCGGTGAGTTCGTCAGGATCGCCATCGCGGTGTTCTTCGCGGGCTACCTGACCATGCACAAGGACGCGCTGGCGCTGGCCAGCAGGCGGGTGCTGGGCTTCTATCTGCCGCGCGGGCGGCAGTTCGGGCCGATCGCCGCGGTGTGGGTGCTGAGCCTGCTCGTGCTGATCTTCGAGCGGGACCTCGGCACGTCGCTGATCTTCTTCGGGCTGTTCGTCATCATGCTCTACGCCGCGACCGAGCGGCCGAGCTGGGTGGTGTCCGGCCTGGGCATGTTCGCCGTCGGGGCGTTCGTCGTGGGTTCCATGGAGCCGCATGTGCACGGCCGTATCGTCGCCTGGCTGCACCCCATGGACTACTACCTTCCGCACCCGCCGGCCGGTCTGACCTCCCCGCAGGCGGCGGAGGCGCTGTTCAGCTTCGGCAGCGGCGGCGTCCTCGGCACCGGTCTCGGACGCGGCCATTCCGATCTCATCGGCTTCGCCGGGCGCAGCGACTTCATCCTCACCACGGTCGGCGAGGAGCTCGGGCTCGCGGGCATGATGGCCGTGTTCCTGCTGTACGCGCTGCTGATCGAGCGCGGTCTGCGGACGGCGCTGGACGCCCGGGACTCCTTCGGCAAGCTCCTGGCGACCGGCCTCGCGGGCGCGCTGGCCCTCCAGGTCTTCGTGGTCGCGGGAGGCGTCACCGGACTGCTGCCGCTGACCGGCAAGGCCCTGCCGTTCCTCGCCGCGGGCGGTTCCTCCCAGGTGGCGAACTGGGTGCTGATCGCGGTGCTCCTGAAGATCAGCGACTCGGCGCGCAAGCCGCCGCCCGAGCCCGCCGGCGATCTCGACGAGCAGGCGACCCAGATGATCAGGCGCTGAGTTCCGCGGCGGTGCGCCTACTCTCGGGGACTGTGACCAGACTGCACGTTTTCGATATGGACGGGACCCTGATACGCGGGTCCGCGGCGGCCGTCGAGATATCCCGGCAACTCGGCCTGGACCGCGAGATCGCCGAGCTGGAGCGGGCGTTCATCGCCCGGGAGCTGACCTCGCACCGCTTCGCCGCCCTGGCGTGCGAGCTGTGGAGCGGGCTCACCGAGGAACACGTCGCCGCCGCCTTCGAGGGCGCGCCCTGGATGGAGGGCATCCAGGAGGTGTGGGCGGACATCCGCGCCCGCGGCGAGCGCTGCGCGGTGATCTCGCTGTCCCCGAACTTCTTCGTGGAGCGCCTGCTGACCTGGGGCGCGGACGCCGCCCACGGCTCCGGCTGGCCGGCCGTCCCCTTCCGCGACCCCGTCGACCCGACGGCGATCCTCGACGCGGCCGCCAAGGTGCGGATCACGGACGAACTCTGCGCGCGGTACGGACTGGGCCGGGCGGACTGCGTGGCGTACGGCGACTCGATGTCGGACACGGAACTCTTCGCGGCCGTACGGGTGTCGGTGGCGGTCAACGCCGATCACCATGTGCGGGACGTGGCGGCGCACGCGTACGCGGGCACGGACCTCAGGGCGGCCTACGAGCTGGTGCGCTGACCTGCCCGCCGGTGCTCATCTGCCGGTCGGCAGGACGGGGCCGACCTGGTGCGGAAGCGGGTCAGCCTAGCCTCAACATCCATGTGATTACCCGGAGTTCTCACTATTTCCCCGGAGCCCCACAGGAAAGTGACATGCTGCGCGGACGGCACCTTCCGGCCCGCCCGGAAGGGGGAGGACCGACCGAGACATGTTCGAGGCGAGACGATGAGGGACGCTGCGACCACCAGGACGGGTGACGGCGGCAGCGACGCCGGCCGGGGTGACCGGGGCTGGTTCACCCGCCCCGCCACTCCGGGGCAGCGGGCGGGCGGCAGCCCTCCGGCCGAACGGCCCGCAGGCCCGGCCGACGAGCCGCCGGACGGCACGCCGGAGCCCCGCGCCGCGCGCGCCGCGAAGTGGGTGCCCGTGCGGGCGGTGGTCCCCGACCGCCCCGCGGACCGCCCACCGGCGGACCCCGTACGCCGCCACTACGCGAACCCACCGGACGGCCACTCCGTGCGGCCGGAGCAGCGGCCGGAGCAGCGGCCGGAGCAGCGGCCGGAGGCGCGGCAGCGGGAACACCCGGCCGCGCCGCCCGAACACCCACCGGGCCTTCCGCACCGAGCGGACGAGCCGCTTCCGCACCAACTGATCCCCGGGCCACCGTGGTTCGCGCCCGGAGCCCAGGCCGAGCACCAGCGCCCGGCCGACGGCCCGCCGGACCGCCCCACCCGCCCCGCGCCGCCGCCCGCGGCCGGACGACCGCCCTCTCCCGACGCCCTGGCGATACGACGGACGCTGGCCGGGATCGAGCCCGTCGCCGACAAGGCGACCTCGTACTTCTACGCGCTGCTGTTCGTGCGCCACCCCGATCTGAGGGCCCTCTTCCCCGCCGCGATGGACCTCCAGCGCGACCGGCTGTTCAAGGCGCTGCTGACCGCCGCACGCCACGCCGACGACGGACCCACGCTCTCCTCCTACCTCTCCGCACTCGGGCGCGGCCACCGCAAGTACGGGGCGCTGCCCACGCATTACCCCGCCGTCGGCGAGTGCCTGATCGCCGCGCTCGCCCGCTACGCCGGGGACTCCTGGGACGAGACGGCCGAGGCCGCCTGGGTGCGGGTCTACACCGCGGTCTCACAGATCATGATCGACGCGGCCGCCGAGGACGAGGCGCGCGCCCCCGCCTGGTGGCAGGCCGAGATCATCGGCCATGAGCTGCGCACGCCGGACGTCGCCGTCGTGACCGTACGGCCCGATCAGCCCTATCCCTTCGTCGCCGGGCAGTACACCAGCCTGGAGACCCCATGGTGGCCGCGCGTATGGCGGCACTATTCCTTCTCCTCCGCGCCCCGCCAGGACGGGCTGCTCTCCTTTCACGTCAAGGCCGTTCCCGCCGGGTGGGTGTCCGGTGCGCTCGTCCATCGCGCCCGCCCGGGCGACGTCCTGCGACTCGGTCCTCCCACCGGTTCCATGATTGTGGACCACACCACTGACAACGGCCTGTTGTGCCTGGGCGGCGGCACCGGCATCGCGCCCATCAAGGCGCTGGTCGAGGACGTCGCCGAGCACGGCAGGCGCCGTCCCGTCGAGGTCTTCTACGGCGCCCGCCACGACGACGACCTCTACGACATCGAGACCATGCTGCGGTTGCAGCGCTCGCACCCCTGGCTGTCGGTCCGCCCGGTCGTCGCCGAGGGCCCCACGCGCCGGCTGGTCGGGCAACTGCCGCACATCGTGCGGGAGTACGGCCCGTGGAACGCCTACGACGCGTATCTCTCCGGTCCTCCGGGGATGATCCGCAGCGGCGTGGACGCCCTCAGGCGCATCGGCGTTCCCTCGGACCGCATCAGACACGACGCGCTCGACGATCCGGGCATGCTGCCGGGCTGAGGCGTCAGCCGAGGTCTTCCGCCAGGAGCGCCCGTACTCCCTCGATGTTCGCGTCGAGGTAGGCGCGCAAGGACGGCGGCACCAGCTCGACGGAGGCGATCCCCGCGCGGCTGAAGGGGATGCGCACCACCTCGTACGTCCCGCGGGGCTCGTCCACCTCGGGGCCGTGGCGCAGCGAGTAGTCCATGGAGGCGAGGCGGCAGACGAAGAAGTGCTGCACTTTGACGCCGTGGGCGGAGTGCGCGACGGTGTCGACGAAGGCCGGGACGATGTCGACGACCTTGGCGCCGAGTTCCTCGTCGACCTCGCGGTGGAGGGCGGCCACGACGCTGGAGTCCTCGGGCTCCATGCCGCCGCCGGGCGTGATCCAGTACGGCGCCTCGCCGGGCTTGGTCCGCTTGATGAGGATCATCTCGAGATCGGAGTCGCCGGTGGACCCCGGTGCGGTGCTGTCGAGCAGGATGGCACGGGCGGTGCGCTTGACCACGGGACGTTCGGTCATAGGGGACATCTGCCGCGTGACCGCCCTGGTGAAACCCTTCCGTGCGGGGCTTTCTCACCAGGAGACCGCAGCGCGCAGCAGCCACTCGTGTGCGCGGGCGAGGTGCGGGTGGGCCAGGCTGCCGGTGCGGACGACCAGGAAATAGGTGCGCAGCGGCGGGACCGGCGGGTCGAGCAGGGCCACGATCTCCCCGGTGTCGAGCGCGTCGGAGCACAGATAGCGCGGCAGCACGCCGAGCCCGGCTCCGGCGGCCACGCAGGTGAGGACGGCGCGCAGGTCGGGGGCGATGACGCTGCCGTCGGTGACGGGCTTGGTGTCGAAGACGGCCGTCCAGTAGCGGGTGACGAGCGGCAGGCTCTCGTGGACCTCGACGACGGGCAGGTGTTCCAGTGCCGGGGCGCCCTTGTCGCGGAGGACGGCCGCGCCGCCGAGGCGGGCCGCCCAGCGCGGGGCGGCGACCAGCACGTGTTCCTCGTCGCAGAGCGGGGTGGCGGTGAGCAGGCGCCCACGGGGGCGCGAAGTGGTGATCGCGAGCTCGTGGTGGCCCGCCGCGAGCCCCTCGAAGAGCTCCTCGGCGGTCCCGTGCGCGGCGCGGACCGCCAGGCCCTCGGTGATGAGCGGGGTGAGCGCGGGCAGGGCGCGCAGGGCGAGGAATTCGGGCGGGCCGGCGAGGTGCAGCGTGGTGGAGGCGGACGGATCGTCCAGCCCGCCCGCCTCGGCGATCTCCAGGAGCGCGTCGACGTGCGGCGCGACCTTGTGCGCGAGCTCGTCACCGATGCCGGTGGGGGTGACGCCGCGCGCCTGCCGGAGGAAGAGGGGGCGCCCCAGCTGCTTCTCCAGCGCGCGTATCTGGCTGGTGACGGCCGGCTGGGAGAGCCCGAGGAGCGCGGCGGCCCGTGTGAAGGACCCGGCCCGGTGCACGGTGACGAAAGTGCGTAACAGGGTCAGATCCATGCTGTCTCCCCTGGGCCGGACACCCCTCGGTACGGGAACTATAAATAAGTCGATAGGGCTGTGTCTCCCGCGTGATTGGACACTGACGCAGAGTCAACTAGCCTTGGTCGGGCGGCCCGCCGTGTCTTCTCCGGCCGGCCGTGACGGCTCAAGCCAAGAGGGGGGAGGCTTGAGCCGTCTTTCTGCGCGGGGTCAACGCGCCTTCCTCCCGGCCCGGTTCAGGAGCCCGGAGACGCCTTCTCCGCAGGGGATCCGCTCGCGGCGGCCCGGTCCAGTGCGGTCAGCACGTCGTCGACGAGGTCCTCGGTGTCCTCCACCCCTGCGGAGAAGCGGATGAAGCCCTCCGGTACCGCGTCACCGCCCCAGCGGCCGCGGCGCTCGGCCGTGGAGCGGACGCCGCCGAAGCTCGTGGCTTCGTCGACAAGTCGCAAGGCGGCGAGGAAACGTTCCGCGTGTGGGCGGTCCGGGAGGGCGAAGGAGACGACGCAGCCGTAGCGTCCGCCGTGCATCTGGCGCGCGGCGAGCTCGTGCGCGGGGTCCGTCGGCAGGCCGGGGTGGCGGAGGCCGGTCACCTCGGGGCGCTCGCGCAGGGCCTCGGCCAGGGCGAGCGCGCTCGCGGCCTGCCGGTCGACCCGCAACTGGAGGGTGGCCAGCGAACGGTGCGCCAGCCAAGCCTCCATGGGCCCGGGGATCGCCCCGGTGACCTTGCGCCACGCCCGTACGCCCGCCGCGAGCGCGGGGTCGGGCGTGGCGACGTAGCCCAGCAGGATGTCGCCGTGTCCGGTGAGCGCCTTGGTGCCGCTGGCGACGGAGAAGTCGGCGCCCAGTTCCAGCGGGCGCTGGGCGAGCGGGGTGGCGAGGGTGTTGTCGACGGCGACGAGCGCGCCCTCGCGGTGCGCGGCCTCGGCGAGGCGGCGGATGTCGCACACGTCGAGTCCCGGGTTGGACGGCGTCTCGATCCACAGCAGCCGCGCTCCCTCCAGCGCTGCCAGTTGGGCGTCGCCGCCGGTCGGCGCGGTCCGTACGGTGACGCCGAAGCCCTCCAGCCGCTCCCGCAGCGCGGGCAGCAGCTGATAGCCGTCGCCCGGGAGCACGGCGGTGTCGCCGGGGCGCAGCAGGGACAGGAGTACGGCCGAGATCGCGGCCATGCCGGAGGGGAAGACCACGGCCTCGGCCCCGCCGCCGGGGGCCTCCAGCAGGCCGATGGCGTCCTCCAGCGCGGTCCAGGTGGGGTTGGCCTCGCGGCCGTAGGTGTATGGGCCGCCGACCTCGCCCGGCAGGTGGAAGTGGGCGGCGAAGGCGGGCCCGGGGAGGGCCGGTTCGTTCGGCCGCGGCTCCGGGAGACCTGCCCGTACGACGCGGGTGCCGTCGCCTGTCATGTGTGCTCCCTCGGGTGGTGCCTCGCTCGTTCCGTCGGAGGCCGGGCGCCCGCGGCGCCCCGGCCCTCAGTCCTGCTCGTCCGGCAGGATCATGTGCATCGCCCATGCCACGACCGAGATGATCACGCCGCCGACCAGGGCACTCCAGAAGCCCGCCACATGGAAGGCCAGCCCGAGCTTGCCCGCGAGCCAGGACGTCAGCAGCAGCATCAACGCGTTGATCACCAGCGTGATGAGCCCGAGGGTCAGGATGAAGAGCGGGAAGGACAGCAGCTTCACGACCGGCTTGACGATGAAGTTGACCACGCCGAAGACGAGCGCGACGAGAATGAGCGTGAGCACCTTGCGCACGGTGTTCTCACCGGACAGCGTGATGCCCTTGAGCAGCCAGATGGCGACCGCCAGGGCCGCCGCGTTGGCGATCGTCTTGACTACGAAATTCTTCATGGTGAGATCGTTGCAGACGGGATCGGCTGCCGAGGTCCCGTGCTGCGACGCACAGCGAAGCGACAGCAAGAGACGGGCAACGAGGTGGTCGAGAGATGAAGGCGTTCCGGCTGGACGAGCTCGAGGCGGAGCGGGCCGCCAACGAGGGGGCCTATCTGCAGTTCCTGCGCGAGCGGAACATGTCCGTCGGTCTCTACGCGCTGGACGCGGGGGACACCGACCCGCAGACCCCGCACGCGCAGGACGAGGTCTACATGGTCATGAGCGGGCGTGGGGCGATCACGGTGGGGAACGAGACGACCGATGTGGCGCGGGGGAGCGTGGTCTATGTGCCCGCCGGCGTGCCGCACCGGTTCCACCACATCAGCGAGGACCTGAGGGTTCTGGTGGTCTTCTCTCCGCCTGAGAGCTGAGGGGGCACCCCGGGATCCCGTAGGGGGCCGCTCAGGGACGGACGGGGGCCGCGGGGCCCCCGCGGCCCCACCGGGCCGTCCTAGCATCGAGAGCGAGGCCGGGGCAGTTCCGCTCCGGCTCCACCGAAGAGCTCCACGAAGCGGAAAGCAGGGACGACGACATGGGTGAGAAGGGGATTTTCGCAGGACTCCCGTGGTGGGTGAAGTGGATCGCCGTGCCGGTCCTCGTCCTGATGGTGTTCGGCGGCCTGATCATGACCGCGCTCGGTTTCGTCATCGCGCTGCTCTTCAAGGCGCTGCTGCTGGTGGCGCTCGTCGGTGGCCTGATCTTCGTCGTCAGGAAGTTCACGTCGTCCTCGTCGTCCAGGGGCGACTGGTAAACGCGTCCCATCGGTGTGCGGGAGACAGGAGTACGTCACCCGCACCGCCCCTCGGCAACGCCTTCCGACTGTCGCCCACGGTCGGTGTTGACGATTGAGGCGATTTCTCCGCCGTGAAACGCCCGGAACGACTCCGCCCCGTAGTCGAGTCGCTACGCTCCAGAGTCATAGAGCTCGTAAGCTCACTCTCGATCTCTATCGGTATCTGAAATATCACTCCCTGTGATCCATGGATGCCGTCGAATGACGGAGCCTATGGCCATAAGGAGCCAATCCCGGCCAAAACGACGAATCGGGGCATTGGGCGATGCGTGAAACGGTTCAGGCAGAAGTAATCATGACCTTCCTCGTCTCCGAGGAGCTGTCCTTCCGGATTCCGGTCGGGCTGGTCTACGACAGCAGTGACCCTTATGCGGTGAAATTCACCTTTCACCTGCCCGGGGACGCCCCGGTGACCTGGGCGTTCGCCAGGGAGCTGCTGCTCGACGGACTCAGCCAGCCGTCCGGCGAGGGCGATGTGCACATCGCCCCCGCCTCCACCGAGCACCTCTCGGACGTCTTCATCAGACTGCAAGTGGGCTGCGAAGGGGCCCTGTTCCGGGCCGGGGCCGCGCCTCTCGTGGCCTTCCTCGACCGGACCGACCGCATCGCGCCCCTCGGCGAGGAGCGCTCGGTCGCGGACTTCGAGTACGACCTCGCGGCCGCCCTCGACAACATCCTCGCCGGCAACCCCGAGGGGCAGAACGCTGGTTAGCGGCCCGGTACGGCTCCCTCGTCCTTCTCGACCGGCACCCGCTCCGGGCGGGGCGCCGCGCCCTGCGGCGCGGCCGCGGGACCCCGGCCCGCCGGGCTTTTGCCGCTGTCACCCCGGGCGCTGTCACCCCGGGCCGTAGCGCCGTCGCCTTCGGCGCCGCTCGCCGCCGGGCCGCCGAGGCCGTTCGGCCCCGGGCCCTCCGTCGTGCCCATGCTCGCGAGCAGCTGCCGTGCCAGGCCCAGGCCCGTGCCACCCATCGTCAGGGCCTTCGCGAAGAGGTCGGACATGCCGTCCGCCCCGTTCAACAGCACCATATGATCGACGTTTCCGAAGGCCGCCGCCCCTGCCCGCACGATCTCCGGCCAGTTCTCGGCCAGTTGCTGGGCGACCACCGCTTCCTGGTTCTCCGCCAGGGCAGCCGCCCTGGCCTTGATCGCCTCCGCCTCGGCCAGCCCCTGCGCCCTCGCCGCCTCGGCCGCCGCCAGACCCTTGGCCTGCGCGGCCGCGGCCTCGGCCTCACCGGTCGCCCGGGTCGCCGCGGCGGCCGCGGTGCCGCGCGCCTTGGTGGCCTCCGCCTCCGCGCCCGCCGCCGTCTTCACCCGCGTCGCCTCGGCGGCCGCCGCCAGCTCCGTCTCCCGGGCCTTCGCCTGCGCCGCGGAGATCCGGGCGTCACGCTCCGCCTCGGCCAGCGTCCGCTTCTCGTACGCCGCCGCGTCCGCGGGCTTGCGGACGTCCGCCTGGAGCTGCTGCTCCTTGCGCTGCGCCGCGAGCTCGGCGACCCGCGTCTCCTGGACCACGACCTCCTGCTGCGCCGCGGCCTCCGCCAGCGGGCCCGCCTGCCGGGCCTTGGCCGCCGCGCTGTCCCGCTCGGCCTGATAGCCGGCCCGGAGGATCTCGCTGTCGCGCGTCGCCTCCGACATCCGGGCCGCGGCCTGCTGCTCCGCCTCCGTGGCCAGCCGGTCCGCCTCGGCCTGGGCGATCCGGGCGTCGCGGTGGACCGCCGCCGCGTGCGGCGCGGAGAGGTTCTTGATGTAGCCCGTGGGGTCCTGGATCTCGTGGATCTGCAGGGAGTCGATGATCAGACCCAGCTTCTCCATCTCGGAGCCCGAGGCGGCCCGGGTCTCGCCGGTCAGCCGCTCGCGGTCGCGGATCATGTCCTCGACGGTCAACCCGCCGACGATGGAGCGCAGGTGACCCGCGAAGACGTTGTGCACCCGGTCGCCCATGTGCTTCTGCTGGTCCAGGAAGCGGCGGGCCGCGTTCGCGATCGACACGAAGTCGTCGCCCACCTTGAATATCACCACGCCGTGCACCTTGAGCGGGATGCCCTGCTGGGTGACGCAATCGACGTTCAGCTCGGCCTCGTTGAGATCCAGCGACAGCTTCCGCACCACCTGCACCCCGGGCAGCACGAGCGTGCCGCGCCCGGTGACGATCCGGAAGCCCATGCCTTCCTCGAGGCCCTCGGTGCGGTGCTTGGAGCCGGAGATGACCAGCGCCTCATTGGGCTCCGCCACCCGCCACATCAGCTTGAACAGCCCGATCACGACGGCGACGCCTACGACGACGACCCCCGCCACGATGCCGATGAGCATCGCTCATCCCCCCTTTGACGGCTCCTGGGTGCGGAGCCTTGTGATCGAAAGTGTGCTCCCGCGCAGGCCGGGGGTGAAGAGGACCGGGCGTCTTGGCGCTTTCTTGACGCCCGGCGCCCCGCGAACCTCCGCTCACCCCAGGTGAATCAGCCGTAGGCGGCCGCCACATAGACCGTGCGCGGCGGCTGATACTCCATGATCACCACCACCGTGCCCCGCTCCAGGCGCTCGCCCTCCTCCATCGCATACGCCAGGAACGCCTCGGCCCCGCCCCTGACCCGCACGATCACCTCGCCGACCAGCCCCGGGCCGACCGTCCCCGTCACCCTGCCCTGCTCCCCGACCACCGGCAGCTCCCCCTCCCGCGATCACTTCGCCCGACGGCGCCTCCCGCCCCGGGACGCCCCCCGCGCCCTCGGACCGCTCTTCGCCCTCGTCTTCGTATTGTGCCGGTCGGCACTGACAACGAGCGCCGCCAGCGCGGTCGTCACCGGCACCGAGGCCACCAACCCGATGCTGCCGACCAGCGTGCGCACGATCTCCTCCGCGACGATCTCGCTCGTCGCGACCCGCCCGATCCCGCTGTCCGCGATCGAGAACAGCAGCATCAGCGGCAGCGACGCGCCCGCGTACGCCATCACCAGCGTATTGACCACCGACGCGATGTGGTCCCGCCCGATGCGCATCCCCGAGCCGTAGAGCTTGCGCCAACTCGCGGTCGGATCCGCCTCCTTCAGCTCCCACACCGCCGACGTCTGCGTCACCGTGACGTCGTCGAGCACGCCCAGGGAGCCGATGATGATCCCGGCGAGCAGCAGGCCGCGGATCTCGATCTCCGGATAGAGGCCGTGCACCAGGCCGGTCTGGTCGTCGGTGTCGCCCGTCAGGTGCGCCCACTGCGTGAACAGCGCGCCGAGCAGCCCGATGAGCATCAGCGACGTGAGCGTGCCGACGACCGCCACGGACGTCCGCGCGTTGAGGCCATGACACATATAGAGCGCGATCAGCATGATCGCGCTGCCGCCGACCACGGCCACCAGCAGCGGGTTTGAACCGTGCAGGATCGCCGGGAGGATGAACAGCGTCAGCACCCCGAAGCTGACCACCAGGGCGACCAGCGCGAAGACCCCGCGCAGCCGGCCGACCACCACGACGGCCAGCGCGAACAGCCCGGCGAGCAGCGCCATGGGCAGCGTCCGGTCCACGTCGGTGACCGCGTACTGGAGGTTCTTGGGTGCCTTCGGCGCGTACGCCAGGACGACCTCCTGGCCCACCGTGTAGTGCCGTGAGGCGCTCGGCTGCACCAGTTCGGTGAAGGTGCGGCCCTTGTCCGGGCCCGAGGTCACCTCGATCTCCGACTTCTCGCACGGCCCCTGTGCCGCGGGCGGGCCGCCGCCCGGCTGCGGGGACTGCTGCTGCGGCGTGGCACCCGCCTTCGCGCAGTCGATCTCCTCGATCTTCACCACCCGCCCCGACCGCGTCTGCTGGTCGAGGCCGAGCCCGGAGTGCTTGTGCGGAGGCGCTCCGCCCGGCCACATCACGACCAGCCCCGCGAGCACCGCGACGGCGAAGGGGATGAGCACGGCCGCGATCACCTTGCGCAGGTGCGCGGAGACGGGCGTGGGCGGGCCGTGGCTGTGCGAGTGGCCGTGGGAGTGCCCATGGGATCTGGGCCGGGGGAGGTCGGTCGGGGTCTGCGGTTCCGTGGGGGTCACGCCCCGCATCATCGCAACCCCCTCTGGTCCTCCGTACGGGGGAAGCGCTAGCGTGGTGGCACCTTTGCAATCGCGGGAGCTCGGAGCACCGGGCTGAGAGGGCGCTGAACCTCCGTACGGCTGGCACGTACGGGAATCGCTGCGTCGACCGCCGAACCTGTTACCGGGTAATGCCGGCGTAGGGAGTTCTGGTCTCATGACCTCGCAGGATGCGCGCACGTCCGAAACCGGTTCCATCGGCTGGCACAAGGACTACGTGACCGGCTCGCGGCCGGACCTCAGGGTTCCGGTGCGGCGGGTGCATCTCACCAACGGGCAGGACGTACGGCTGTACGACACCTCCGGCCCGTACACCGACCCGGCCGTCGAGACGGACGTCCGCCGTGGCCTCCGGCCGCTGCGGGAGAGCTGGATCATCGGCCGCGGTGACACCGAGGAGTACGCGGGGCGACCGATGCGCCCCGAGGACGACGGCCTCAAGCACACCTCTCCGCGCGGGGGTCTGAAGAACCTCGACGCGGTCTTCCCCGGCCGCCCGCGCCAGCCCCGCCGGGGCCGGTCCGGCGCCGCGGTGACCCAGCTCGCTTACGCCCGGCGCGGTGAGATCACCGAGGAGATGGAGTACGTCGCCCTCCGGGAGAACGTCTCCCCGGAGACCGTCCGCGAGGAGATCGCGGCCGGCCGGGCCGTGCTCCCCGCCAATGTGAACCACCCGGAGATCGAGCCGATGATCATCGGCAAGAAGTTCCTGGTCAAGGTGAACGCCAACATCGGCAATTCCGCCGTCACCTCCTCGATCGAGGAGGAGGTCGAGAAGATGACCTGGGCGACCCGCTGGGGCGCCGACACGGTCATGGACCTCTCGACCGGCCGCAACATCCACACCACCCGCGAGTGGGTGCTGCGCAACTCCCCCGTGCCGATCGGCACCGTGCCGCTCTACCAGGCCCTGGAGAAGGTCGACGGCAAGGCCGAGGAACTCACCTGGGAGATCTACAAGGACACGGTCATCGAGCAGGCCGAGCAGGGCGTGGACTACATGACCGTCCACGCGGGCGTGCTGCTGCGCTACGTCCCGCTGACGGCGCGCCGCAAGACCGGCATCGTCTCGCGCGGCGGCTCGATCATGGCCGCCTGGTGCCTGGCGCACCACAAGGAGTCGTTCCTCTACGAGAACTTCGAGGAGCTCTGCGAGATCCTCGCCTCGTACGATGTGACGTACTCCCTCGGCGACGGCCTGCGCCCCGGCTCCATCGCGGACGCCAACGACGAGGCGCAGTTCGCCGAGCTGCGGACGCTGGGCGAGCTCAACACGATCGCCAAGCGGCACAACGTGCAGACGATGATCGAGGGCCCGGGCCATGTCCCGATGCACAAGATCAAGGAGAACATCGACCTCCAGCAGGAGATCTGCGAGGAGGCGCCGTTCTACACGCTCGGCCCGCTGACGACCGATGTCGCGCCCGCGTACGACCACATCACCTCGGGCATCGGCGCGGCGATGATCGCCTGGTGGGGCACGGCGATGCTCTGCTACGTCACGCCCAAGGAGCACCTGGGCCTGCCGGACCGCGACGACGTCAAGACCGGTGTGATCACATACAAGATCGCGGCCCACGCGGCGGACCTCGCCAAGGGCCACCCGGGCGCGCAGGAGTGGGACGACGCGCTGTCCGACGCCCGCTTCGAGTTCCGCTGGGAGGACCAGTTCAACCTGGCGCTCGACCCGGACACAGCACGGGCCTTCCACGACGAGACGCTGCCGGCGGAGCCCGCGAAGACGGCGCACTTCTGCTCGATGTGCGGGCCCAAGTTCTGCTCGATGAAGATCTCGCAGGACATCCGCCGTGAGCACGGCGGGGAGCTCGCCGTCGACCCCGAGGCGGGCATGGCGGAGAAGTCCAAGGAGTTCGCGGCGGCGGGCAACCGCGTCTATCTGCCGATCGCCGACTAGGCGTTCTCGCCGGAGCCCGGTGCCGCACCGCGCCCCGTGAGGGGCGCGGGGAACCGCGCCCGCTGTCCCGCGGTGACCGGACCGCGCCGACCGCGGAGCGCAGGGGCGTGCAGCCGCACGGTCCGAGAGGCCCCGGCCGGTGTCGGGGCCTCTCGCATGTGCCGTGCGGCGGTCCGGCGCGTCACTCCGGTCGGTTGTCCGGGCCGCCGTAGTCCGGGCTGGTGAAGTCGGGGCTGGTGTAGCGCGGGCGGAGGTGCGGGGAGGACTCGCTGTCGGGGCTGGTGAAGCCGGGGCGTGAGTATCCCAGCGTGGGGGTGCGGCTCTGGCTCTCGTGCTGCCTCGGGACGTACGAGGACGACGAGTTGAGCGGGGCGTTGGCCAGGGCTTCGCGGAGGAAGGGCAGTATGCCGCGGTGGAGCAGCGCCTGCCGCCATGCCTCACCGGCCCGGTCGGCCTCCTCGCTCAGCCCGGCGCCCCGGGCGTCCGTCCCCTGGCCGACGCCGTTGCGCAGGGCGGTCACCACCATGCCGATCATGGCGACGAACGCACCGGCGGCGGTGAGCCCGGCGAACCACCAGCCGATGGTGATCATCGGCTGGCCGACGGACGGGTTGGAGCCGACCGTCCGCAGGACGTATCCGACGAGGAGGAAGATCAGGGCGGCTATCCCGGCGAGCACGGGGGCCAGCACGGCGAGGACCGCGCCCGCGCCAGCGCCGGAGGACTCCACGATCTCGCCGTCCGCGGGGCCGGAGCCGTCGGGAGCGCTTTCATCGCGGTGCGCGCCCCCGGTGGTCATGCTTTGCGGGTGCATGCTCGCGGAGAGCGCGCGCAGGGCGTCGCGCGCCCTTACGTAGTTCTGATATTCGGTTGTCGCGCACGCCGAGATGGCGGTCATGGCATTGAGTGCCATGGTGCGCAGCTGTTCCGCATTGAGCCGCTGTCCTATCGCCGCGGCCAGTTCCGGGTCATGGTCGGCGGTACGCAACGCCTGGTCGAGAACCCGCTCGAATTCCGGGCGGTCCTCGGCCAGTAGGTGCGGAGCGCTGTTCATGTGCATCCCCCGATGCTCCGTAGGGCCTTCTTGCCGGCTTACACCGGGCAGTGGGCGGAAACGGAGGAGAGCCTGCTACGGATAAGCCGATGGTAGAGCGGTACCGGCGCACGGTGACAGTGTGTTTCGCGAATTGCCCCGCGCCGGTGGAACTCCCTACCTGCCCGGGGACCTACCCCCTGAACCCTCATCCACCCAGGGGAAGTTGCACCACCAGCAGTTTTCCGGCCATGGTGACCCCTCCGTCCATCGCCAGCGCGAGCCCGTCCGCGTAAAGATGCGGGCCGTCGACGGCGGGCGTGCCGCCCTCCTCGCCGTCCGCGTCCTCCGCGCCGACCTCGCCCAGGAGATACGGAATCGGACTGTGGCCGTGCACCAGACGGCGGCCGCCGTAGGTGTCCAGCAGCTCCCGTACGGCCATCGGCCCGGTCTCGTCGCGGAAGGCGAACCGCTTGGTGAACTTCCGGAAGAGGTCCCAGCACTCGTCGGGGTCGTTGCGCTGGAGCGCCTCGGTGACGGCGTCGTTGACGGCCTCGATGGAGTCGCCGTACTCCAGATAGGCGGTGGTGTCGGAGTGCACCAGCAGGTGCCCGTCCTCCTCCGCCATGGCGTCGAGCCGCGACATCCACTGGAGGTGGTGGTCCTCCAGGCGCTCCATGTCGGTGCGCTGGCCGCCGTTGAGCAGCCAGGCCGCCTGGAAGGAGGCTGTTCCCGCACCGGAGTTGACCGGCGTGTCGGAGAACCGCTTGGCGCCGATGATCAGCAGCTCGTGGTTGCCCATGAGGGCCTTGCAGTAGCCGCCGGCGGCCGCGGCCTCGGCGGACAGCCGCATCACGAGGTCGATCACGCCGACGCCGTCCGGCCCGCGGTCGGTGAAGTCGCCGAGGAACCACAGGCGGGCGTTGCCCGCGCACCAGCTGCCGTTCGCGTCGATGAGGCCCTGGGCCTCCAGCGCGGCGTGCAGCTGGTCGAGATAGCCGTGGACGTCGCCCACGACGTAGAGCGGGCCGAGGCCGGGCCGCGGGGCCGTGTGCTGCTCGGCGAGGGGCGTCAGGGCGACGGTCGGCACGTCGTCGGGGACGGGCTGGCCGATCACGGGCAGGTCGCGTTCGGTGGGGGTGTAGCCCTCCGGAGCGTCGACCGGCGGCTGCGCGGGCGGGGCCGTGTGGTCGTACGGCGGCATGGGGGCATGCGGAGGGGGCGCGGCATACCCGGGGAAGGGCGGCATCGCCGCCGTGGTCCGTGCCGCGGGTCCCTGACCGGCCCCCTGAGTCATCGACCCCTCCACCATCGCGCCGCCGTGCACCTTGTGGACCTTGCCTGGTCGACGGCGGTCCGTGGTGTCGTGCGCCCATCATAGGAATGACCGTCGCGCCTTGTGACGCACCAGGGGCCGTCAATCGGGGCGGGAGGGTGCGCGCGTCGGTCATTTCTCCCCAATTGAGTCATTCGCCCCCGGGTCTCCGCGCCCCTGCGCCCTCCGCACGGCTTTGGCAAAGGTGTGGCAGCTCGGAAACGGCGCGTTGACCCCGAGCGGCCCCGCGGTGCCCCTCAGCCGGGGGCGGGACCGCGCGGCGGGCTGACCGTGGTGCGTGGCCTGCGGCGCTGGGAGGACGTCCGGACGATCAGTTCGGTCGGTATCACCTGCTCGACCGGCTGCCCGCTGTCGAGCCCCTCGATGGCGTCGATGAGGAGCTGGACGACCGCCGTGCCGATGCGCCGGGGCTTCAGCGACAGGGTGGTGACGGGCGGCTCGGTGGCGGCGTAGACGGTGGACTCGCTGCAGCAGACGAGCAGGAGGTCGTCCGGGACGCGCAGGCCGTAGCGCCGGGCGGCGGCGAGCAGATCCGTGCCGTTGGGGTCGAAAAGGCCGTAGACGGCGTCCGGGCGGTCGGGCCGGGCGAGCAGCCGGTCGGCCGCCACGGCACCGGCGCAGGGGTCGTGGGCGGGGTACTTCTCGTAGACCGGGTCCTGGCCCGCCCGCTCGCACCAGTGCAGGTAGGCGTGGGTGGAGAGCCGGGTGTACGTGTCGGTGGTGGTGCCCGTCAGCAGGCCGATCCGGCGGGCGCCGGCCGCCGCGAGGTGGTCGAGGATGCCGATGACGGCGGCCTCGTGGTCGTTGTCGACCCACGCGGTGACCGGGAGGCTGCCCGCGGGCCGGCCGTCGGAGACCACCGGGATGCCCTGGCGGACCAGTTCGGAGACGACCGGGTCGTGGTCGGAGGGGTCGACGACGACGGTGCCGTCGAGGGCGACGTTGGACCACACGTCGTGGCGCGAGGTGGCGGGGAGGATCACCAGGGCGTAGCCGCGGGCCAGCGCGGCGGAGGTGGCGGCCCTGGCCATCTCGGCGAAGTAGGCGAACTCGGTGAAGGTGAAAGGTTCATCCCCGTACGTGGTCACCGTCAGGCCGATGAGCCCGGACTTGCCCGTGCGGAGGGTGCGGGCCGCGGCGGAGGGGCGGTAGCCCAGCCGGTCGGCGACCTCGCGGACATGGCGGCGGGTCGCGTCCGGTAGCCGGCCCTTGCCGTTGAGCGCGTCGGAGACGGTCGTGATCGAGACGCCGGCGGCGGCGGCCACGTCCCGGATGCCCGCCCGTCCCAGCCGGCGGCCGGTGGGCCGGCTCACCTGATGCTTCCCTGCTGCTGTCATGGCGAGCCGATAGTAGGGCTCGGGTAGTGCGTGGGCGGCGTGCTCCGTTTGGCTGTTGACAGGCACGTTTCTGCAAGCGCAATTCCACTCAATGACCATGGAAACACAGAGAGTTGTCCGCATCGACGGTGAACCATTGGCCTCTGGCATATCCGCCTCCGGTTATCACCCGAAGTCTCGAAGAGGTCTCAACTCACCTTCATGGGTGATGCGCGCCACGGCGCCCGCCACCGGCGTGCAGAAGTTTCGGGAGCGCTCCCCCTGCTCTGGACGCCGCCCCGGTGAATCCTCTTAAGGTGTGCAGTATTCATGTCCGCTATTCGTGTGCGGCCTGCCCGTGCGGGTGCGAGCGCACGGGATGTCGAGGAGGACCCGCGGTGACCGAGAAGACCCCGAGGCTGCGCCCCGCCCTGGACGGCGTGCCGACCTACAAGCCGGGCCGGCCCGCCGCCGCGGACGGCCCCGTGGCGTACAAGCTGTCCTCCAACGAGAACCCCTATCCGCCGCTGCCTGGCGTGCTGGAGAAGGCGGTCGACGCGGCGGGCACCATCAACCGCTACCCCGACATGGCCTGCACGGCCCTGATGGCCGAGCTCGCGGACCGCTTCTCCGTGCCGGTGACGCACCTGGCCACCGGCACCGGCTCGGTGGGCGTCGCCCAGCAACTGGTGCAGGCCACCTCGGGGCCGGGCGACGAGGTGATCTACGCCTGGCGGTCGTTCGAGGCGTACCCGATCATCACCCAGGTCTCCGGGGCCACTCCGGTGCAGGTCCCGCTGACGGGCGACGAGGTCCACGACCTCGACGCGATGCTGGCCGCGATCACCGACCGGACCCGGCTGATCTTCGTCTGCAACCCCAACAACCCCACCGGCACCGTGGTGCGCCGGGCCGAGCTGGAGTCCTTCCTGGACCGCGTCCCCGCCGACGTGCTGGTCGTGCTCGACGAGGCGTACATCGAGTTCGTCCGTGACACCGACGTCCCCGACGGCCTCGACCTCTACCGTGACCGCCCGAACGTCTGCGTGCTGCGCACCTTCTCCAAGGCGTACGGCCTGGCCGGGCTGCGGATCGGTTTCGCCGTCGCTCACGAGCCCGTCGCGGCGGCGCTGCGCAAGACCGCCGTCCCGTTCGGCGTGAGCCACATCGCGCAGGAGGCGGCGATCGCCTCGCTGCGGAGCGAGGACGCGCTGCGGGAGCGGGTGCAGGCGCTGGTGGAGGAGCGCGCCCGGGTCGTCGACGCGCTGACCGGGCAGGGCTGGACCGTGCCGGAGACGCAGGCCAACTTCGTCTGGCTGCGGCTGGGGGAGCGCACGGCGGAGTTCGCGGCGGCCTGCGAGCGGGCGGGCGTGGTCGTACGGCCGTTCCTGGGCGAGGGCGTCCGCGTGACGATCGGCGAGACGGCGGCGAACGACCTCTTCCTCGAAGTCGCGGGGGCGTTCCGCAAGGAGCTGTAGAAGGCGGAGCCTTCGGGTCGGCCGGGGTGCGCGGGGAGACCGCGCGCCCCGGCCCGCCGTCGTTGTGCGGCTGCCTGCTGCCTGCTGCCTGCTGCCTGCTGCCCGCTGCCCGCTGCCCGCGCCGCCTGGGGCCGTTGCCCGGACCGCCGGTGGCTGTCCTGTCAGCCGAAGCAGGCGTTCCGGATTTGGCCGAAGAGCGTCGGGTCCCCGGCCGGGGGGACCCCCTTGTCGAGCGCGAAAACCTGTGCGTCATAATTGCTTGTGAATGTGAACGCGTTCACAAGCATGCCCTTTACCTCCCGCTTTCGTTGGGGCGAAAGGGGCATATCGCCGGTGCGTGAGGCGTCGGTGACGCAAGAGGCAAGGAGAGACCGCGTGAACCTCGCTTTGGCGCCGGAGACGCTGGCACGCTGGCAATTCGGCATCACCACCGTCTACCACTTTCTCTTCGTCCCGCTCACGATCAGTCTCGCGGCGATCACCGCCGGTCTTGAGACGGCTTGGGTCCGCACCGGCAAGGACAAGTACTTCCACGCGACGAAGTTCTGGGGAAAGCTCTTCCTGATCAACATCGCGATGGGTGTCGTCACCGGCATCGTGCAGGAGTTCCAGTTCGGCATGAACTGGTCCGACTACTCGCGCTTCGTCGGTGATGTCTTCGGCGCGCCGCTCGCGATGGAAGCCCTGCTGGCCTTCTTCTTCGAATCCACCTTCATCGGCCTGTGGATCTTCGGCTGGGACAAGCTGCCCAAGAAGATCCACTGTGCGTGCATCTGGATCGTCGCCGTCGGCACCGTGCTCTCCTCGTACTTCATCCTGGCGGCCAACTCCTGGATGCAGCACCCGGTGGGCTACGCCATAGACAAGGCGACCGGGAAGGCGCGGCTCACCGACATCTGGGCCGTGCTCACCCAGAACACCACCATGGTCGTCGTCTTCCACACGCTCACCGCGGCGTTCCTCACCGGTGGCGCCTTCATCGTCGGCATCGCCTCCTTCCACCTGTGGCGCGCCAAGCGCAGGCAGCTGCGGGGCGAGGAGCTCGGCGAGAAGCAGCGGTCGCAGGTCGGGGCCATGCGGGCCTCGCTGCGCGTCGGCCTGGTGGTCGCGGTCATCGCCGGTCTGGGCACCGCCCTCAGCGGTGACAGCCTCGGCAAGGTGATGTTCGAGCAGCAGCCGATGAAGATGGCCGCCGCGGAGGCGCTGTGGGAAACCCAGGCGCCCGCCCCCTTCTCGGTCTTCGCGGTCGGCGATGTCACCAAGGGCCACAACAGCGTGGAGATAGAGGTGCCGGGAGTCCTCTCCTTCCTCGCCCACAGCAACTTCTCCGAGGCCGTCCCCGGCATCAACGACGTCGCCGCGCAGGAGGCCGCGCGGTACGGCGGCAAGCCGGAGGACTACATCCCCAGCATCTTCATGACCTTCTGGGGCTTCCGGCTGATGATCGGCTTCGGGATGACCTCCTTCGTCGCCGCGCTCATCGGCCTGTGGACCACGCGCAAGAAATTCTGGCTCGACCCCGAATACCGCACGGGCGACAACGAGGTGCCGCGGCTGATGCTCACGCGCACCCGCGAGATGAGCCCCTTCTTCACCGCCTGGTCCTGGCGCATCGGCCTGCTCACCATGGGCTTCCCGCTCATCGCCAACTCCTTCGGCTGGATCTTCACCGAGATGGGCCGCCAGCCGTGGGCCGTCTACGGGCTGATGAAGACCGGCCACGCCGTCTCCCCCGGTGTCAGCCAGACCGAAGTGCTCACCTCCATGGGCGTCTTCACCCTGCTGTACGGCGTGCTGGCGGTGGTCGAGGTCAAGCTGCTCGTGAAGTACGCCAAGGCCGGGCCCGACACGGACGAGAAGCCGCCCGCGAAGGACCCGAGGCTGCGCCTGCCGTCCGGGGGAGCCGGGGCGGAGCGGCCAGAGGACGCCGACAAGCCGATGACCTTCGCGTACTGACGCGGCGGCGGAACGGAGACAACGAACCATGCACCTCCACGACTTCTGGTTCCTCGTGATCGCCGTCCTGTGGACCGGCTACTTCTTCCTCGAAGGGTTCGACTTCGGCATCGGCGTCCTGACCAAGGTCCTGGCCAAGGACCGCACCGAGCGCCGGGTGCTGATCAACACCATCGGGCCCGTCTGGGACGGCAACGAGGTCTGGCTGATCACCGCGGCCGGCGCGACCTTCGCCGCCTTCCCCGACTGGTACGCCACCCTGTTCAGCGGCTTCTACCTGCCCTTCCTCGCCATCCTGGTCTGCCTGATCGTGCGGGGCGTGGCCTTCGAGTACCGCCACAAGCGGACCGGTGAGCGCTGGCAGCGCAACTGGGAGCACGCGATCTTCTGGTGCTCGCTGCTGCCCGCCTTCCTGTGGGGGCTCACCTTCGCCAACATCGTCCGCGGGGTGCCGATCGGCTCGGACAAGAACTTCAGCGGCACGCTCCTCGACCTCTTCGGCCCGTACGCCCTGCTGGGCGGCCTCCTCACGCTCGTGCTCTTCACCTTCCACGGCGCGGTCTTCGCCGCCCTGAAGACGGCGGGGGAGATCCGCCACCGGGCCAGGTCCTACGCCACCGTGTTCGGCATGACCGCCGGTGTGCTCGCCGTGGCCTTCCTCGGCTGGACGCAGGCCGAGTCGGGCAACGGGCGCAGCCTGGCCGCCCTGATCGTCGCCGTGGTCGCCCTGGGCGCGGCGCTGGTGATGAACCACGCGGGGCGCGAGGGCTGGGCGTTCGGCTTCTCCGGGGTGACGGTCGCGGCGGCCTTCGCCCTGGTCTTCCTCGCCCTCTTCCCCGACGTCATGCCGTCCTCGGTCAACCCGGCGTGGAGCCTCACCGTGGCCGAGGCCGCCTCCAGCCCGTACACCCTGAAGATCATGACGTGGGTCGCGGTCCCCATGACGCCCCTGATCATCGGCTACCAGGCGTGGACCTACTGGGTCTTCCGCAAGCGGATCGGCACCCAGCACATCCCGGCACCCGCCGGCCACTAGGACGGAACGCGCATGAAGCCCGTCGATCCCCGACTGCTCCGGTACGCCTCCGCGACCCGCCGCTTCCTGGTCGCCTCCGTCGTGCTCGGGCTGGCGGGGGCCGGCCTGGTCATCGCGCAGGCGATGCTGATCGCCGACGTGGTGACCGGAGCCTTCCGGCACGGCCGGTCCACCGGCGACCTGGCCGCGCAGCTGGCGCTGCTGGCCGCCGTGGCCCTGGGCCGGGCGGCCGTCACCTGGCTCACCGAGCTGACCGCGCACCGGGCGAGCGCGGCCGTGAAGTCCGAGCTGCGCACGCGGCTGCTGACGCGGGCCACCGCGCTCGGGCCCGACCGGCTGGACACGGTGCGGACCGGTGAGCTGGCCACCCTCGCCACGCGGGGGATCGACGCGCTGGACGACTACTTCGCCCGCTATCTGCCCCAGCTCGGCCTCGCGGTCGTCGTGCCGGTGGCCGTGCTCGCGCGGATCGCCACGGCGGACTGGCTCTCCGCGCTGGTCATCGTCCTCACGCTGCCGCTCATCCCCCTCTTCATGATCCTCATCGGCTGGGCGACGCAGTCCCGGATGGACAAGCAGTGGCGGCTGCTGTCCCGGCTGTCCGGCCACTTCCTCGACGTCGTCGCGGGGCTGCCCACCCTCAAGGTCTTCGGGCGGGCCAAGGCGCAGGCCGAGTCGATCCGTGCGATCACCTCCGACTACCGGCGCGCCACGCTGCGGACGCTGCGTGTCGCCTTCCTCTCCTCCTTCGCGCTGGAGCTGCTGGCCACGCTCTCGGTGGCCCTGGTCGCGGTGGGCGTCGGCATGCGGCTCGTGCACGGCGAACTCGGCCTGGAGACCGGGCTGATGGTGCTGGTCCTGGCGCCCGAGGCGTATCTCCCGCTGCGGCAGGTCGGCGCGCAGTACCACGCGGCGGCGGAGGGGCTGGCGGCCGCCGACCGGGTCTTCGCGGTGCTGGAGACCGAGCCGGCGCCGGCCGGCACGCTGCCCGCCCCCGACGCCGGGACCGCGACCCTGACGGTCGACCGGCTGGTGGTGCGGCACGAGGGGCGGGCCGAACCCTCCCTGCCCGAGACGTCGTTCGAGGTGCGGCCGGGGGAGACGGTCGCGCTCGTGGGACCCAGCGGCGCCGGTAAGTCGACACTGCTGAACGTCCTGCTCGGATTCGCGCGCCCGGCGGCCGGGCGGGTGCTCGTAGGCGGTACGGATCTGTCATCGCTCTCCCCCGGAAGCTGGCGGGACCAGGTGGCCTGGGTCCCGCAACGACCCCATCTCTTCGCCGGGACGGTCGCCGAGAACGTGCGACTGGCCCGGCCCGAGGCGACGGACGCGCAGGTGCGGGAAGCACTGCGCGCGGCCGGTGCGCTCGACTTCGTCTCCATGCTGCACCACGGCACTGACACCCGCCTCGGCGAGGACGGTGCCGGGCTCTCCGCCGGGCAGCGCCAACGGATCGCGCTGGCACGGGCGTTCCTCGCCGACCGGCCCGTCCTGCTCCTCGACGAGCCCACCGCGAACCTCGACGGCGAGACCGAGGCCGCCGTGGTCGAGGCCGTGCGCCGGCTCGCCGAGGGCCGGACCGTCCTGCTGGTCGTGCACCGCCCCGCGCTGCTCGCGGTCGCGGACCGCGTCATCCGCGTCGACGCCCAGCCGGTGGAGCGGCAGGCGGCCGCCCTGGCAGCCCCGGACGTCCCGCCCGCACGGACCGAGCGGCCGGGCGCGGTGGCGGACGAGGCGGGCGCGTACGACGTGCCGGGCGAGCCCCTGCCCGTACGCGGTGCCGGAGCGCTCGCCCGGGTGCGGGGCACCGGGAAGCCGCTCCGGGCGCGGTTCGCGCTCTCGCTGCTGCTGGGCGCCCTGGCCCTCGGCAGCGCCGTCGGCCTGATGGGCGTCTCCGGCTGGCTCATCTCGCGGGCCTCCCAACAGCCGCCCGTGCTCTATCTGATGGTGGCCGTCACCGCGACCCGCGCGTTCGGGATCGGACGCGCCGTCTTCCGCTACGCCGAGCGCCTCGTCTCCCACGACGCCGCGCTGCGCGCCCTCGCGGGGCTGCGGGTGGAGGTCTACCGGCGCCTGGAGCGGCTGGCGCCCGCCGGGCTGCGGGAGACCCGTCGGGGCGACCTGCTCTCCCGGCTGGTCGCGGACGTGGACGCCCTTCAGGACTACTTCCTGCGCTGGCTGCTGCCCGTCGGCTCGGCCGTCGCCGTGGGCACCGCCTCGGTCGCCTTCACCGCGTGGCTGCTGCCGGAGGCCGGTCTGCTGCTGGCGCTCGGACTGCTGGCCGCCGGAGTGGCCGTACCCGCTCTGTCCGGCGCGTTCGCGCGGCGCGCGGAGCGGCAGTTGGCGCCCGCCCGCGGCGCGTTGTCGACCGAGGTCGTCGACGTCCTGGCGGGCACGGCGGAACTGACGGTCGCGGGCGCCCTGCCCGCCCGGCTGGCGCGGCTGCGCGAGGCCGACGGACGGCTCACCGGGATCGCCCGCCGCGCCTCGGCCGCCACCGCGCTCGGCTCCGGGCTCTCCGCCCTCGCCTGCGGCCTGACCGTGGCGGCCGCGGCCTGGGCGGGCGTGGGCGCGGTGCACGACGGCCGCCTGGGCGGCGTGTGGCTCGCGGTGGTGGCGCTCATGCCACTGGCCGTGTTCGAGGCGGTGGCCGGACTGCCGCTCGCCGTGCAGTACCGGCAGCGCGTACGGCGGTCCGCGGAGCGGGTGTACGAGGTGCTGGACGCGCCCGTGCCCGTGCGGGAAGGGACGGATGGCGCTCCTGAATCGCCGTTCCCGCTGCGGGTGACGGGGCTGGGCGCGCGGTATCCGGGACGGTCCGAGGCGGCCCTGGAGGGGTTCGGCATGGAGCTCGTACCGGGCCGCCGGGTCGCGGTCGTGGGCCGCTCCGGGGCGGGCAAGACGACGCTCGCCCAGGTGCTGCTGCGCTTCCTGGACGCGGAGTCCGGGACGTACACCCTGGCGGGCCGGGACACCGGTCCCATGGCGGGTGACGCCGTGCGGAAGCTGGTGGGCCTGTGCGCGCAGGACGCGCATCTCTTCGACAGCTCGGTGCGCGAGAACCTGCGGCTCGCGCGCCCCGGGGCGGACGACGCGGAACTGCGGTCCGCCCTGCGGTCCGCGCGGCTGCTGGAGTGGGTCGACAGCCTCCCGGAGGGGCTCGACACGCTGGTCGGCGAGCACGGGGCGCGGATGTCCGGCGGGCAGCGGCAGCGGCTCGCGCTGGCCCGCGCGCTGCTCGCCGACTTCCCCGTGATCGTGCTGGACGAGCCCGCCGAGCATCTCGACCTGGTGACGGCCGACGCGCTCACGGCAGATCTCCTGGCGGCCACCGAGGGCCGTACGACCGTGCTGATCACCCACCGGCTGGCCGGGCTGGAGGCGGTCGACGAAGTGATCGTGCTGGAGCGCGGGCGGACCGTGCAGCGGGGCACCTACGAGGAGCTGGTGGCTGCGGACGGGCCGTTCCGGCGGATGCTGGAGCGCGAGCGTGTGGCGGACGCCTGGGGGATGGCCGGGGCGGCTGGGTCGGTTGGGGCTTCCAAGGCTGCTGGGGTGTCCGGGGCGGCTGGGCCGGAGGGCGCGGAGGCGGTGGCGGGGGCGCTCTCCCGTCGGTGAGCGCCCCCGCTGCGGGACCGGACACCGGCCGTGGCCACTTTCCATGACAAATAGTGCTTATTAGGCTCTACGGTATGGCAGCCACGGCAGAACCCTCCGGCTCGCAGGAACCCTCCGGCCCGGCCGGCGCGCGGGCGCCACAGGGCGCACAGGGCGCACAGGGCCCGATGGACCCGCTGGCCATCGCCACCGAGGCCACCCGCAGCCTCCAGGGGATGTCCACCGAGCTGACCGCGCGCGTGCCGCAGCTGCTGGAGGCCATGCGGTCGGTGGGCACCGGCCCGGAGCTGCACTCCACGCTCGACCGGATCGCCGAGACAGCCGCCGAGCTGGCCGCCGCCCGCTACGCCGCCATCGGGATCATCGACGCCAGCGGGGAGGGGCTGTCCGACTTCATCACCCATGGCGTCACCGACGAACAGCGCGAGCGCATCGGGGCGCTGCCCGACGGCCATCGCGGGCTGCTGGGCGCGCTGATCCACCAGCCGGCGCCGGTGATGCTCTCCGACCTGGCGGCCGACCCGCGCTCCGCCGGCTTCCCGCCAGGACACCCGCCGATGCGCAACTTCCTCGGGGTGCCCATCCAGGTGGAGGGGGAGATCTTCGGCAATCTCTACCTCACCGAGAAGCTCGGCGGCGGGGAGTTCAGCCTCGCGGACCTCAACATGGTGAAGATCCTCGCGACCGAGGCGGGCATCGCCATCGGCAACGCGCGCGTGTACGACGAGGGCCGCCAGCGGATGCGCTGGATCGACGGTTCCGTGGCCGTGACCACGGCTCTGCTGTCCGCCGGCGACGCCGAGGACGCGCTGTCCGTCGTCGCCGAACAGGCGCGCAGGCTCGCGGACTCGGCGGCCGGCATCGTGCTCCTGCCGGACGGCGAGGGCGGCCTGGAGATGGTCGCCGTCTCCGCCGACGACCCCACCGGGCTGCTGGGCACGGTGATGCCGCCGCACAGCCCCGTGGTGTCCCATCTGCTCGCGGGTGAGCCGGTGTTCATCGACGACTCCGCCACCGACCCACGCATGATCACCGGGGTGGCCCCGCGCTTCGGCCCGAGCATGCTGCTGCCGCTCAAGAGCGGCGACCGCGTGCTCGGCACGCTCGCGACGCCACGCGCGCGTGGCGCACGGGGATTCACCGCGACGGAGCGCACCCTGGCCGCGCAGTTCGCCGCGCAGGCCGCCCTCGCGCTCGTCCTGGCCGAGGCACAGCGTGACCGGGAACGGCTCGCCGTCTACGAGGACCGCGACCGGATCGCCAGGGACCTGCACGACCTGGTGATCCAGCGGCTGTTCGCCACCGGGCTGATGCTGGAGAGCGCGCAGCGCAACGCCGAGGTGCCCGACGTCCGGACCAAGGTCGGCCAGGCCGTCGACCAGCTGGACGTGACCATCCAGGAGATCCGTACGGCCATCTTCGCGCTCCAGCAGGGGCCCGCGGAGGCGCCCGCGGGACTGCGGACACGGGTGCTGAGGGAACTGGGCACGGCAGCGGTGCCGCTCGGCTTCCAGCCCTCCGCGAGCTTCGTCGGACCGGTCGACGCGAAGGTCGGCGAGCTCACCGGTAAGAACCTCGTCGCCGCGCTGCGCGAGGCGCTCTCCAACGCCTTCCGGCACGCGCGGGCCTCCCGCATCGAGGTCGTCGTCGACGCCACGGCGTCCCTGCCGGACGGCCGGGACGCGGTGCGGCTCACGGTCGCCGACGACGGCGTAGGCATCCCCGAGGGCGGCCGGCGCAGCGGGCTGCGGAACCTCGCCAAGCGGGCCGAGTCGCTGGGCGGCTCCAGCGCGTACGGGCCGGGGCTGGGGCCGGACGGGGGCGGCACGCGGGTGATGTGGGAAGCGCCCTTGTAGCGGGCGCTCAGGAGCCCTCCCGGCGCCCGCCTCGTGGCGCTCCGCCGTCCTCCGATCGGACCCTCACGGGGCGCGCTCGGCCGCGGTGCGGGACACGATCGCGTTCATGGGACGCCTGTACCGCCTGCTCATATCGCGCGGACCGTGGATAACCCGCGACCGCGTGCTCTGTGTGCTGTGCGCGCTCTGCACGGTGGTCTGGCCGCCGTTCGGCTCCGGCTTCCCGGCGGCCGGCGGGACCCCGCACAGGATCACCCGGGTCACCTCCGAGGTGTTCCGGCTGGCGGAGGAGGCGGGGGAGGTGAAGCAGCGGTTCGAGCGGACGCGGCGCGCGGCCGGGGAGCAGAAGGCGCGGGCCGAGGAACTCGACCGGATGCTGCGGGGCCGCGAGGTCGTCACGGCGGCCCTGCGCGACGACGCCGGGGCGGCCGCCCGCGCGCAGTACCGCACCGGCGGATTCACCGTCGAGGCCGGGGCCGAGGACGCCGAGGACCCCGTCGAACTGCTGGAGCTCCAGGAGCCCGCAGTGCGCCGCAGGGCGGCGCTGGGACGGCTGCTGGACGAGGGCGGCCGCCTGACCGGGAAGCTCGCGGCCGAGAGACAGGCCCTGGCGGCCTCCCGCCCCCTGCTGGAGCAGGACAGCGCACGGCTGAAGGCCGCGCAGCACTCGCTCACGACGCGTCTCGAGGCCGCGCGCGAGACGCTGAACTCCCTGTCCCAGACGTCCGTCGCGAACGGCCGCTGCGAGCCGCTGGACGTCGAGGACGTGGGGGTCGGCGACACCGAAGGACGCGCGGCGGGCGACGAGCACGAGGAGTGGACCCGGCCCGTGCTGTCGTACGAACTCTCGGCGGGTTTCGGTGGCACCGGCGCGAACTGGGCGAACGGTCACACAGGACAGGACTTCGCCGTACCGGTCGGCACACCGGTGCGCTCGGTCGGCGCGGGAACGGTGGTCTCCGCCGGGTGCGGCGGTCCCTTCGGCATGAGCCTGGTGATCCAGCACGAAGGCGGCTGGTATTCGCAGTACGCCCACCTGTCGGCGGCGCTCGTCACGCCGGGCCGGCAGGTGCGCGCGGGCCAGTGGATCGGGCTGGCGGGGACGACGGGCAACTCCACCGGCCCGCACCTGCACTTCGAGATCCGTACGACGCCCGAGTTCGGGTCGGCGGTCGACCCGGTGGAGTGGCTGAACGCCCACGGCGTGCGGGTGTAGGCGGCGACGGCACGGTGGTGCTGCCCGCCGCCGGGGCTCAGCGGGAGTCCAGGATCCGCTCGATGACCACGGCGACGCCGTCCTCGGTGTTGGCGGCGGTGTGGTGCGCGGTGGCGGCGAGGACGTCGGGATGGGCGTTGGCCATCGCGTACGCGGTGCCGGCCCAGTCGAGCATCTCCAGGTCGTTGGGCATGTCGCCGAACGCCACGACCTCCTCGGGCGCGATGCCGCGCTCGGCACAACACCGGGCGAGCGTACTGGCCTTGCTGATCCCGAGGCCGCTTATCTCCAGCAGGGCAGTCGGGCTGGACCGGGTGAACTCGCCGTGCGCGCCGCCCGCTTCCCGGGCGACGGCCAGGAACTCGTCGGGCTCACGCTCGGGGTGGTGGGCGAGCAGCTTGACGATGGGGTCGGTGTAGCCGGAGTCCTCGCCCAGCAGCTTCTCCGCGGGGGCGAAGACCGCCTCCGGGTCGAGGAAGAAGGGCGGGTAGGCGGGCTCGTAGTGGGTGCTCCCGGTGCGCTCCACGGCGAACGAGGTGCCCGGAGCGGCGGCACGCAGCGCGTGCACGACGGCGAGGGCGGCGGTGCGCTCCAGCGGCCGGACCTCGACGCAGCGGCCGCCGTCGTGGAGGTCGACGACGGCGGCGCCGTTGGCGCAGATCGCCAGCCCGTGGCCGTGCACGTGGTCCCGGACGACGTCCATCCACCGGGCCGGCCGTCCCGTGACGAAGAAGACCTCGATGCCCGCCGCCTCGGCCGCGGCGAGGGCCGCGACGGTGCGCTCGGAGACCGTCTTGTCGTCGCGCAGGAGGGTGCCGTCGAGGTCGGTGGCGATCAGCCGGGGGAAGGCGGCTGGGCGGTGGACCGCCGGGGTCTCGGGCTGCTCGATAGCTGAAGTCACGGCTCCATTCTCGTTCACGGACCACAGGTGTCGCACAGGCGTGCGCAGGGGTGGGCGGCCGGGGCGGCCGGGAATCCACGGTCGCCGCGTACGACGGATCCTGTGCCGGGGGCATGGGCTTTTGTCATACCCAGCGCTTAGGCTCGGTCCCATGCGACTGAGCACCGTGATCCTTCCCGAGCGCCGCTGGTCCGAGGGCGGCCGCGAGACGTGGCAGCGAGCCGAGGAGCTGGGCTTCCACGCGGCCTACACCTACGACCACCTGTCGTGGCGCACCTTCCGGGACGGCCCGTGGTTCGGCGCGATACCGACGCTGACGGCCGCCGCGACCGTGACCTCGCGGATGCGGCTGGGCACGCTCGTCACCTCGCCCAATTTCCGGCACCCGGTGACGCTGGCCAAGGAGCTCATCTCGCTGGACGACATCTCCGGCGGGCGCGTCACGCTGGGCATCGGTGCGGGCGGCTCCGGTTTCGACGCCACCGCGCTGCTGGGGGGCGGCCGGGAGCCGTGGACCCCGCGCGAGCGCGCCGACCGCTTCGCCGAGTTCGTCCCGCTGCTGGACCGGCTGCTCACCCAGGACGTCGTCTCGTACGACGGGGAGCACTACTCCGCGTCCGAGGTGCGCAACATACCGGGCTGTGTGCAGCGCCCCCGGCTGCCCTTCGCCGTGGCCGCCACCGGCCCGCGGGGGCTCAGGCTCGCCGCCCGCCACGGGCAGGCGTGGGTCACCACGGGGGACCCGAAGCTGTTCGAAACGGGCACGCCGGAGCAGTCGCTGAAGGCCGTGGCCGGGCAGATCGAGCGGCTTTCAGCCGCCTGCGCCGCGATCGACCGTGACCCCGCGGGCCTCCACAAGATCATGCTCACGGGCTTCACCCCGGACCGGCCGCTGGATTCCTTCGATGCCTTCGTCGACTTCGCGGGCTCGCACGCCGAACTGGGCATCGACGAGATCGTGGTGCACTGGCCGATCGCCGATTCGGTCTTCGCCGCCGACCTCGCGGTCTTCGAGAAGATCGCGACGGACGGGCTCGCGCAGCTCTCCTGAGGGCGGCACGGCGGGTCCGACGGGGCCGTGGCGATCGCCGTGCGTTCTCCACCCTCTTTCTTTACCCCGCGCACAACCGCTGAAGGAGGAGAATCGAGGGCAGAGGCACTCACTGGGGGCGCACGCCGCGCTGAGCCTTGGAGGTACCCCATGCCACGGACCCGATTCGCTCCCGACCGGGGGCTGACCACCCGCATGGTGAGCACGATGTTCTTCATCGGGCTGCTCTACGTCGTCTTCGTGGGCGTGCTGGTGGTGTTGCTGCGCGGGGCCTGGCCGATCGTCCTGATCCTCGCGGGCGGCATGTTCATCGCCCAGTTCTGGTTCAGCGACAAGATCGCCGCCTTCAGCATGGGGGCGCGCGAGGTCACCCCCCAGGAGGCGCCCGAGCTGCACGGTGCCGTCGACCGGCTGTGCGCGCTCGCGGACATGCCCAAGCCGCGGGTGGCCATCGCCGACAGCGACGTGCCCAATGCCTTCGCCACCGGGCGCAACCAGAGGAACGCCGTGGTGTGCGCGACGACCGGCCTGCTGCGCAGGCTGGAGCCCGAGGAGCTGGAGGGCGTGCTCGCCCATGAGCTCTCCCACGTCGCCCACCGCGACGTGGCCGTGATGACGATCGCGTCCTTCCTGGGCGTGCTGGCCGGGATCATCACCCGCGTCGGCCTGTGGGGCGGCTTCCGCCGCGCGGGCGGCCGCGATCAGAACACCGCGCTCCTGATGGTGCTGATCCCGCTGGTCAGCGCGGTCGTCTATGCCATCAGCTTCCTGCTCACGCGGCTGCTGTCCCGCTATCGCGAGCTGTCGGCCGACCGCGCGGGCGCCTTGCTGACGGGCAGGCCCTCGGCGCTGGCGTCCGCGCTGACCAAGGTCACCGGGCAGATGGCGCAGATCCCGACGCGCGACCTGCGGCAGGCCGAGCCGTTCAACGCCTTCTACTTCGCGCCCGCCTTCTCCAAGGACAGCCTGAGCCGGCTGCTGTCCTCGCACCCGACGCTGGAGCAGCGGCTGGACCAGCTCGGCCGGATCTCGGCGGAGCTCGGCCGCGCCTGAGCGCGCCGCACGCCCTTCGGTACCTCGGAGACTTCGGGACTTCCGGACATCTCCGCGGCCTCCGGAAACTCGGAAAAGGAGCTTCGCCTGTGGGATTCCTGGACGCCATCCTCGGCCGCAGCAAGCCGGTCCGCCCGGACCTCGACCAGCTCTTCGCCCTGCCCTCCGCCGCCGTCACCCTTCAGGCCGGCGCCGGATTCACCCCGACAGGGCTGGGCTCGGTGTGCTTCGCGAGCGTGGAGGGCGGGGCGTTCGGCCGGCTCCAGCAGGACGTCCGGGAGCTGCTGGACGCCGATACGGAGCGCGGTGGGGCGCCCGTGGAGTTCAGCCAGGACGGCTACGGCTACACCTGGCTGCTCGCCCGGCAGCCGGCCGACGACGTGGCGGGCCTGGTGAACGACCTGCACGCCGTCAACACCCTGCTCCAGGAAGGCGGTTTCGGACCGCAGCTGCTCTGCTCGCTGCTCGGCTTCCGGGACGAGGGCGGGCGTTCGCTGGCGCTCGTCTATCTCTACAAGCGCGGCACCTTCTATCCCTTCGCGCCGATGCCCGGCGGGGGCGACAAGCGGGACAACTCCCTGGAGCTTCAGGCCCGGGCGCTGCTGACGAACGACCTGCGGATCGAGGAGGACCTGGCGCGGTGGTTCCCCGTGTGGGGCGCGCCCGGCCTCAATTGATGAGGCACCACTTGATGGAGCGTCACTTCTCCTTCGCTGCCGCGATCTCGTCGGCGGCCCAGCGGGCCCACTCCTCGCGCATCGCGGTGAAGCGCAGCCCGTACTCCAGGGCCAGCCGGCCGTTGACCGACAGGGGGTCGTCGCCCCAGTCGACCTTCTTCTCCAGCTCCTTCAGCGCGCCGTGCTGCCCGGCGGCGCGGTCCGCCTCGCCGAGGAGGTAGGCCGTCGCCTCCAGCGGGGTGAGGTGGTTGAGGAAGAAGACGCGCAGCAGCGCGTCGCTGCGGCGAGCCTGCTGCGGGTCCGGCTCGGTGAGCCAGCTGTGCAGCTCGGCGCGGCCCGCTTCGGTGATGGCGTACTCCTTGCGGCCGCGAGGGCCTTCCGCCGCGACCTCCAGCAGACCGCCCTTCGCGAGCTTGCCCAGCTCGCCGTATACCTGGCTCTGGGTCGCCGGCCAGACATTGCTGAGGGAGGTCTCGAACCGCTTCATCAGGTCGTAGCCACTGGCCGACCGGTCGGCCAGCAGTCCCAGCATCGCGTGTCTCAGGCTCATGGCCTCACTCTAACTTCCACTGGTGACCCGTCAAGGGTGGACGTTCCACTTCTGACATGTCATAGTTGGAATATCGGTTGGGCGGCCAACCGGGGGGTACACCGCATCGGCTGAGGAGAGCTTCATGAATTATCTGCGTGGCTTCATTCCCTGGATCGCGCTGGCTGTCGTCTCGTCCTGGGGCTGGCAGTGGGGCGCGGCCGTCGGGCTGGGCGCGGGTCTCGTGCTGCTGGTCAAGGACCACAAGGCGGGGGTGGCCGCCGATTCGCTGATCCTGGAGCGCAGCACAGTCCTCTTCTTCGCCGCGCTCACCACGCTGGCCTTCGCCCTCCCGCAGAGCGGGCTGCGCCACTTCGTCGGGGCCCTCTCGCTGGGCTGGCTGGCCCTCACCGCCTGGGCCACGCTGGCTGTCGGGCGGCCCTTCACCACGGGGATAGCCAAGCGTCAGGCGCCGCCCGAGGTCTGGGACAACCCGGTCTTCCGCCGGATCAACGTCGTGCTCACCTCGGTATGGGCCGGGGCCTTCGCCCTCACCGCCGCCGTCATGACCGTGGTCGCCGCCACCGGTCTCGGCAGCGAGGTGTCCATCCCGGTCCAGGCCGCCGGATTCGTCCTCCCCGCGGTATTCACCGCCCGCTACCCCGACCGGGTCCGCGCCCGGCTCACGGCGGCAGCGGCCCACTGACGGCGCGGGCGGCGGCATCAGTCGCGCGGGAGCAGGCCGTCCATCACCCGGGCCTGCACCTCGCGCTCGGCGGCGGCGGCGATAAAGGCCGCGACGTGCTCCTCCCCGACGAGCTCGCGCACGGCTTCGAGGGTGTGGACGGGGAGCCGAAGGCTCCGGTGGGTGTGCGGCTGGGCGGCGGGGGCGGGAAGCGGCAAGGGGGCCGGTCCCGTGCTGAGGGGCTCGGCGGCCGTATCCTCCGCCGGTTCGGCGGCGAAGGGCTCCGATTCTCCGTGCTCCTCCAGGCGGTGGCGGAGATAGCTGGTGGCCAACGAGCGCATCGCGCGGGCCAGTTCGGCGTCGACGGTCTGCTGGGCCAGCGGGCGCAGGCGGCGGACCAGCGCCGCGGCCTCGGCCGCTTCCTCGTCGGTCGGCGGGTGGTCGAAGAACTGGTGGAAGACGTGCTCGGTCGTGAAGTCCAGGAAGCGCGCGGCTATGTGCTCGACGTGGGTGCGCAGCTCGCGCAGGTGGCCGGAGATCGCGGGCAGCGGCACCCCGGCGAGGTGGAGCTCGGCGGCGACGGCGAGTTCGCGGGGGCTCGGCACCAGGAACTCGTCCGGCGCGTCCGCGACCGGGACCAGCACTCCGAGCCGTACGGCCTCGGATACGGCGTCGTCGTCCTGGGCGCCGCCGAACCGCTCGTCCAGCGCCGCGCGCGTGATCCGTTCGGCCTGTTCGTCGGTCCAGGGGCCGTCGACCTCGGCGACCAGACCGAGGACCCCGCCGAGGTCACGGCCCGCGTCCCAGGCGTCCAGGAGTTCCTTGATGCTGGCGAGGGTGTAGCCGCGGTCGAGGAGACCGGCGATCCGCTGGAGCCGCGCCAGATGGGCCTCGCCGTAGACATTGGCGCGGCCGCGCCGCTCGGGCCGGGGGAGCAGCCCCCGGTCCTGATAGGCGCGGATCGTGCGGGCGGTGGCCCCGCTGTGGTGGGCGAGGTCGTCGATCCGGTACTCGACGGCCATCCGGCCCGGCGGCTCGTCGGGGTGGGGCTGTTCGAGCACCGGGCCGGGGGCCGGAGCGGACGGCACCGCCGCCGGCCCGGACTCCGGCCTTCGCACGTGCTTCGTGGTCACAGGGGCGCTCCTTACGAGATGGCCGCGCGGCCGATCGCGCCCGCCGCGGACCGTGCCGCGGGTGAGGTCGCCAGATACTCGACGGCACGGCGCAGCGACCCCTCCTGCGAGGGATGGTACGACCGCCGCAGATATCGGGGTACGGCCGAGCCGAGCTCCCGCCAGCTGGGCAGCAGGCCCTTGGCGACGGCCCTGTCGTGCTCGCGCAGCGAATAGCGCAGCCGCCCCGCGAGCTGGGGGTCGTGCCGTATCAGATAGGCGGCTCCCCAGCCCCACAGGTAGAACAGCATGGGGGCGGTGAAGGCCATGCCCAGGACCCGGCGGGCATAGCGCCCGGCCTCGGCGCCGCCGCAGTGTTCGTACATGTCGAAGGCGACCGAGCGGTGTTCGACCTCCTCCGCGCCGTGCCAGCGGAGCAGGTCCAGCATGACGGGGTCGGGTCCGGCCCGGTCCAGGCCGTCCGCGTGCAGCACCCAGTTGCCCAGCACGGCGGTGAACTGCTCGATGGCGGCGATCAGCGAGAGCCGGAAGCGCAGCCACTCCCGGGCGGTCACCGGGAGGCCGAGCGGCGGCCGGTCGCCGAGCAGGGCGTCGAAGAGGAAGTCCACATGGCGGGTGTACGGGCCGGTGTCCAGGCCCTGCCGGGCGAGGTGGCCCAGCACATAGGCGTGCTGGACGCTGTGCGTGGCCTCCTGGCCCATGAATCCCTTGACGTCCTTGAGGAGTTCCGGATCCCGCACGAGGGGCAGGGCCTCCTTGAACACCTTGACGAACCACCGCTCCCCGGCGGGCAGCAGCAGGTGCAGGACGTTGATGACGTGGGTGGCGGTGGGTTCGTCAGGGATCCAGTGCAGGGGGGTGTCGTCCCAGTCGAAGGCGACGCGGCGCGGGGCGATGGGGTGGCCGCCGCTGTGACCGTGGTTCATCTCTGCTCCTCTGCGGGCTTTCCGCTACAGCGGTGGGTCGATCCGCGCGATGGCGCGCAGCACCCGCGGCGCGAAACGGGACATGAAGCGGACGCCGTGCGCCTCGGGGGTCACGGGGACGACGGCCTGGTCGCGGAGCACGGAGCGCAGGACGGCGTCGGCGACCTTCTCCGGTGGGTAGTTGCGCCTGCCGTACGCCCGGCTGGCCTTCTCCCGGCGGCGTCGCTGCTCCTCCTCCGGGACGCCCGTGAAGCGCGCGGTCCCGGTGATGTTGGTGTTGACCAGGCCGGGACAGATCGCGGTGACCCCGATGCCCTGTCCGGCCAGTTCGGCGCGCAGGCTCTGGCTGAGCATCAGCACGGCCGCCTTGGAGGTGCTGTAGGCCGAGAGCGTCTTGAAGGGCTGGAAGGCCGCGGCGGAGGCGGTGTTGACGATGTGGCCGCCCTGCCCGCGCTCGGCCATCTGCTTGCCGAAGATCCGGCAGCCGTGGATGACGCCCCACAGATTGACGTCGAGGACCTTCCGCCAGTCCTCCGCGGAGGTGTCCAGGAAGGCCCCGGACAGCCCGATGCCGGCGTTGTTGACCAGCACGTCCACCACGCCGTACTCGGCGGCGACCTTCGCGGCCAGCTTCTCCATGGCCTGCTCGTCCGCGACGTCGGCGCACTCCCCCCATGCCTCGGGGGCGCCGATCAGCCGTGCCATCTCGGCCGTGCGCGTGGCCCCCTCCGCGTCCAGGTCGACCGCGACGACCCGCGCGCCCGCTTCCGCGAAGGCGAAGGCGGTGGCCCGGCCGATGCCGCTGGCCGCGCCGGTCACCAGCACCAGCCGGCCGCCGAACGCCTGGGCGTAGGGGCTGTCGGCCACGGCCCGCCGCACCCCGCGCGCCACCGGGCCCTGTGCCCCGGCGGCGCCCTCGGCGCCGCTCCGCTCATGGAGGGTGACGAACTCGGCGATCCAGGCCGAGAGTTGATCGGGGCGTGTCCGCGGCACCCAGTGCTTCGCGGCCAGGGTGTGCCGGACGAGGCCCGGCGCCCACTGCTCCAGGTCGTCGTAGACCCGCATCGACAGGAAGGCGTCGCCGGTCGGGGTGATCAGCTGCACCGGCGCGTGGGCGTAGGCGTCGGTGCGCGGCCTGCGCAGGCGGGGGCGGACGTTGTCGCGGTAGAGCCACGCGCCGTGCGCCGCGTCGACGGGCAGCGAGGGCGTCGGATAGCCGTCGGAGGGGACCTTCTCCGAGCGCTCCAGGATCTTCGGCCACTGCTTCATGAGCGGCCCGCGCATCACCGCCTCCGGCACGGCCGGGGTGTGCAGCGCCGAGACGTACCAGGACCGGGCGCCCTGGCCGAGCAGGTGGGCCACGCGGCGCGGGGTCGGCCGGGTGAGGCGCTTCCTGAACCAGAGCGCGAGGTGGTCGAGCCCCGGGCCGGAGATGGAGGTGAAGGACGCGATCCGCCCCTCCGTGCGCCCCACCGTCACGAACTCCCAGCCCTGCACGGACCCCCAGTCGTGCCCGACCACGTGCACCGGGGCGTCCGGGCTCACCGCGTCCGCGACCGCCAGGAAGTCGTCCGTGAGCTTCTCCAGCGTGAACCCGCCGCGCAGGGGCCGCGGTGCCGTGGAGCGCCCGCAGCCGCGCACGTCGTACAGCACCACGTGGAAGCGGTCCCGCAGCCGCGCGGCGACCGCCGACCAGACCTCCTTGCTGTCCGGATAGCCGTGCAGCAGCACCACCGTGGGCCGCTCGGCGTCGCCCAGCTCGGCGACGCACAGCTCGATCCCGCCCGTGCGGACCCGGCGCTCCCGCGCGCCCTCGAGTCCGGTGTCGTGTCCGGTCATGCGGCCCTCTCCCCTTGCGCGCGCCGCACGTGCGGCAGGTCATCGTCGAGCCAGAAGGCGCTCTCCTCGGGGTCCCGGGAGTCGGTGACCACCAGGAGCTCCTCGAACTTCACGCCGGTGCCCCGGAAGCCGATGTGGGGCTCGACCGCCCACAGGCCTGGCCGGGGCGGGTGATCGGAGAAGCGGTGCGGGCTCCACAGCGGTGACCAGCCCTCCCGGTGCCCGCGGACGGCGTCGGACGCCAGCCCTTTGAGCGCCTGGGTGCCGAACCCGAAGAGCTGGGGCGACCAGCGGCGCTCCCGCGCGCGGCCCACCTTGTGGGCGATGACGCCGAAGGGATACGCGCGGTGCCGGTTGGCATAGCCGTGGCGGACCATGAGGCGGTCCACGTTCTCGTAGATCTCGCGCAGGGAGCGCCGCTCGCGCACCTGGCGCAGGATCAGCTCGCGGTACGCCGGGAGATCCGCCGTCATCCGCTCGTGCAGCGGATCGGGCCCCAGGCAGCCCGCGTAGCCGATGTCGGCGGTGAAGCCGCCGTGCACCGGGGCCATGTCGAGGATGAACGGCATCCCCGGCTCCAGCCTGCGGTCCGTCGGGAAGAACTGGAGCGGCACCCGGAACCCGACGAACGCCGTGCGGTCACCGAACCACGCGAAGGGCAGGTGGAACCAGTCCCGCACGCCGCGCTCGCGCAGCCACTCCCGCTGCATCCGCGCCGCCTCGCGCTCGGTCACCCCCGGCCGCAGCTGCGCCGCCACCGCCTCCGCGCAGTCGTACGCGAGACGCTGCACCTGCCTGAACCCCCGCAACTCCGCGGTGAGTTCCCGAGCCACTGCTGAGGTCATCGTCAACCGTCCGTCCCGCCTGCCGGGGCCCCCGGACAGCAGCCGGAGGAGCGTTCCGCAACTTGACACTGATGAATGTGACAATGCTCCGCGGCTACGTCAAGGGTTGTGCACGGCCTGTGGATAACTTTCGGTAACCCATGGGCCGTGGCTCTCCCCCCTTTCGCCACCCCCGCCTCCCCTACGGGCATGTCAGACCCGAGGACTACGCGCATCCCCTCATCTGGGCTGACGACCGCTGTGGCGCAGGCCACTAACGTCGAGGGCGTGACTGTGATCGCTACCGAAAGCCTCAGCAAGCGGTTCCCCCGGGTGACCGCGCTCGACCGGCTGTCCGTCGACATCACGCCGGGCGTGACCGGCCTGGTGGGTGCCAACGGAGCCGGCAAGTCCACGCTGATCAAGATCCTGCTCGGGCTGTCCCCGGCCACCGAGGGCCGCGCCCGGGTGCTCGGCCTCGACGTGGCGACCGAGGGCGCCGCCATCCGCGAGCGGGTCGGCTATATGCCCGAGCACGACTGCCTGCCGCCGGACGTCTCGGCGACGGAGTTCGTCGTCCACATGGCGCGGATGTCCGGGCTGCCCGCGAGCGCCGCCCGTGAGCGCACCGCCGACACCCTGCGCCACGTGGGGCTCTACGAGGAGCGGTACCGCCCCATCGGCGGCTATTCGACGGGCATGAAGCAGCGGGTCAAGCTGGCCCAGGCGCTCGTCCACGACCCCCAGCTGGTGCTGCTGGACGAGCCGACCAACGGCCTCGACCCGGTCGGCCGTGACGAGATGCTCGCCCTGATCCGCCGGGTCCACTCCGACTTCGGTATCTCGGTCCTGGTCACCTCCCACCTGCTCGGCGAACTGGAGCGCACCTGCGAGCAGGTCGTCGTCATCGACGGCGGCAAGCTGCTGCGGTCCTCCACCACCGCCGAGTTCACCCAGGCCACGGGCTCGCTCGCGGTCGAGGTCACGGACTCCGACACGCATCCGGACGGCACGTCCGCCCTCATCGGCGCGCTGACGGCGGCCGGGCTGACGGTCCAGCCCGTGGGCCGCGCCGCCGAGTTCGCCGCGGCCGGCTCCGGCCACGTCGTCCTGGTCGACGTCACCGGCGACGACACCTACGACACCGTGCGCGACGCGGTGACCGACCTCGGCCTCGGCCTGGTCCGCATGGAACAGCGCAGGCACCGCATCGCGGAGGTCTTCCAGAGCGCCGACAGCGCACACGAAAGGGGCAGCTCCGATGCCGCCTGAGAGCATCACGGCGCCCGCCCAGGACGTCATCCACAACATCGGCTACCGCAACTACTCCGGGCCCCGCCTCGGCCGCGCATACGCCCGCCGCTCGCTCTTCTCGCAGAGCCTGCGCGGTGCCTACGGCCTCGGCCGGTCGGCGAAGTCCAAGGTCCTGCCGATGATCCTGTTCGGCGTGATGTGCGTCCCCGCCGCCATCATGGTCGCCGTCGCCGTGACGACGAAGGCGACCAGACTGCCGGTGGAGTACACGCGTTACGCGATCATCCTCCAGGCCGTCATCGGCCTCTACCTCGCCGCGCAGGCCCCGCAGTCCGTCTCGCGCGACCTGCGGTTCAAGACGATCCCGCTCTACTTCTCGCGGCCGATCGAGCGGATCGACTACGTGGTGGCCAAGTTCGCCGCGATGGCCTCCGCCCTGTTCATCCTCACCGCGGCGCCTCTGCTGATCCTCTACGTCGGCGCCCTGCTCGCCAAGCTGGACTTCACCGCGCAGACGGAGGGCTTCGTGCAAGGACTGGTCTCCGTGGCACTGCTGTCCCTGCTCTTCGCCGGGCTCGGCCTGGTGGTCGCCGCCGTCACACCGCGCCGCGGCTTCGGCGTCGCCGCCGTCGTCGCCGTGCTGACGATCTCCTACGGCGCGGTCTCCACCGTGCAGGGCATCGCGCTCGACCGCGACAACACCGGGGCGATCAGCTGGATGGGCCTGTTCTCGCCGATCACCATCATCGACGGCGTCCAGACGGCGTTCCTCTCGGCCACCTCCGCCTTCCCCGGCGGCAACGGCCCCGGCACCGGAACCGGTGTCGTCTACGCCGTCGTCCTGCTCGCGCTGATCGCCGGATCGTTCGGGCTGCTGCTGCGCCGCTACCGAAAGGCCGGGCTGTGACCGCCCTCCCGCCGCCCACCGCCACCCTCCGAAGGAATGGGCCGCGCCCATGACGACTCTGCACATCGACAACGTCTCCCGCTGGTTCGGCAACGTGGTCGCCGTCAACGACGTCTCCATGACCGTCGGCCCCGGCGTCACCGGTCTGCTCGGCCCCAACGGCGCCGGCAAATCCACCCTCATCAACATGATGGGCGGCTTCCTCGCGCCCTCCACCGGCACCGTCACCCTCGACGGGAAGACCATCTGGCGCAACGAACAGGTCTACCGCGAGATCGGCCTCGTCCCCGAGCGCGAGGCGATGTACGACTTCCTGACCGGCCTGGAGTTCGTCCGCGCCAACGCCGAGCTGCACGGCCTGGGCGCCAAGGAGGCCCAACGTGCCCTCGCCACGGTCGAGATGGAGTACGCGCAGGACCGCAGGATCGACACGTACAGCAAGGGCATGCGCCAGCGGGTGAAGATGGCCTCCGCGCTCGTCCACGAGCCGTCCGTGCTCCTCCTCGACGAGCCGTTCAACGGCATGGACCCGCGGCAGCGCATGCAACTGATGGACCTGCTGCGCCAGATGGGCGCCGAGGGCCGCACCGTGCTGTTCTCCTCCCACATCCTGGAGGAGGTCGAGCAGCTCGCCGCCCATATCGAGGTGGTCGTCGCGGGGCGGCACGCGGCCTCCGGCGACTTCCGCAAGATCCGCCGGCTGATGACGGACCGGCCGCACCGCTATCTGGTGCGCTCCAGCGACGACCGGGCCCTCGCCGCCGCGCTCATCGCCGACGCGTCGACCTCGGGCATCGAGGTGGACGTCCAGGAGGGCGCGCTGCGCGTCCAGGCCGTCGACTTCGACCGCTTCACCACCCTGCTGCCGCGGCTCGCCCGCGCGCACGGCATCCGGCTCCTGACGGTCTCGCCCTCCGACGAGTCCCTGGAATCGGTCTTCTCCTATCTCGTAGCGGCCTGAAAGGAGCCCTGGCGCCATGTATCACCCGACCGTCGCCCGGCTCACCTACCGGGGGCTCCTCGGCCGCCGCCGTGCCTTCATCCTCTTCGCGCTGCCCGCGCTCCTGATCGTCATTTCCGCCGTCATCCGCGCGCTGACCGGAGCCGACGACGACACCGCGACCAACGTCCTGGGCGGCTTCGCGCTGGCCACCATGGTGCCGCTCATCGGCGTGATCGCCGGTACGGGAGCGATCGGCCCGGAGATCGACGACGGCTCGGTGATCTATCTGCTCTCCAAGCCGGTCCCGCGCCACACGGTCATCCTCACCAAGCTGATCGTCGCCATCAGCGTCACCGTGGCCTTCTCGGCGGTGCCCACCCTGATCGCGGGCTTCGTGCTGAACGGCAACAGCCGGCAGATCGCCGTGGCCTACGCGGTGGCCGCCGCGGTCGCCTCCGTCGCCTACAGCGCGATCTTCCTGCTGCTGGGCACCGTCACCCGGCACGCCGTCGTGGCGGGCCTGGTCTACGCCCTGGTGTGGGAGACGCTCTTCGGCAGCCTCATCCCCGGCGCCCGCACGCTCAGCGTCCAGCAGTGGTCGCTCTCCCTCGCGCAGAGGATCGGCGCGGAGGGCGCGGTCAGTTCGGACGTCGGCCTGCCCGTCGCGGTCACCCTGCTGATCGCCGTCACCGCCGCGGCGACCTGGTACGCGAGCCGGAAGCTGCGCACGCTCACGCTCGCCGGCGAGGAGTGACACAGGACGGACGAGGTAAGGGGCGGTCTCCATAGGAGACCGCCCCTTACCTATCGCCGAGTCGCCGCCTACACGCGCTCGTCCAGCAGTGCCCGCGCTATGTCCAGCTGCACCGGCGAGAGCGCGACGACCTCGCCGTCCTCGGCGTCCTCCAGGTCCCACAGGGCGTTCTGGAGCACCCTCCCGAGCGTCCAGCGCGCCGCGCGCCGCCGGTCCAGGCCGAGCACCTCGGTCATCAGGTCGAAGCGGCGCAGGACCGCCCCCCTCACGTCACCGGTCGCGGTGAGGTCGTCCCACCGGTCGTGCATGGCGGGCAGCAGCTCGAAGCCGGGGTCGCCCACGAGCGGCTTGGGGTCGATGGCCAGCCAGGGCTCCCGGCCGGAACCGGGCAGCGGCGCCAGCACGTTGGCGTAGTGCAGGTCCCAGTGGAGCAGCCGCCCTTCGCCGGGCTCGGCGGCCACCTCCCGTACGGCGGCCGCGCAGTCGGCCATCACGCGGCGCTCGGCGGCGTCGGGCACGGTGGGCAGGGCGGAGGGCACTTCGGCCAGCATCGCGGCGCTGACGTCGGCCAGCGTGCGCAGCCCGGCCGGAGCGGGGGTCTTGAGCAGCCGGGCGAGCAGCTCGGAGAGCGTACGGACGGCGTCCTCGGCGTCCGGCACGGACAGCAGGGAGCGGTCGGCGTCCAGCCGCTCCAGCAGCATCGTGCCGGACTCCGCGTCGTGGTCGAGGAGGGCGACGGCTCCGTCGCCGCCCCAGGCGCGCAGCGCGGCCGGTTCGTCGACGCTCTCGTCGGTGACCGGCTGGAGCTTGAGCGCGGCCCGGGAGCCGTCCGCGCGGCGTACGGGCAGGACGAGCGCGACCATGCCGTGCGAGGCCGGGCCGTCGAGCCGCAGCCCCCAGCGGTCCAGGAAGTCCGCCGCGAGGTCCGGCAGGGCGGCGACCCAGGCGCGCCCCACCTCTCCGTCGAAGGTGTCGTGGAAGCCGGCGAGTTCGGCGGGGACGGTGATCCGGGAAGGCACGTACATGGGTGGCGCTCTCCTCGTGACAGGTGGGAGGCCCCGGGGGCCTCCCTGTCATCCCAACGTCTCAGATCTTCCGATCGCGCCCGGCTCCCAGCCCGAGACACAGCAGACCCGCGCAGACCACGAGCAGCGCCACGATCGGTACGGTCCAGCCGCCGGTCGCCTGGTGCAGGGCGCCGAGGGCGAACGGGCCGACGGCGGCCAGCAGATAGCCCCAGGTCTGTGCCATGCCCGACAGCCTGGCCGCCGTGTGCGCGTCGCGGGTGCGCAGCACCATCATCGTCAGCGCGAGGCCCAGGGCGCCGCCCTGTCCCACGCCGAGCAGCGTCGCCCAGAGCCAGGCGCCGGCGACCGGCGCCACGAGCAGGCCCGCGACACCGGCCGCCATGAACACCACGACACCGGCCGCCAGCGACCGCTGGGAGCGCATCCGGCCGGCGAGCATCGGCACCACGAACGAGCCGACGGCCTGCACCAGCGTGCTGAACGCGAAGACGAGTCCGGCCTGCGCCTTGCTCATCCCGTGGTCGGTGAAGATCGTCGGCAGCCAGGCGATGATCACGTACGCCACGAGCGACTGCGAGCCCATGAACAGCGTGATCTGCCAGGCGAGCGGGATGCGGGTCAGCCGCGGCCCGTCGTCGGCCGCCCGGGGCGCCGGGGCGGCTCCCGGGCGCTCCGTCGCGGCCTGGCGGGCGGCGCCGCGGGCGAGGACGGCCTGCGGGGCCCACGCGGCCGCGGCGACGGCCGCCAGCACCGCCCAGGAGGCGAGGGAGCCCTGCCAGCCGCCGAGCGCGTTCTCCAGCGGCACGGCGCTGGCGGCGGAGACGGTGGCGCCGAGGATCATCGCGGTCGAGTAGAGCGCGGTCATGCCCGCCGCCCGCTCGGGGAAGTCCCGCTTGATCAGGCCGGGCATCAGGACGTTGAGCAGGGCTATCGCGGTGCCGACGAGCGCGCAGCCGACGAACAGCGCGACGACCGGTGGCGCGATGCGCAGCAGGATGCCGCCGCACAGCAGGACGAGCGCGCCGCAGAGGACGGCCTCCGTGCCCCACCGGCGGGCCAGTTTCGGCGCGAGGATCGAGCCGAGCCCCATGAAGACGAGCGGAATGGTGGTCACCAGGCTGCTCGCGGTCGCCGCCAGGTGGAAGTGGTCGCCGATCTCACCGAGCAGCGGCGACACACCGGCCAGCGCGGCCCGCATGTTGAGCGAGGCCAGGACGATGCCCAGCAGGACGAGCAGGGGGTGGGCCCGCATCCGCCGGGCGGCGGCAGCGGGTGGCGCGAACTCCCCGGCGGCCACGGCGTCTTCCGTGACGGTCAGTGGTGCTTGCGACCTCGTTTCGGACATGGGGGCCTTTCCAGGGAGTGCGGTGGTACGTGAGGGGGCGTGGTGAGCGGGGGGTCAGCTCTCCGAGAGGAGCGACTCCACCGCCTGCTTCGGACGTTCGAGCAGCAGGCGGCAGGCGTGCGCCGCCGCGTCCGGGTCGCCGGAGGCGATGGCGGTCATGAGGGCGTGGTGGTCGCCGTGGAGGACGCGCGGCATCTCGCGGTCGTCGAGCGCGGTGAGCAGGGCCTCGCGCACGGAGCTGCTGAACCACGCGTAGGTGGCGGACAGCGCGCTGTTGTGGGCGGCGTCCACGACCGCCTTGTGGAACTCGATGTCGTGGTCCGCGTAGAGCTCCAGATCGCCCGAGCCGGGTTGGCCCTCGGTGTCCTCCAGGGCCTCCTGCGCGTCCAGCGCGGCACGCATCCGCTCCAGGTCGGCGGGCTCGTGCCGGAGCGCCGCGAGCCGGGCGGCCTCCGCCTCCAGGGCGATGCGCAGCTCCAGGACGTCCCGGATGCCCGCGCGCCGCACTCCGCGCATGATCTCGGCGGGGTCGGCCATGGAGACGACGAACGTGCCCTCGCCCTGACGGGAGCGCAGCATCCCGGCGTGCACGAGGACGCGGACGGCCTCGCGGACGGTGTTCCGTCCGACCTGGAGCTGCTCGGCGAGCGCGTGCTCGGTCGGGATGCGCTCGCCGACCTTCCACTCCCCGGCGGCGACCTGCGCGCGCAACTGATCCACGACGGTGTCCACCAGGGACTGCCGTCCCGCCGCACGCAGTGCCATTCCGCTGCTCCTCTTGCCGCTCTCTCCGACTCAACCGGTTGCCCAGTCATCCTACAACTGCGCACGAACGCTCTTCGGGCTACCTTCGGAGGGTGCTCCGCAGCGAACCCTGCCTCCGGATGTACGCCCGGATGTCCGCCTGGGTGCGGTCGGCGCCCGGTACCCACATCTGGCTGCTGATCATCGGCGTCACCAGCCTCGTCATCGCCGCGGCCAGCCAGGGCCTGGAGACGTTCCTCCTGCACCGCAACAGCAGCAACATCCACGAGCTGAACAAGCACCCCGTGCAGTCGCTGCTGATCAGCGGCTTCTGGATCGAGAACCCGTCGTCGTTCCTGCTCTACGTCGCGCTCTTCGAGATCTTCCACGCCAATGTCGAACGCTGGATCGGCACCCTGCGCTGGCTCGTCACGGTCACCGTCGCGCACGTCGTGGCCACGCTCGTGAGCCAGGAGGTCGTGCTGCTGTCGATCCAGGACCACGCGCTGCCCCGCTCGATGAAGCACGTTGTCGACATAGGCGTCTCGTACGGGCTGGCGGCGGCGGCCGGGATCCTCGCCTACCGCGTGCCGCGGCCCTGGCGGTGGCCGTATCTGGCGGGCGCGGTGCTCTTCTTCGCGGTGCCGCTGCTGACCGGCGGGACGTACACGGACGTCGGCCACGCGATCGCGCTGGCGATCGGGCTGGTGTGCGGGCCGCTGACGCGCGGCCGCCCGCCGTGGGACTTCGCCGCCGGCCACGAGCATCTGCGGAGGGCCTGTGAGCCCCTGCGCGGGCGCGGGACCGACGTCAGGTGAAGCGGGCCCGGTCAGGGTGAGGCGGGCCCGGTCAGGGTGAGGCGGGCCCGGTCTCAGGCGAAGCGCGGGACGCGCCTTTAGCTGCCTTTAGACGAAGAGGCGGTCCAGGACCGTCGCGATGCCGTCGTCCTCGTTGGAGTCCGTGACCTCGTCCGCCACGGACTTCAGCTCCTGGTGCGCGTTGGCCATCGCCACACCGTGTGCCGCCCAGGCGAACATCGGGACGTCGTTCGGCATGTCGCCGAAGGCGATCGTGTCCACCGCCTTCATGCCGAGGCGGCGCGCGGCCAGCGAGAGGCCGGTGGCCTTGCTCAGGCCCAGCGGCAGCAGCTCGACGATCCCGGCGCCCGCCATGGTCACGCCCACCAGGTCACCGGCGACGGCGCGCGCGACCTCGGCGAGGCCGTCGTCGTCCAGGTCGGGGTGCTGGAGGTAGAGCTTGTTCAGCGGCGCGGCCCACAGGTCGGCCGGGTCCGTGATCGGGACGGCCGGCAGCGGGCCCTCCTGGATGCGGTAGCCGGGGCCGACCAGGACGTCGCCGTCCATGCCGTCGCGGCTGGCCGCGAGGTAGAGCGGCCCGACCTCCGCCTCGATCTTGGCGAGTGCCAGCCCGGCGAGCTGCCGGTCCAGCGTCACCGACGTCAGCAGTCTGTGCTCACCCGCGTGATAAACCTGCGCGCCCTGCCCGCACACCGCGAGTCCCTGATAGTCCAGGGAGTCGAGGATGTGCTTCGTCCACGGGACGGAGCGCCCGGTGACGATGATGTGCGAGGCGCCCGCCGCCGTCACCCGTTCGAGCGCGGCGCGGGTGCGCTCCGAGACGGTGTCGTCGGAGCGCAGCAGCGTGCCGTCGAGATCGGTAGCGATCAGGCGGTAGGGCAGCTCAGTCACTGTGTCGTCCTCGCTTCTCCCTCGGACTCCGTCCGGGGGCACCCCCATCCGCCCGCGTGGCGCGGCGGTGCGGCCATCGTCGTCATCCGCGGCCCGGCGGCCACGCGTGCGCGGCTCACCGGGCGAGAGGCTCCAGGACCTCCCGGCCGCCCAGATACGGGCGGAGCACCTCCGGCACGCGCACGGTGCCGTCGGCCTGCTGGTGGTTCTCCAGGAGTGCCACGATCGTGCGCGGGACGGCGCAGAGCGTGCCGTTGAGCGTCGCCAGCGGCTTGACGGTCTTGCCGTCGCGCATGCGCACCGACAGGCGGCGCGACTGGAACTCGTCGCAGTTGGACGTCGACGTCAGCTCGCGGTACTTCCCCTGGGTGGGGATCCACGCCTCGCAGTCGAACTTGCGCGAGGCGGACGAGCCCAGGTCACCCGTGGCGACGTCGATCACCTGGTAGGGCAGCTCCAGGCTGTTCAGCCACTGCTTCTCCCACTCCAGCAGGCGCGCGTGCTCCGCCTCGGAGTCCTCCGGCGCGACGTACGAGAACATCTCGACCTTGTCGAACTGGTGGACCCGGAAGATGCCGCGGGTGTCCTTGCCGTACGTGCCGGCCTCGCGGCGGAAGCACGGCGAGAAGCCGGCGTAGCGCAGGGGCAGCTGCGAAGCGTCCAGGATCTCGTCCATGTGGTACGCCGCGAGCGGCACCTCGGAGGTGCCCACCAGATAGAAGTCGTCCTTCTCCAGGTGGTAGACGTCCTGCGCGGCCTGGCCGAGGAAGCCGGTGCCCTCCATGGCGCGCGGCTTGACCAGCGCGGGGGTGAGCATCGGTGTGAAACCGGCCGCCGTGGCCTGCGCGATGGCGGCGTTGACGAGGGCGAGCTCGAGCAGGGCGCCGACGCCCGTCAGGTAGTAGAAACGCGAGCCGGACACCTTGGCGCCGCGCTCGACGTCGATGGCGCCGAGCGCCTGGCCGAGCTCCAGGTGGTCCTTGGGCTCGAAGCCCTCGGCGGCGAAGTCGCGGGGGGTGCCGACGGTCTCCAGGACGACGAAGTCGTCCTCGCCGCCGCGCGGGACGTCCGGGTGGACGATGTTGCCGATCCGGAGCAGGAGGCGCTGCGCCTCGGCGGCGGCCTCGTCCTGCTCGGCGTCGGCGGCCTTGACGGCGGCGGACAGCTCACCGGCCCGCTTCAGCAGCTCGGCCTTCTCGTCACCGGCGGCCTTGGGGATGAGCTTGCCGAGCGACTTCTGCTCGGAGCGGAGTTCGTCGAAGCGGACGCTGGACGACCTGCGCCGTTCGTCGGCGGAGAGCAGCGCGTCGACGACGTCGACGTCCTCTCCACGGGCGCGCTGGGAGGCGCGCACACGGTCGGGGTCCTCACGAAGCAGGCGAAGGTCAATCACCCCACCAGGCTACCGTTGCGGGCGCGATCACTCGACGCGATATTCCTCTTCGTTGTGTTTTGTCCCATTTTGGGGAGAGTGGAAAAGGCTGTGAATAACCGGGCCCGCCGCCGTGCCGGGAAATTCCAGCGCTTTTGGCGAAATGGGGCATAGGGGCGGTCCGGTGGGTCGATCGGCCTTGTGGAGAGCGGGAGTTGACGGAGCTGTTGTCCACAGGAGTCGGATCCTCCGTTTTCTTTGTCCACAGGCTGTGCGCGGAATCTGTGGACGCCGGAATCGAACGTTCCATCCGGGCCTCTCCGGCACCGTGAATTGCCTACCCAAACCCCACTTAGCCACTCATTCGGGTGGTATTGCCTCGCCCTAAAGGGTTGATGGCCGGTATTCGGCTGACGAATGAGGGGTGTTGGGCACGCAGGGTGCGGCTTGGCGCTGTGGATGACGAGCCTGTGGTTAGAGCGATTTGTCGACCTTGACCGACCGGATCGCGCTCCTGGACCCTCGATCTGTCGACTTATCCCCAGGGCGGGGGGATCCTGTGGATAACTCTGTGGATCATGATCTTGGGCGGCTCTGCCGAAGATCGTCGATCATACGCGGACGATCAGGCCCCGCCGGCGTCCAGCCCGCCGTCCGCGCACCGCGCCAGCCACTCCGCCGCCTCCAGGAACGCGCTGTCCGATGTCCCGGGCCGCGGCGCAGGGGTCGCCTCCGTGCCCGCCCGCGGATACGAGCCCAAAAAGCGCACCTTCGGGAACGTCCGCTTGAGCCCCATCAGCGCCTCGCCCACCCGGCGGTCGGTGATGTGCCCCTCGCAGTCCACCGAGAAGCAGTAGCGGCCCATGCCCTCGCCCGTCGGCCGCGACTCGATCCGCATCAGGTTCACCCCGCGCGCCGCGAACTCCTGGAGCAGCTCCAGCAGCGCTCCCGGATGGTCGTCACCGAGCCAGACGACCAGCGACGTGCGGTCCGAGCCGGTGCGCGCCGACGGCCGCGCCGGGCGCCCGGCGAGCACGAAGCGGGTCTGCGCGTTCTGCGCGTCGTGGATGTCCTTGACCAGCGGCTCCAGTCTGTACGTCGCCGCCGCGAACTCGCCCGCGAACGCCGCGTCGTAGCGCCCCTCCCGCACCAGGCGCGCGCCGTCCGCGTTGGACGCGGAGGACTCCCACACGGCGTCCGGCAGGTGCGCGGCCAGCCACTTGCGCACCTGCGGCTGTGCCACGGGATGGCCGGTCACCGTCTTGATGCCGGCCAGCTCCGTGCCGGGGCGCACCAGCAGCGCGAAGGCGATCCGGAGCAGCACCTCGCGGTAGATCATCAGCGGGGCGCCGGTGGCGAGTTCGTCGAGGGTCGCGGTGACCCCGCCCTCCACGGAGTTCTCGATCGGCACGAGCGCCGCCGCGGCCTCGCCGTTGCGCACGGCGTCGAGCGCGGCCGGCACGGAGACCATGGGCACGAGCTCGCGCGTGGCCGCCTCCGGCAGCGTGCGCAGGGCGGCCTCGGTGAAGGTGCCCTCGGGTCCGAGATAGGTGTAGCGGCTGGCCGGCATCACGCGTGGCGCTCCTCGCGGTGGGTACGGGGCGGGCCCCGCCACACTACCCAGGTCTCCGCGGGTGCCCCTGGGGAAGCCGGGGCACCCGGCACCGCCCGGGGTCAGCCCTCCAGCAGCCGCTGTCCGACGTACTCGCCCTCCGCGCAGCCGCCCGGCACCGCGAAGAGCGCGCTCGACTCGTGGCGCAGGAAGCGCGAGAGGCCGTCGCCCCGGTCGAGCTTGCGCTGCACCGGGACGAAGCCCTTGCGCGGGTCCGCCTGCCAGGCGATGAAGAGCAGGCCCGCGTCCGGAGCGCCGTCGTCCAGGAAGCCGTCGTGATAGGAGAACGCCCGTCTGAGCATCGCCGCGCCCCGGTTGGACTCCGGGGCCGCCACCCGGATGTGCGCGTCCCCGGCGATGGCCAGCGAGCCGTCCGCGCCGATCTTGTTGAGGTCGACCGGCGTCGTCTCGGTGCCGCCCGACAGCGGTGCCCCGTCCGACTTGCGCCGTCCGATCACCTTCTCCTGGCGCTCCAGGGACAGATGGTCCCAGCTGTCGAGCAGCATGCGGACGCGCCGTACGACCGCGTAGGAACCGCCCGCCATCCAGTCGCCGGAGTCGTCCGGCACGAAGATCCGGGTGCCGAAGTCGGAGTCCGTCGGCTTCGGATTGTTCGTACCGTCGATCTGGCCCATCAGATTGCGGCCGGTCATCGGCTTGGAGGTGGCGCCGGGTGTCCGGTTGAAGCCGTTCATCTGCCAGCGCGTCCGGGCGGTGTCCGCGGCCTGCTTCTGGATCAGCCGGAGCGCGTGGAAGGCGACGAGCGGGTCGTCGGCGCCGATCTGCACCCACAGGTCGCCGTCGCTCCGCCTGGCGTCGAGCGCGTCCCCAGTGAAGGAGGGCAGCGGTTCCAGCGCGGCGGGCCGCTTGGCGGCGAGCCCGGTCCGGTCGAAGAACGTCCTGCCGAAGCCGAAGGTGACGGTCAGGGAGGAGGGGCCGGCGTCGAGCGCGACGCCCGTGTCGTCGCCCTTCGGCGCGTTGCCCGCCGTCAGGTCGGCCGCCGTCGCCGACCAGCGCCGCAGCAGCGCCGCCGCGGCCTTGCGGTCGGCGCCGGGGGCGAGGTCGAAGGCGAGGAGGTGGCCGCACGCCTGCGCGGGGTCGGCGATGCCCGCCTGATGTCTCCCGTGAAACGGGACGGACGTGGTGCCGACCCCGGCGAGGGGCGCCGGCTTGTCCCGGGCGGCCTCGGTGGCGAAGGCGCCGCCCGCGCCGCCCACGACGAGCCCGGCGGCACCCGCCGCTCCGGCGGTGCCCAGGAGCCGGCGGCGGCTCATTCCGTGCTTCTCGGTCTGTTCAGCCATCAGTTGATCTTCACGTTCCTGAGCTCCGTGATCTGGTCGATGTCGGAGGTCCGTACGGTCAGGGTGAGCTGCCACTCGCCCGCCATGGGGAGCTGGAAGGCGGTGGCCTCCCAGCGGCCGGGGGCGATGTGCTTGAGCGTGGCGCGCAGCGGGCCGATCTTTTGCTCGGTCTGCGTGAACGACACGCCCAGCTCCGGTACTTCAACGGCGCGGCCGGTCGGGTCGGTCACGGTGACGCCGACGGTGTTGTCGCCGGAGCGGGCGGGGTCGATCCGGACGGTCGCCGTGCCGCGCCCGTTCGTGCCGCCGGTGTCGTAGGGGATCTTCACCTCGGTGGGGACCGCGTTCGACGGGGACGCGCTGCGGGCCGCCTCCTTCTGCTCGGTCTCCGCGCGGCCCGGCTGGGTGCCGGTGAGCAGGGTGGTGACGGCGAGCAGGACGACGGCGACGGCGGTCTCGGCCAGGACGGAGCGCCGCAGTCCGCTGCGGCCCTCGTCCGCGTCGCGCCGCCGCTGCCCGGCCGCCTTCGCGACCGCGGCCCGCTGCCGGGCGAGCTGGGCGGCGCGCTCGGGGGAGGCGTCGCTCTTTCTGGGCGCCTTCGCCGTGGCCTTGGGCTTCCTGGGCTCCGCACGGTCGGTGAGCCGCCCCGTCCAGCGCCGCGAGAAGTACGCGGTCCCGACGAGGAGGGCCACCAGCCCGGCCTTGATCAGCAGCAGTCGCCCGTACTCCGTGCCGGTGAGCGCGCCCCACGAGCCGACCTGGCGCCAGGACTGGTAGAGCCCGGTCGCCACCAGTACGCACACCGAGGTGAACGCGATCGTGGAGAAGCGCCGCACGGCCGCGCGCGTGATCGCCTCGCCGGTCCACAGCGTGGCCAGCAGCGCGGCCAGCCCGCCGAGCCACGCGGCGACGCCCAGCAGGTGCAGCACGTCGACCGGCATGGCGAGCCACGACTGGAGCCCGGCCGAGGCGTGTTCGGCCATCGCCCAGGTCGCCGCCAGCCCGATGGCGACGACGGCGCCGCCGATCGCGAGCCCGTAGGCGACGTCCCGCCGCTCCCCGGGGCTGCGGTCGTCGTCCTCGCGGGTGTACGAGCCGAAGAGGACGGCGAGGAAGACGGCCGCCGCGCTGAGCAGGAGCAGCCGCGACAGCAGCGCGGCCCCCGGTTTGGTGGCCAGCACGTCGCTGATGAGCGAGAGTTCGACGACGGCGCCCGGCCCCTTGCCGGTCGTATAGGCGCCCCGCAGCAGTATCAGCGCGGCCGTGGAGACGAAGAGGGTGATCCAGCCGCCGACCGCGATCCGCTGCACGGCCCGCGAGGAGCGGCACACCCCGGCGAAGACGCAGCCGCCGACGAGCAGGACGAAGCCGGCGTACGCGGCGTAGCGCCCGATGCCGTAGAGCGTGTCCACGGTCGGGTCGATCTTGGCGGTCGCCACCTTCGCCACCGTCTTCGACGGCGCGCCGATGGAGAAGGTGAACGCCCCGGCCACCGGGTGGCTGTCCGCGGAGACGGCCTGCCACGCCACGGTGTACGTGCCGTCCGCGATCCCGCTCCGCAGGCCCACGCCCGCGGTGTCGGACTTGCCGTCCACGTGCGCGGGCCTGCCCTCGTCGACGCGCGCTCCCTGCGGGTCGAGGACCCGCAGGGAGTCGGCGTTCAGCAGGACGCCCTCGGAGAAGGTGAGCCGCACGCGCTGGGGCGCGGCCGGCACCACCGATCCGTCGGCCGGGTCGGTGGCGGTCAGCGCGGCGTGCGCCGACGCGGTGGCCGCACCCGGGCCCAGCGCGCACAGCAGCGCGGCCAGCAGCATGCCGAAGAGGGCCGGCAGCCGCCCGGTGGTCAGGGTTCTCATCGCACGTCAGCCCTCGGGGCGGAACGTCGCGGACTCGACCGGCACCTGGACCTTCACCGCGCCGGAGGTGGCGAAGTGCAGCGTGAACTCGACCTTCTCGCCGACCTTGGGCTTGTGGTCGAGCTTGCCGAGCATCAGGTGCGCGCCGCCGCGGGCCAGCTTCAGCTCGCCGTTCGCGGGCACCTCCAGCTCGCCCGCGTGCTTCATCTGCGAGCCCTCGGTGGTGTGCATGGTGATGTCACCGGAGAGGGGGCTGGTGACCGACGTGAGCCGGTCGGCCTCGCCGCCGTCGTTCTTGACGGTGAGGTAGGCGGCGGCCATGTCGGTCATCGCGGGCTGCGGGAGGTAGGCACCGCTGACGGACAGCTCGGCCTTGTGGGACTTCAGGGCGTCCTTCTCGGACTGGCAGCCGGTGATCAGCAGCAGCCCCCCGGCGAGCAGGAGCGGCATGGCGGCGGCGGTGGCGACGGTGGACTTGCGCATCACGGGTTCTCCCCCTTGACGATCTTCGGGAGATCCTTGGCGTACTGGTCGGCGGTGGTTTCCGCGGTGTAGATCCAATGGGCACCGTCGTCCTTCGGCGAGAAGCCGACGACCTCGGCGCCATGGCTGACGGTGACGGAGCCGTCCTTCTCCTTCTTCGCCTTCTCCACCAGGATGCCGAGCGGCTTGGCGGCCGCCTGGATGGTGTCGAAGTCGCCGGTCAGGCCGACGATGTCCTGGCCGCCCTGGGCGTCGAGCCACTCGCGCATCCGCTTGGGGGTGTCGCGGTCGGGGTCGGTGGTGACGAAGACGATCTTCAGCTTGTCCCGGTCGGCCTGCGGCAGCTTCTTCGCGGCCGCGGCCATGTCGGAGACGACGGTCGAGCAGACGTCGGGGCAGTAGGTGTAACCGAAGTAGAGGAGCACGGGGTGCCCCTTGGTCTCCTTGATCAGCTCGTACTTCTTGTCGGACGTGTCGGTGAGGACCAGGTCCGGCTTGGCCTTCGGGCTGTCCAGGGTGATGGCGGCGGCCTTCTTGGGGGCCGCGGAGACATCGGCGACGGCCTTGTCGCCGCCGCTGTCCGAACCACCGCCACAGGCGGTGAGGGTGAGCGCGGCGGCTATCGCCAGCGCCGCGCCCAGGGTCTTGGTGCGCATGGAGCTCTTCTCCAGGGGTCGGTCAGGGGTACGGGGGCGGCGCGCTGTCGGGAGCGCCGCCCCGGTGGGGCCGTGAGGGGCGGTAGCGAACCTACGCAGGGCGGACGGGTCGGGTGCGTCCGGGCCCGCGCGCGGTCGGGTTCCGCACGCCCTCGCGGGCCGGGGCTCAGGCCGCGGAACGACGGCGTCCGGCGAGCACGCCGAAGGCCACGCCCGCGACACCGACGACGATGCCGGCGATGCCGAGCGCGCGGGCCGTGGTGTCGGAGGAGTCGGCACTCTTGTCCGCGGCGGCCTCGGCCGTCCCGCTCTTGTCGTCCTTCGTGGCTCCGCTCGCGGCGGCCTTGTCGACGAGCTTCAGCGTCGGCGCCGGGTGCTCGGCCTCCTGGCCGTTCGGCTTGGAGGGGTCGATCCAGCGGACGACCTCGTCGTCGGAGTAGGTCTGGAGCGCCTTGAAGACCAGCGCGTCGGTGTCGGTGGGCAGCTGGCCGACCGACAGCGGGAACTGCTGGAACTGGCCCGGGTCGATCTTGCCGCCGCTCCAGGTGACCTTGGTGACGGCCTCGTTGATCGTCTCGCCGTGCATCCGCACCGGCTTGTCGAGCTTGGACTTCTCGACCTTGATGTCCCAGCCCGGCACGGGCTGCGGCATCACCGAGGCGAGCGGGTGCTCGGGGTCGAGGGTGAGCTCCAGCTTCACCGTCGAGGCGTTGTCCTTCTCGTTCGGCACCTTGAGGGCGATGGTGCTGTAGCCGCCCTTCTCCGCGGTGCCGGGCTGCACGCTGACGTGTGCGAAGGCGGGTCCGGCGAGCAGCAGGACGCCACCGGCGGTGAGTCCGGCGAGGACGGGGAGGCGCAGGCGAGCGGTCTTGACGTTCATGGGAACACTCCACAGGCAGGAGGGGACAAAAGGGGAGTACGGCACGCGTGCGGTCACGGTGCGACGACTCTCCTGCCCGAAATGCCGGAATTTTTCCCGGGGATGACGGAATCCGCGCATGCCGGGACAGAGGACCGCCGGAATGCCGGATCGCTGGAGCGCGTCGCGTCGTCAGGCCGCGAGGGCGAAGCGCGGCGGTCCCCGCCTGATCACGAAGTGCTGGAGCGCCGGTTCGGCCGCCGGGCGCTCATGGTCGCCGTACGCGCCCCGGACGGGCGCCGCCAGGCGGGCGGCGTCCCGGTCCCACAGCGCGCGCACGAGCGTGAACGCGGCGCGCAGCGCCCGTACGAGCGCCGCCTCCGCGATCCCGCGCGCGGAGCGCTCCGAGAGCCCGACCACCCGCCACAGCGCGACCTCGCCGCGCCGCAGCAGCCAGCCGAGCGCGAGGGCCGCCAGCAGGTGGCCGAGCAGCATCGGCAGCGAGGGCAGCAGGGCGTGCAGCGTGGACTGCGGCTCCATGGGCATGCGTTGCGGCATGGCCATCCGCGCGGGGTGCACGGCCGGGTCGAGCCCGGCGTCCGTGATGACGCGGCGCGCCTCGGCTGCCGACATCGGGTGCGGCCGGTTGCAGATCAGGCGGGCTGCGAAATCGATCACCCGGCCCTCGGGGCCCGCCTGCCGGGTCGCCGTACCGGCGCCCTGCTGGCCGAGCCCGAAGAGCGCGTGCAGCGCGAGCTGTCCGGCGGCCAGCGCGGCCGCGATGCCCGGCAGCGAACGCTCGCGTCCCGCCAGCGGCACGACCAGCGCGAACACCGCCACGAAGGCCGCGCCCAGCGTCCACAGCGGCACGCTCGCGCAGGAAGCCAGCACATGCCCGCCCGCGGACAGCAGTACACAGGCCGCGGTGAACACCGCGGCCCGGAACAGTCGCAGATCGGCGCCGGCGCGCGCGACGGGATGAGGCATGGCCGCGCCATCATCCCATCGGACTTACCCCTTCCCTACGGCAGGGGGCGCTCATGGGGGGCGCATGGGCGCACGCGGGTTCGAGCGCCATACACCGATGCACCCGCCGGGCGCGTCGTCCGAATGAGCGGTCTCACACATCCGACAGGCTTACGGGTCGATGGTGGTGGCTATACGTATCGGTATATCGAGCCGCGGCCAGGAGGCTGAGCATGAGCATTTGGTGGTCACTCCATCTGCGGCGCGAGGCCGCGAGCGTTCCGCTCGCCCGGCGACTGCTGGTCGGCACCATGGAAACGGCCGGCGTCGATCCCGACATCTCCTACGACCTGTCGGTGGCGCTCAGCGAGGCGTGTGCGAACGCGGTCGAGCACGGCGGCGACTCCTCCACCGGATATCTGGTGACGGCCTTCATCGACGGCGACACCTGCCGGATCGAGGTCACCGACTCCGGACCGGGCTTCCCGGAGCAGCCGCGCCGCCACGACCGGCGTCGCCCGCGCACCGCCCATCAGGCCCCGCAGCCCGTGGCCCCCGCCCATGACGAACACGGCAGGGGCCTCTTCCTTATCGAGTCCCTGACCGACCACGTCCGGGTCCGCAACCGCCCGGGCCACCCGGGCGCGGTCGTCAGCTTCGACAAGATCCTCAAGTGGAGAGAGGACGCGGCGCTGCTCAGGGCGTCGTGAGCGCCGAGGTCCCCTCGTGTGGGCCCTGCCCACGGGCGCGCGCCGGTAGCTGCTCCTAGCGTGGCAATACCGGCAATTCACGCGTTCCAGGAGAGGCCCATGCCCAGCCCCACGCGCACGCTCAAGGACAAGGTCGTCGTCATCGGCGGCGCCTCCAGGAATCTCGGCGGTCTCATCGCCAGAGAAGTCGGCAAGGACGGCGCCAAGGTCGTCGTCCACTACAACAGCCCGTCCTCGAAGGAGGCGGCCGAGAAGACCGCCGCCGACGTCGAGAAGGCGGGCGGCGAAGCGGTTGTCCACGAGGCCGACCTGACCAAGGTGACCGAGGTCGAGGGACTCTTCGAGGTCGCCGAGGGCGCTTTCGGCAGGATCGACTGCATGGTGAACACCGCCGGCATGGTGATCAAGAAGCCGATGACGGAGGTCACGGAGGAGGAGTACGACCGGATGTTCGCGGTCAACTCCAAGGCGGCCTACTTCATGATGCGCGAGGCCGCCAAGCGGCTCCAGGACGGCGGGAAGATCGTCACCATCGTGACCTCGCTGCTCGCCGCGTACACCGGCCTGTACTCCGTCTACGCGGGCAGCAAGGCACCGGTCGAGCACTTCACGCGGGCGCTGTCGAAGGAGCTCTTCGGGCGGAACATCTCGGTCAACAACATCGCGCCCGGCCCGATGGACACCGGCTTCTTCTACCCGGCCGAGACGGACGACTCCATCGCGTACCACAAGTCCTCGGCGATGAACGGTGACCTGACCAAGATCGAGGACATCGTGCCGTACGTGAAGTTCCTGCTCACGGACGGCTGGTGGCTGAACGGCCAGACGCTCTTCATCAACGGCGGCTACACGACGCGCTGAGGCGGCCGGGGGGGGGGGGGGGGGGGGGGGGGGGGGGGGGGGGGAGGGGGGGGGGGGGGGGGGGGGGGGGGGGGGGGGGGCGGGGGGTTCGTGTTATGGGGC